>CAYYGL010000068.1:0-22761 GCA_964471235.1 uncultured Calditrichaceae bacterium
ATTTACTTCTGGGGAATTTACTGGATAGACCCGGTTTTAACCGTTCTCATCGGCCTGTATATCATCAAAGAGAGTTATCAGATTATAACTTCGGCAATTCATATATTAATGGAAGGTGCCCCCGCCGGGATTTCGTTGACTGAAGTCCAGCAAGCCGTGGAGGCGCTTCCGGAAGTGAGCGATATTCACCACATCCATGTCTGGCACATCGGGGAGCATGATGTGCATTTTGAAGCCCATGTGAATGTGAAGGACATGCTGATCAGCGAAAGCGACCAACTGCGGGAGAAAATCGAACGGATTTTAGAAGAGCAGTTCGGCATTCACCACATTACTCTGCAATTTGAATGCAACCAATGCCCGGATGTGGGGTTGATTAAGCAGCAGGAAGGGGGCACAACAAGGGTATAATGTTATAAGGTTATAAGGGTATAAGGTATAGGTAGAGTGGTTTGGGGGAATGGGGGAGCGGTCGGGAGCGCTATCAGCTCTCAGCCGTCAGCTTTCTGCAGGAGATGAGTCGATGAATGAATGGGGAGATGGGGGCTATGTGTGGATTAAACTATAGCTAATAGCCAACAGCTAACAGCTTTTCTCAAAAGGGCGGACAGTTTTCAGCAGGAAAAAAGTAGATGGGTAGAAGTGTGGATGCGTGATGGGAAGTTGTTTGGGTAAATTCGCCATCAAAAATCCGAAATCATTACTCGTTACTCGTCACGTTTCACGCCTTCAAACGGAACACAGCCCGGGCACCATAACTACGGAGAGATTGGAGTATTTGGGGAAATTGGCATTGCAGGTCAGGTTTTCAATTTTTTCTTTTTCGCCGCCGGGAACAAAACATTGTTCAGGATTAAACGATAGCCCGGCGAGTTTTTGTGCAGTTCCAGTTGAGTCGGGGGATCCCCCACCGCATGGGTGTAATCTTCCGGATCGTGCCCACCGTAAAACGTAAAGGTGCCCTTCCCCACATTACCATGAATGTATTTTACCTCATCAGTACCTTCCACTTCCCCCATTATTACCACCGAGGGTTTAATTTTTTTTCGGTTAAACATGGTGGTTTGCCCCATAAATCCCTTAATGATGCCGACGTGGTTTTGGGTCAGCATGGTGGGTACCGGGTCGTATTTGGCAGAGAATTCGAACAGCGAGAAATAGTCGGTTTCCGGGTCTCGAATGCGGGGAGCAAAACTGGGCGGGATGTCGATATCGGAAAATTCGTATAAGTTGGGATCGGTATAGAGCTTGAAGTTCTGGAATGCCAGGGTTTTGGAAAAATCCAGTTTTTGCTGATAGTTGGGGTCGGGCGGGTCACCGTCAAACGGCACATCAACGATATCCACCCCTTCCGCTGCCAGGGCAATATCCAGGGCATCGGTTGCGGAACACATGGCAAATAAAAAACCGCCGCCTACCACGTAGCGCTTAATTTCCCGGGCAACCGCTTTCTTCAACTCCGAAACCGACGGGTATCCCCGTTTGGCTGCCAGGGCTTCATTTACATGCACTTCTTCCTGATACCAGGGGGCATTCCGAAAGGCACTATAAAATTTACCATATTGCCCGGTAAAATCTTCATGATGCAGGTGCAGCCAGTCGTATTCGCTGAGTTTGCCATCCAACACGTCATCATCATAAATTTTGTCGTAGGGAATTTCTGCGTAGGTAAGCGCCAGGGTAACGGCGTCATCCCAGGGCTGTTTGTTGGGCGGGGTGTAGACTGCAATTTTGGGCGCTTTTTCCAGCAGCACCCGCTCCATATTCTCATTTTCAATGGTGGCGTAAATGGAATTCACTTCACTCGCTCCGATCACCTCATAGCTCACCCCTCGAATTCTGCATTCCTGCTCCAGCCCGGGGAAGAGAGGCATTAAAAAAGAACCGCCCCGGTAATTGAGCAGCCATTCCACATTGACCCCGCGGGTTAAGCTCCAGTAAGCTATCCCATACGCTTTAAGATGGTCGGTCTGGGAAAAGTCCATGGGGATTAAACACTGCTGGGCGCTGAGTGGGAAAACCATCAACCACACCCCAATCCAAAAATGACGGATGCTTCTCATGGCACCAATTCCGGGTTTTGTTTCCGAATTTCTTTTAATCTTTCCCTGGCGGCAATGGCAAACTGGCTGGTGGGAAATTCCGCTAATAGCCGGTCATACAGGGAATATGCCTGCGCCACATTTTTTAATTGATTTTCCACAATACCTGCCATTAAAAACAACGCCTCATCGGCATACAGGTGCAAAGACTCGTCTTTTAACACTTGATTGCAGAATTCCAGCGCCTGGTCCGGTTTTCCGATATCCCTGGAAAGCCGGGCTGCCTGCAATAACAACCGGATTTTAAAAGGAATCGGCGGATTGTTTTCCAGGGCTTTTTTTAATTTGCTGATTGCCTGGGATTTCTTTTGCTGCATCAGCAGCCAATCCGCTTCGGCGTAGAGTTTTAATGCCTGGGGAGCGGTTTTTTCATTCTCCAAAATCCCTTGCAGTTCAAAGGCATCGTTGGTCATGGTGCCGGATAACCCCTGCAATTCCGGAATTCGGTTTAACCGTTTCCGCGCTCCTTCGTAATCTCCCTGGTAAAACTTGATTTTTGCCAGCAAAAACAGTGCCCGGGGTTTCCTGGCTTTACTGTTTACCTGCATCAGCATTTCGGCGGCTTTATCCAGGTCTCCCCGCATCATATAAGTTTCCCCGGCACTAAGCAGGGCGCCTTCCCGGATATCCGGCTTGTTTTGGTATAACCGGGCGACTTTAGAGTAGATGGTGATGGCTCGGTCCAGATCAAAGAAGAACCGGCGGTAAATGTCTCCTTCCAGCAGGGTAAGGTTCGCCACTTCGGGTCGATTGGGAAAGCGTTCCTGTACCTGGTGGATCATATCAATCGCCTGACGGGCATAGGATTGGTCATTACGAGTGCGCGCCAGTTCCAGATTACAGCGGGCAGCCCCCTGGTAAGCCAGCCATAAAAAAGGTGAGTGGGGAAACCGATTGATCACTTCATTATATGCCCGCAGTGCCAGGGGATACAAGGAATCCGACTGCACTGCCCGGGCAAATTCCAGTAAGTAACGCCCCCGGGTTTTTTCAGTCTCCACATCCCGGTACAAAGAAAACGCTTCATCGTAACGACCATACTTCTGAAAAAATTTTGCCCCCAAAATTTTCAATTCCACCCGGTCACCGGATTTTTTTAACTCTTTCCGTAACAGACTGAGGAGATGCTCAATTTCCGCTTCATCTTCCACCCGAAATGCCAGCACACTCCGGGCAATCATCTGATAATCTTCCGGTTTTTGGCGCACATACTTTATATAGGCTTGCAATGCCCGGTCATATTGTAAGCGGGTACGATAAAAATTCGCTAACTCATGCAGAAGATAAGGTTGATCCGGGTGGTTGTGATACGCTTGTTCATATACCTGCACTGCTTCATCATACATCCGGTTAGCGGTCATCGCCCGGGCGACCTGGGTGTATAACGAGGTGATATCGGGATGCTGATCCAGAACTTTTTTCCATATTTTCAGCGCTTCGGCCTTTTCCCCGGATTTCAGTAGCACCTCCCCAAAATCCACCCGGTAGCGGGGGTTGCCCTTATCAAATGATTCCTGCCGACGAATCAAATCCTGTGCTTTATCCACCAGGGAAAGTTGCAGATAGGAACTGAGCAACGCCTGGTAATATTGAACATTACCGGGAGACGTTTGATAGAGCGATTCCAGAATACGGATGGCGCGCGGGTGTTCATTTCGCCGTTGATACCCCTGGGCGACCATAAACTGCCGCCGTTGCCAATTCTGGCGATGAGCCTGTGAGGGAGCTGCTTCCTGTGATGCAACAGGGATGGTAAATCCCAACAGTACCATAAGAAGCAGATAAAACGGAAGTAAACGGATTGAAGATAGGTTCACTTTAAAAGACTCCTAAAAATAAGCGGCGACCGTATCGGCAATCATCCAGCCTTTTTCCGATAGTCGAACGGTGTCGCCGTTTTGTTCAATTAAATTTTCACTCATCAATTTCTGCAAGGTTTCATCATATTGTTGAAAAAAATCCACCCCGAAGCGTTTTTTAAATTCATGCACCGGAATCCCCTGGCGCAGTCGTAATCTTAAAAAAACAAACTCAAACATCTGTTTTTCAAGTGACAGTTCTTCCACAAAGCCAATCGGGAGGCGCTCCTTTTGGAGGTCTTTGAGGTAAGCCAGCACTGAACGTTTATTGGAGAACCGTTTCTGTTGATAGAAAGAATGCGCCGATGGACCCAACCCAATATACGGATGATGCTGCCAGTAAATCAGGTTATGCCGGCAGACAAACTCCTCCCCGCGGGAAAAATTGGAGATCTCATACCCCTGGTAACCGTAGCGGTTTAAAAAATCCCGGGCAAATTCATAATAGCCCGCTTCTTCATCTTCCCCCAGGGGCTGCAATTCTCCCTGCTCCATTCGTTTGTAAAAAACTGTGCCGGGTTCAAAAATCAATGTATAGCAAGAGATGTGTTCGGGAAACAAATGAACGGCTTCCTGAAGGGTGTTCTTAAATGAAGATTCCGTAATACCGGGAAAGGCGGTCATCAAATCGATGTTGATGTTGCGGAAGCCGGCGTTTCGAGCAGCCTGAAAGTTCTCAAGCACATCAGCAACCGTATGGATACGACCTAAAAATTCCAGTTCCCCGGGATTAAAGCTTTGCACTCCCATACTGAGACGGTTAAATCCCAGAGATCGGAGAAGCGCCAATTTTTCCGGGGAGAGGGTACCGGGATTGGCTTCGATGGTGATTTCGGCATCCGGGGAGATATTGAAATGCGAAAAGAGGGCGTTCCGAATATGCTGCAAATGCTTTTCCGGAAGCAGGGTGGGGGTTCCGCCACCCCAGAAGAGAGTATTGAAGGTGATGCTATTATATTGAGGTGCCCGCAGGTGGATTTCCTTCCGGAGTCCTTCTACGAACGCATCCATCAATTCCAGTTGGGTGATCGAATAAAAATCACAATAACCGCATTTTGAATGGCAAAATGGGATGTGGATGTATAATCCGTTCATGGTTTGCCTCATCGGATGACCATTCCCAGGCGGTCCCAGCGCAGGCGGTTGAAGAAGCCGCCTTCTCCGTCAGGCAGGCTGCCCAGGGATAAATAAATGATCAGCGGTTTGCCGACGATGTTCTCCGGGGGCACAAACCCCCACTGGCGGCTGTCCGAGCTGTCGTCCCGGTTATCCCCCATCACAAAGTAATGGTGCTCTTCCACCACCAGGGGACCGAAGTTATCGCGGCTGCCCAGGTCGGGACGGAAAACACTATACCAGTTTACATTCCGGGGCAGAATTTGGGGATCCACATATTTAACTCCCGGTGGGTCCGGGAAGCGGATGCCATCCACAAAAACTTTTTTGTCCCGGATTTCCACTGTCTGCCCTCCCAGGGCGATGCAGCGTTTGATGTATTCCAGGTGAGGATTGCGCGGATATTTGAACACCAGGATATCATGGGGTTTGGGATGCGCCAGCGCCGGAAGCCGAAAACGGAGAAACCTTGGAAGTTGGACCCCGGTGGGAATTGGCCACTTTTTCCAGCGGGTGAACGGAACCCCCACCCAATCGGGCATTTTGGCGCCGTACACAAATTTGTTTACCAGCAGAAAATCGCCCACCAGCAGGGTGTTTTCCATGGAGCCGGTGGGAATTTTATAAGCGGCAATGACAAACTGACGCATAATCAGTGCCGCTAAAAAGGCGATGAGAATCGCCTGCATGGTTTCGATTCGTCTGAATTTGGGTTTCAAAAACAATCACTCCTGCTTGAAAGTTATTGATCAGTCATGCAAACCAGGGGCAATCCGGATTATCTTACTATCGAACCCAGCCTGCCCCAACGAATTTTTTTAAACAACCGATAACCCGGTACCGTGCTGTCCCAGGATAACCACACAATCAACGGTTTGCCGACAATGTTCTCCGGCGGAACAAAGCCCCATACCCGGCTGTCCTGACTGTTATCGCGATTATCTCCCATCATAAAATAATGATCCGGCGGAACAATGACGGTGTTGTAGTTATTCAGTCCATACCCATTATACAAAGCATGACGAATAACGTATGTTTTTCCTGTTGGTGTTGTAATTCTATAATATTGGATTTGCCGGTTTTCTTCGGGGTCAAATTTGCGGTAAAGAAACGTTTTTTTTCCTTCCGGTTTTCCGTTGATAAAGAGATCGTTATCTTTTACCTGGACCGATTGCCCGCCCACGGCCACACAACGTTTGATATAGTCCAACCGGCGCTCCCGCGGGTATTCAAAGACCACAATATCGTATTGTTTGGGTTTGGTAATTGCCGGGAAACGCACAAAGGGAACATAAAAACCTTTGTCGGTAAATGGGATGCCTATCCAGGTAGGGGTGCGGGCGCCATAGATGAATTTATTGACAAACATGAAATCACCAATCAAAATCGTATCCTTCATAGAGCCGGTAGGAACGTTGTACGAGGCAATCACAAACTGCCGCAAAATCAAAGCTGCCAGCAAGGCAATTAATACCGCTTTGATGTTCTCAACGATTTTATTTTTCGGTTTCAATACCATAACCTCCATTCAACTGTTGTTGCTGCGTAATTGAAATTATTCGTTTAAGGTGTTCATAAAGTTCCGGTTACCAGGTGAATATGCCATTGGAATTTGTAACAGGAATGGATCGGCTACTCATCGGCGGACAAAACCGCTAAAAATGCTTCCTGGGGAATTTCCACCCGTCCCACCTGCTTCATCCGTTTTTTACCTTCTTTCTGTTTTTCCAACAGCTTACGCTTCCGGGTGACATCCCCGCCGTAACATTTTGCCAGCACATTTTTACGCAGGGCTTTTACGCTCTCCCGGGCAATAACTTTACTGCCAATTGCCGCCTGAATAACCACCTCGAACATCTGCCGGGGGATGATTTTCCGCAATTTCCGGCACAGGCTTCGCCCCTGTTCATAAGCTTTATCCTTATGCACAATGATAGACAGGGCATCCAACACTTCCCCGTTGATCAGAATATCCAGCTTTACCAACTTCGATTCCCGGTAGCCCAGGAATTCATAATCCAACGAGGCATACCCGCGCGAGACCGATTTAAGCCGGTCGTAAAAATCGAAGACCACTTCCGCCAGGGGGAGGTGATAATGCAAATCCGCCCGGCTGGGGTCCAAATATGAGGTGTTTTTCAAAATCCCCCGTTTTTCGCTGCACAACTTCATGATGTTTCCGATGTATTCCGGCGGGGTGATGATGTGGGCATCGATAAACGGTTCTTCTAATTTTTCCACATTTCCGGCAGGGGGCATTTTGGATGGATTATCCACAAATTGCACCTGCCCGTCGGTAAGCGTGACCCGGTAAATCACATTGGGCGTGGTGACAATGATGTTCTGCCCGAATTCCCGCTCCAGCCGTTCCTGAACAATTTCCATGTGCAGCAGTCCTAAAAATCCGCACCGGAACCCAAAACCCAGCGCAGTGGAGGTCTCCGGCTCATATTGGAGTGAAGAATCATTCAGAATCAGTTTTTCCAGGGCGGAGCGGAGATTGTCAAATTCCTGGGTCTCCACCGGGTAAATGCCGGCAAACACCATCGGTTTGACGCTGCGATACCCGGGCAAAGGGGAGTCCGCCGGGCGATCGGTGTGGGTAACCGTCTCCCCAACCTTGACATCCCGCACATTCTTGGCGCCGCAAATCAGATACCCCACTTCCCCGGTGCTTAATTGATGACTCCGAAATCTTTTAAGCAGCAAATAGCCCAGTTCCTCCACTTCGAACTGCTTCCGGGTTGCCATAAAGGTAATTTTGTCCTTCTCCCGAATACTTCCGTTAAAAACTCTAATCAGGGCAATGACTCCCCGGTAGCTGTCAAAACTGGAATCGAAAATAAGCGCCTGGAGGGGAGCGTCGGGATCGCCGCCGGGAGAAGGGATCCGGTCGATGATTGCCTGAACCACTTCTTCAACCCCCAGACCGGTTTTGGCGCTGGTGAGCAAAATTTCATCTTCCCCGCAGCCAATGAGTTCAATGATCTGATGTTTCGTCGCTTCCACCTCGGCGCCCGGCAAATCAATTTTATTGATGACCGGAATAATCACCAGGTCATTATCTATTGCCTGGTAAAGGTTGCTGATGGTCTGCGCCTCCACCCCCTGGGAAGCATCCACCAACAGCAACGCTCCCTCCACCGCTGCCAGGGTGCGGGAGACTTCGTAAGAAAAATCCACATGCCCGGGGGTATCCACCAGGTTGAAGATGTATTCCCTGCCATCGGGCGCTTTGTAGGGCATCCGAACCGCGTGGGATTTGATGGTAATTCCCCGTTCCCGCTCCAGTTCCATGTTATCCAACACCTGCGATTGCATCTGACGGTTTTCCAACGCGCCGGTAAATTCCAGCAATCGATCCGCCAGGGTGGATTTACCATGGTCGATATGGGCAATAATACAAAAATTTCGTATATTTTCGATGCTCATTGAAAATTCACAAGCCCTTCCTGCCAGGTTGTTAAAAAAAAGAACACTCAATTTATACTAAAATAGAGGGTATGTCAAACAAATTGACAATCGTTTGGATGGGAAAAAAACAGGAACAAGGCGAGAGCTTTCGATAAAGCCATTGGATAAAATTCCGACTTGCCATGATGTTGAACCAGGTCTGTGTTGCAAAACGAGGTAGTTTTGCGATATGAATTTTGAACAACCGCTGCCCGGAGAAAATTTCACCCTCAAAATGAGGAAAAAATATGTTATTTCGTAAAAATCTTGTAAATTATTGCGGAGGGATTTATTGGAGTATTTGTGCAGCTCAGAACAGGGAAGGAAACCGTTTGCCGACGGCATCCCGTCAGGAGAAACTGTTAAAAACGTGCTACCTTTTTATGAATCCTCTCCAAGGATTCAATGAAATGGTGGATGATTCATTTTCTACAATAATCCAACCTCTCCGAGGTTGTTGACAAGGAAGAATATCGTAGATGTTCCATTATTGTAAAAAACAAGATGCCCATGATTCCCCACATCCTTGTAGAGGATGAATAATCTCTGGAGATAGCACGGTTACTTTTTCAAAGATGATAATCCCGGTGTTAATGAGAAACCGTAGAAGAAAATAGCCGTTTTCCACAACCACAAGGTGGTCACGTTGTGATGCGGTGCCATTGAAAAACGGCGTATCATCTAATTGTTACAAAAATGTTTATTAGATCGGATTCATGGTTAAGTGGTTGTTTTTTCACCTCACCTAACCCCTCCCGCCCCAAAAAACGGGGTTGGGGTGGGGATGGGTGAGGTTCGTTTCAGATAATTACGGCAATACGCTGAAAAATTAATATTTACGAAATGAATTGTTACTTTTCCAAAAGAAGATATTCCGGTCGGGAAAGGGCTGATCACAAACATCTTTGGAAATTCCATTGCCCCGGTGTATGTACAATGAATTTTTACGATCATTCTTATCCCTTTAATTATCTGTCCAGTAAGTGGAAATAATCTTGATTGGAAAGAACCCAACAAACGTGATGTAAACACAGGAGTGCCAGGATGAAGATCGCCATTATCTCCGATATTCATGATCACCGGGCGAATTTGCGCCAGGCATTACAGCAACTACAGGGAGTTGATAAAATCATTTGCTGCGGCGATTTGTGTTCCCCGTTTATTATGCGCGACCTGGGAAACGGATTTGCCAAACCGATTCATATCGTGTTTGGGAACAATGACGGCGACCTGTTTCGCCTGACCGAAGCCGCCAATGAATTTGAGCATATTCATCTCCACGGGGAGGTAGCGGATATGGTTATCGACAATAAGCGGTTTGCCGTGACCCATTATGATACCATCGGCAGAATGCTTTCCACCTCGGATGCTTTTGATGTAGTCTGTTACGGGCATAACCATAAATATGAGGTAGGGTTTGAAGGAAAGACTTTGAAGATTAACCCCGGTGAGATAATGGGTGAACTCACCGGAAGTGCCACTTTTGTAGTGTATGATACCCAAAGCGGGGAGGTGACCCGGTTTGAGATTGCTTTTCCCAAATAAACCGGGTATGAATTTTTGCTGTCTTCCAAATCCATGGTTGGGCAAACAATCACGCAAAAAGTTTGTAGCAAGTCGGTAGATTAAATTTAAAATCACAACCAATCGGGAGTACGAGGATGAATGATTTAACAATAACCCCGGATCAGGCGGCTGTACCGGACGAGGAAGTTCTCAATCAACTAAAAAATACCGCGGTGTCGATGAGCCTTTGGCTGAAAATTCTGGGCATTGTCATGATTGTTGGGGGCGCCCTTACCGCCCTGTCAATTGTTGGTATCATCGTTGCCTGGCTGCCGATCTGGCTGGGGGTGCTGTTGGTTCAGGCCGGCGATCGTGCCCAGGGCATGCAGTACTCTGCTAATTTAAATCAACTGCTGCTTCTGTTGGAAAAGTTGAAAACCTACTTTGTGGTTTCCGGGGTGGTGACGGTGGTGAGTATCGCCTTTAGTATCCTCTCTTTTGTCATGATGATAAGTTTTATGAGCCACTTCTCAAAAGATATTCAGGAATTCCTGACCTTTTATTTCTAATACCTGGAGCGGTGAGATAGGCGTTAGTGATTAGTGAATAGTGAGTGGTGAGCGACAGCAGATCGGGGGCAGGTTGGTAGATGGTGGGGCGAAACGGAAAAATCATAAGCCGCAATCATTCACCTGATTCCCCGGTTTCTGCACTATCCAAAACCATTAGTTTTTCTCCGGGGGGTGAGATTGTTCATCCCTCCCTTGCCTGAGCCAGTCAATAAATGCTTTCATTCGTTCGTAATGGGAGCCCTTCCAGTAAATTTTACCACAATGGGTGCACTGGTAAAATTCCTGGTAATATCGTTTGGTTTTCGGTTCCAGCCGGTGGAGAATTGCCTGCTTCTCCACCGGTTGCAAAACAGCATTGCAGATTAAGCAGCGATGAAACGGATGAATTCGATTTAGCAGATTGTAGTTATTGAGCAGCTCTTCCAACTGCCGGTATGGCTCAGCGGCGGAGATAAAGCAGGCGAGATGCTTAGGCGTTTTCTGGCATAATTCCCGGTCCCGGGTTACCAAAATTCGCCGCTGATGCATGGCAAGATAGACCATCTCCGAATCTTTGTAATCGTTTCGATAGAGGGCATCAAAACCCAGCATGCGCAGCAACCGGGCCAGTTTTCCCAGGTGAACATCCAGGATAAATCTCGGGAGAGAATCGGCACTATTCATAACGCCTTCTCAATACAGACATTTTCATCAAATTGATGTTATACCAGAACAAACTGTTCTTCAGTGGGTTCCGCTCAGCAATACCAGGGTTCGTTTAAATAAGGGATAGCGGCGCGGGCGGGGAGTTCCGGCATTGGCGGCAGTGATAGTGATTCCCCGGTAAGCAAATTCAGACGGTGCCAGATGGCGCTTACCATCTCCCGGGAATTTTGCTTCGCTCGTAAACCGTTATTTACGATTTCCATAACCGCTATATGCAGTTCCTCAACCAACGGATCGGGATTCCGCCATTCAAAGCTTAACTTTTCCTCTCTGAACTTTCCTAAAACAGCCCTGATTTCCGGCAATGCCAATAACCGCGAACCGGCGGGAATTAATAACCGGATGGCTAATTGAATGGGAGAAACGTAATCCACCAAATCCCATTCGCATAAACTGCGGAGTAAGTCGCGATACCCTTGCAACGTGGTCCAGGGAGTGAAGGGAATGAAGGTGGGATTCAGCGCCAGGTCATATTGCCGCAGGAGAGTAAGCGCCCGGAAAAAGTCTTCCCGGGTATGCCTTTTTTCCAGAAGGTATAAAATGCGATCATCGAGCGATTCTACCGCGCTGGTCACGAGTAAACAGCCGGTTTCTTTTAAGCGGGGGAGTTTGTCCCGGTAGCGTAACAGGTGTTCAATTTTGATGGTGACATCATAGGTCAACCCGGGGAATTCATGATGCATTTGCTCGACAATGGGAAGGGTATGCCCGGGTCCGTTAAAGAAATCGGGGTCACCAAAGGTGATATGCTGTGCCCCGGCTTCCACTTGCTGGCGAATATCTGCCAGCACTATCGCTTTCTGAATCACCCGGAATTTGCCATTATAGACCGGCACAATCGGGCAATGCCGGCAGTGATGCTTGCAGCCCCGGGTGGCTTCCACATACCCGACGATTTTATCCTGGCATCCACTGCGGCACAACCGGGCATATTCGGATAACGGCGGCAGTCCGTTCCGATCCGGTTTTAAAAATTGCTGTCGATTCAAGGAGATCACCGGCTCGGGCTGGAAAAAATTCGATATTTCATCCGAAGGGTTGGAAGCCGCTTTTTCCAGGCGCTGGCATAAACGGAGCAGCCCTTCTTCGAATTCCCCGCCAAGAATGGTGTTCACCCCGCACTTGCGTAAATAGACTTCATTCAGGGGGGCATACAAGCCATAGAAACACAGATGAGCAGTGGGGTTGAGTTGTTTGATTTCCGGTAACAGAGCAATTGCCAGCCGGGTGGCGGTATGCATGGGCACATAGCAGGCGATCAGGTCTGCTTCGGATATTGCCCGGTAGGGAATGGGTTCGACCGCCGTATCACAGGTGGTAACCTGATAGTGATGCTGACGGAGCCACGCCGCCGGGGAAGCAAGCCCGAACGGCTGGCGACCCAATTCATAAGTGGATAAGAGGAGTACTTTCATGGGGTGATGGGAGGTGTTGGGACATCCTTTAGAGCGGGAATCACTGGTTTACCTTCTCGAGTTCTTTTTCCTTTTGCGACTGAACAAAAGCCTTTAATACCGCGCTCATTAATATTTGATACTTCTTCCCCTGCGCATGAGTTTTGAACCATTCCAACACTTCCGATTCTACCGGCACAGAAACGGTTCTTTTCTTCTTCGGATAAACAATTTTTGCAGATTTGAACCAGTTTTCATCCAGCTCCGGAATATCACTAAAATCGATTTCTTCTTCCTTAATTTTTTTAAATCGTTGAATTTCTTCTTTCGTAACTTCCGGTAAATTATTACTCGAATATTTCACGATATTTTTTTCTTTCATTTTTACTCGCCTTTCTTGCAGAAATATTTCTAATAGCCTCACCACGATAGGTATAGGCTACTGTAATATACCCACCAAAAATTTTACCGATGGCAATAAACCTCTTTTCTCCTTTTCTATCGGACCGCTGAACAACGTGTTTGGTTAGAAACACCCTACTTGCTAAAGAAAAATTGATTTGATGAACTTCAATGTTACGCTGATTTTTTTTTCATCCCATTCAAAGTTCATTTTTTAACATTTAAATGTGTTCTAAAGTGAATAAAACGATTCTGAAACAAATATGACAATATGATCAAACTTTATTGGCTTGTTGAAAGAAAGATAAAATCAACTACTATCTAAAAAATAATAATGGCATCCCTTTGTGTTCGGTAGCGTTTTATAACAGTTCCGTATAACACTCCCAACCACCCATCATTTCGAAGGCTGATAGTAGGGGTTGGCACCGCTGGCATGATCGGTAGTATCCAGCACCTCGGTAATTTCCGGCACCTGCTGTTTGATCATCACTTCGATTCCCTGCTTTAAGGTGACATCCACCATGCCGCAGCCTTTGCAGCCGCCGCCCAGTTCGATGTAAGCGGTGGTGTCCTTCACATCAATCAACTGCACAAACCCGCCGTGTAATTGCAACGCCGGGTTAATCTGTTCATCAATTACCCGCTGCAATTTTTCTGCTAAGGGACCGCCCGCCTGTTGGCTGGGAGTTAAAACTTTATCGATCCGGAATCCGCCCCCCATTCCGCTGGTGACAAAATCCAGTTTTACATTTTGCACCAGGGAAAGACTGTCGGAATCGATGTAAATATTGAATTCCCCAAACTCCAGCACGGTATCATCCTCGAAAACTTCTCCTTCCTGAACAAATGCCAGGCTGTATTCCGGATTTAACGGCGATGACCCCTCGGCGATAATCCGCACCCCCAGCACCGGACTCTGGGCATTGCCAATCAGTTCCAACAATTTCCCCCGGGCGGTATCGGTCACTGTAATCAGTTCAGCGGCTTCCTCCTGCGCGGCTGAATCCGGGTGAGAGGCCTGTGGCGTTTCCCGCCCATTCTCTTGTTCATCCGCATTTTTTTTGGAACGAAATAAACCTGCCATTTTGTACTCCTTTATCTAAAAAAAACATTATTTTTTTCTAATCTTCCGAACAGGATATTACAAAGCAATCCCCGGTTCTGCAATAGAAAACTTGCAATAGTTTTAGTTCCGCGGTTTTTCGGAAGCATCGTTGTAAATTGTTGTTATTAATGGATACACGAATTACACGAATTTACGCGAATTTATTTTTTATATCTACTTGATTTAATTCGTGTTCATTCCTGCAATTTGTGGCTGAATTCCCCCAAATCGCAAAACTAATAAATAGTGAAAGTCGGCATCAGAACCATTTTGTAACTCGGTCAACTTGACTGACGGTGTTATTCAGCAAATGAATGTGGTAGGCATTCCGGATGGCTGATGATTATATCGCTAATGAGAAAGGTGGTCTTCGAAATACGTTACCCCCCTGCAATTCCCCGGAAGGAGCAGGGGAGTTTTTTGCTTTTCAGGGTTTTCTCAACAGGTAAACGTTGTCTATTGGCGACTCTTTATGATTACCGCAGCAGCACCATCTTTCGGCTGGCTGTAAACTCCCCGGCGTTCAATTGGTAAATATAAATTCCGCTGACAACCGCCGAACCGTTGTCGTCTTTTCCGTCCCAGCGAACGGCATAAGTTCCCGGAGGTACTTGTTCGTTTACCAGCACTCTCACCCGCTGACCCAACAAATTGTAAATCGTTAACCTCACAAGGCTGCCGGCTGCCTGCCCCGTTGGCGGGAGCTGATAGCTGATTACCGTCTCCGGATTAAACGGATTGGGATAATTCTGCTCCAGGGCAAACCGTTGTGGTACCCCCGGAATTTTTTGCAAGGTCAATTGTTTTACCGCGGGATTGGTAATTGTCAGTTGCCCCCCGGGCGTCAACACATGTTTGGCAATTACCTTGCCGTTCTCCCATTCCGCTAATTGATATTGATTTGTGCCGTTATCCTGTAAGTGGGTCACCGCAATGGTAATCGGGTAAGCCGAGCTACGGAGTTCGATGGTGGCGGATTCTCCCTGCACCAGGCGGTATCCCCCGGCGAAGCGGGCATCAAAAGAGCCGGGTGGGGGTAGCGGAGGGAGGCTGTACATCTCTATGTAATGACCGGAAGGAAGCGGTGCATCAAAGGTTAAGTGCTGAGAGGCGCCGGAGGCATCGCCGATACGGAGAGTGACGCCTTCCTCAAAATCATATCCCACCCGGGGAAGATGCCGATGGGAATTGCCGGCTGTCTTCGGTAAACCGCCGGAACAGCTTAAGCTGATTTGCCCGGCAGCATTGGTGCGCAGCCAGTACCCTACCCCCTGGCGAATGGTATCTGACAGGGAATAAGTGTTGTTGGTAAACTCGGTTAAGGTGCCGGGGATAATAATTCCCTGGGGATCACTAACATCAGTCAACGCCACATCGCAGGAGACGCCGGTAATCATATTCCAGCCGGCGCTTAACGATATGGTGTTGCTGTTCAACTGAAAGCCGTTGATGATGAAGGAATCGGCAAAGGGGAACTTCAGCCAGTAACCTTCACCGGGATGTAGGGTATCCCCAGCCAGGTATTGGCGGTTCCAGCCGAACAGGGTTGCCGGGGTAGCGGTTGGGAAAAGGGAGAGGTAATGCCCATCGGTCACCTCAACCGGTAGTCCCAGTAAATTCCAGTCGGCGGTAACATCTTTCTGAAATTGTGCCGGGGTGGGGGAAGAATCCAGAAACCAGGGAACGGTAGTGGCGTCAGTGGTAAAAAATTGCAGCAACATGTTGGCGACTTTTAGCCTTCCTACCGGGTCAGAAGGATGCATGCCATCCGGCAGGTAATCCACCGGGCACTCCCATATCAACCCGTCGCTGCGGGGTGTTAAACCATCCGCCCAGATATAAGGTCCCCAGGAAAGCCAGGGGGCGCTGGGATTGGGCTCGTGATAATCCAACTGGGGGTCCCCGTTTATCTGGTCCCGGATCATAAATTTAACTGACCAGCCGGAATAATAGGCAAACGGTTCCGGGTTCACCTGGGAAACCGCGTACCCGGCGTAGATACGGCTGGCTAAGTAACAGAGTCTCAGATTGGGAAATTTATTTTGCAGGATGTTCATGGCAGTTATAAACTTATCGCGCAGGCTAAGCGCATAGTTGGGGAAGGTCGTATCCTGGGGAAGGCGTTCTGCCTGTTTAAACCACACTGCCCGCACTTGCTGCCGGGTTAACCCCCGGTTTGTCAGCGTGTCATCCACCACATTCCAGTAGATATTGTTGGAGTCGGTCACCGCGCTGATGTCCCTGCCGGGCTGGGCGCCCTGAACGATTTCCAGATAGGGATTTAAATTGGGAAGATTGTTCGCCAGTATTTGAAATTTCTCATATTCCTGGTTGGCGTTTGACATCCCGATGGAGAGCAACACAATTTTCCCGTTCACCGGGTCGGGGTTGCCGTTGCCATCCAGGGGCACAAATTGATTGGCAATGGCAATGCCGGCGCTGTCGTGGGAAAATGGACGGCTGTTCTGCCCGTTCGGATACAACCCACCCTGCTCACCATGCCAGAAACTACTGCCGAGATCATTTATGGGGGGTAAGCCCACCGATGTGTTGCCGCAATTTTGGGCGTCAACCGGGGTGAGGAGCCATATCGATAGTGCCAAACAAATCAATATCCATAATTTCATCGTTAATCCTTTGTTTTGGTGGTAAAAACGATTCGATATATCCCCTCTCGAACAATAATAACGGCGAATTACCTGCTGAGCAAGTATTTTTTGGAACCTGATAGATTTTCCCGGGGCTTTCTACGGGCACCCGGGAAATATCTGGGTTGAACAAGTGAAGTGGTTTGAGATGGTAGGATTGCGTGTTGGTATTTATCCGATGAACTCCGGGGCTTCGTTTTCGAAGCGCGCCTCCCATATTTCCTGATTTCGTTTGGCGTCCTGGATGTAAGAGCTTGCCCCCACCAGGCGAATAACGAGGGAATTCAGCCAGGAAATGGGGAAGGGAAGGGGGCGCACCACATCCAAAAATAAAATGACCCGCTCCCCTTCGGTATCGTTCCAGACTTCGTGACGGTACGTATCATCAAATATCAGGCTTTTGCCTTCTTCCCAGTATGCAAAATCGTCATCTACCCGTATCCGGCATTTTTCCTTCGGTTCCGGTACAATGACCCCCAGGTGATAACGAAGCAATCCCTTGTAAGGTCCCCGGTGATCAGGTATGTGTTTATGCGGCGCCAGGATGGAAAAGAAAGCGGTTTTCATCCCGGGAACCTGTTCGATCAATCGGGTGGTTTGCGGGCAAAAACGGCAATTTTTTTCCGACTTATACCCATACCCGTATAAGAAAAATGTTTTCCATTTCTCATCGGAAATGCGCTGTTGATAGGGTGAAATATCATGGAAACTGGGCAGAACAGAACGTCGCTCCAGGATTTCCAACGCTTCGGTGCGAATGGCTTCCCAGTTCGCTTCCAGTTCCCTTGCCCAGGGAAATTGAGCCGGATCATAAAAGGGTTGATCCCCGACCAGGGAAAACCGGGCAATTAGTTTTTCAATCTGTTGAATAATTTTGAAACCGGCCTTTAATACCAGTTTTTTCTTTTTTTGAAGAATTGATTCAAGGACTGTCATGATGATACCCCCTTACTGGTTTAATAAATTAACAAATCCGTTGCAAGAGATGGAGCATTCCGGTGGACATTGCTGTCCGCGCAAGCATCATCCCCCCTGTTAAATTACCCGTATACTTGCTCTCCTGCAAAACTGCTTCCCGAATTGAGTTGTGAGAATACAGACAAAAGTATGTCCGAACTCCCACACGCATGCCCGGTTTACGGAACTCCTTTCCACACAACCATTGGCATGGTCTATTCGAATAGGCAATCTAAAATATGATCCCATTAGCGTAAGGGATGTTAGATAGGCTACGATTGGATGAAAAGTTGGATTTGCAGAACCGGAATGGAAGTAATCACCATTTCACCTCTGGCATAGCCGAATAAGCACAACGGGTATGCATTCAAGTGTTGGCCACTTCCCCGGTCAATTTGGACATCACATGAGCCCCAAACTGCTGTTCAAATTCCTCGTTGGAATCATATACATACCCGAAGGTTTCCAGCCAGATATCCGCCTTTTCCATACAAAGATAGAAAAACACCGTTTCATGCCAGGGAGCAAACGCCCGGTACATGGTGCGGAACATGGCGATTTTCAGTTCATCCGGGTAGGTGAATTTGCCGTGGGGGTCGCGCACAAACTCCATCTGCAAAATTTTGGTGGGATGCCCCAGCTTGCGGATTTGCTGCATTACCGGTTTGATCAGGGTGACACTGCCGAATGAGATGAACAGCACTTCGTGTGGATTAAAGTCATGGAGGAGTCGGGCTGCGATTGCCGGGTAATCCTGTTCCCACCCCCGGTAATAGACCATGGGATGAAAATGAAAGGCGACTTTCACACCCCGGTCAGCTACCCGGCGCGCCGCCTGTATCCGCTGCTCCAGGGAAGCGGTAAAGTGCTCTTCGTTCTCGATGATGGTAGGCGTGTTCAACGACCAGCTGCAAACGATATTGGACGGCACATCGTTTTCCAAAAAGTAGCGGATGTTGTCAGATTTGGTTTTGAACTCTAACAGAATGTTCGGATGGTCCGCGGCAAAGTTGCACAGGTCATCCAGGATGCCGTTGCGGTTGCCCCACGCCAGGGAGTCGGAGGACTGCCCGGTGCCGATGTGGTAAAACCGATCCGGTTCCAGCTCAATCCGGCGCAATTTTTCCCCCAGCTTCTCATCGAACACAATTTGATCATGATAAAACGTCTGGATGGTGCAATAGCTGCACCCGAAGACGCAATTCTCCACGGCGTCGATGGTGCGCAGGTTGCAGCAGACAGTTCGCGGGGAGGCTACCGGGCACATGCCGAAAATTTTCTTATCGGAAGCCTCGGTAACGATGCGGCTTTTCTCCCGCTTTTTGGGGCGTTTGAATCCCTCAACCGGGTAAACTTTTGCCTGATGGCGCAGCTCGGTAAGGTAAGTTTGTAAGCGATTCAGTAGATGCTTTTTAAACGCCGATCCCTGCGAATTTGCCCGGGACTCCTCCTCCTGCCACCAGCGGGAAAAATCGACTTCCCCCCACATATCCAGGTCCCGGCAGGCATCTACCACCTGGCGGAACTCCTGAAAGGTGAAGCGATGCGCAAAGGCAATTTCCCGGATGAACGATTGCTGCTCCGGCTTCAGTCGTTCGTAGAGCGTCTTCTCCCGGAACGTCTCGAATTTTGCTGCGTAGTCTATTTGTTTTGCCATGATGTTTCTTTGTTGAACCGTTTCAATATCTTAATCCCTGTCACCGATCGATATCCGACAGCTCGATAATTTAAATCGTATTGCTGACGTTTCACAGATTTTTTTTGTTGAAACATTATTCACGTTTCGGTCATCTGTTAACACATCCCCTGCAGGATAGGTCTATAGATAGGAGGATACATGCTTCTCAAATGCTGAAACGTCCCCGACGTTTTGTTTACCTGACACCCAATCTCAGAGAGGATTCATAAAGACAGTAGTGTTCAACAGGGACAAACGACACGACAAAAGTTTGTAATGGAACACAGGTAACGCCGTTGACGCAGATTCTTACGGATTTTTCTCCAAAATATTATAATGCTACCGTGAAAATCAGCGTCATCCGTATTTTCCGCGTTCTATTTCAACCCCAATTTTTAATCGTGTATCATCCAACCGGGATTTGACATTGTGAAGCTGTTCAAGTAAATTGAGTCTGATAAACAGGTGATTCAATATGAACAAATTAGATAAATATGAAAAGGATGTTTTGGGCTCTTTTGAAAACAACGAATGGCAATCGGTAAAGAATTTAGAAAATAAGAAAACCGAATATTCACGATATGCCAGGAATACGTTTTTAAAGAACAAGCGGATCAATATCAGAATATCGGAACGGGATTTAATCAATTTAAAAGCGAAATCCCTTGAAGAGGGAATTCCTTATCAAACCTTGATCGTCAGCATTTTACTTTACATAAATATGTCACCGGGTAATTGGTGGAAACAGAGTAAGCCTCTCTGGAATCAGTTTTATTGGAAAAAATCCTATGTGGTTTTACTTACCCAAAACGCGAGCGCAGTTTTTTTCGTCATTCCAAACCGATCCAGACGGATGACCTCTTTCTGCTTTACCGCAGGAACAAATGGTGGAATCATTGGAAGATTCGGGAATCCCTCTGGACGTTTATTTTTTTAGTCTTCGCTTTGAAAGTGGGTAGTGCAGCTTTGTTTACTCTATTTGATCTGTGGGGTTTTGAGGCCGGGGTGACGATTCACCAGCATAAGGGTAAGCTAACCCTACCCTACGCCCGTTCCGCAACCAAAACACCTTCTCGCCGACATCAGATTCTGGTAACCATCCATCGCGATGGCTTTATCATGGTGGAAGGTACCCCTTACCAGAATGATGAACTGGTACAGGAGTTCTATCATCGGCTTCAAAATGATCCGGTGGTAATTGCCGCATTGGTTATCGATCGGGAAGTTCAGATGAAACAAGTTTATCCGGTGCTCAACGCTTTACGACAAGCGGGGATCTACCGGGTTGTGTTTATATCACAAGACCGAACTTACGACAAACGATAAAACCGAGTTGGGGAAGACCATGTTGTTCTCAAGGCTGTTGGTCGTATTGATAATGTTAGCGACAATCTTTTCATGCCGGAGTGAGATAAAATATCAATCGGCAAAAGAATATTATTGGCTGGAGAAACATCGAAAATTATTTCTTGAGGAAATCCGTGCAACCAGCACCGATCCCGACGGATTGGATTCATTAATTCATACAACATATATTATTCCCGATTCAGTTAATGCAATTGGTGGAGAAATCCTTGATTATATCCAGGCGAATTTATATTTGCCGGATTATATCATCAAAGCATTGATAGAACGGAAAGTGGTAATATCCATGACAATGGGGGAGCTTTTTTTGGTGAAACCGGACTTACGAAAAAAACTATCGATTGGAATACCCAACCATAGTCGATATTCTGTTATATTGGGATATGAAACATTTTATTTTGAACGAACGGGTATGTTTAATGGACCTGTCTGGGAGTTTAAAGATGGTTTTCTTGTAAGATTCGGGATCGTTTAAACAGAATTGTTGTAAAACCATTGCGAAGAAGGTGTAAATATCTTTTCCTTTTTTCTTCTTTAATCTTTCATCTTTAATCTTTAATCTCCCCACCCCTATTCCGGTAAAATCCTTTTCGCATACCCCCGGCTGACCGGCAACTGAGTTTGGTTTTTATCCTTGAGGATTGCCACATAGCGTCCGCCAAACCAGCGCCGCAGTTCCTTCAAATGCGCCCGGTTGATGATATGTCCCCGGTGAATACGCACAAACTGATTGGGATCCAGCTTCTCTTCCAGTTGGTTCAGCGTGTAATCCACGATCTCCTCCTGCGACTCCGTGACCGCAAAGGTGTATTTATCCTCCGCTTTAAAATAGAGGATATCAGCAGTTTCCAGAAAAATGATCCGGTCGCCTTTGCGCACCGTAAGCCGCTGTAAGTAGGTGGGTTGACGTAGATAGGTCAGCAATTGATTCATCTGGGCTTCCACTTCCCGGGAAGCAAGTGTTTGGGGGAGCCGCTCCAGTGCTGCTTTCAATCGCTCTCGTTTGACCGGCTTGAGCAGGTAATCCACCGCATTTACTTCAAAGGCGCGCAGGGCGTATTCATCGTAGGCGGTCACAAAGATAATCCGGGGCAACTGAGTGCGTTCCAGCTCCGCCAGCACCTCAAAGCCGTTTTTGCCGGGCATCTGGATGTCCAGGAAAATCAAATCCGGTTGCCGGGCGCGAATTTTTTCCAGCGCATCTTCACCGGAATCCGCCTCCCCGATGATTTCGATTTCCGGAAAATCCTTCAACAGCCGCTTCAGCCGTTCCCGGGCTAAGGCTTCATCGTCTACAATTAACGTTCGATAGCGTGCCATTACGGTTCCTCGATGGTGAGTAGAAAGGGCAATGGGATATTCGACAATTCGGATATTTGGAAAATAATTATGGCACTCCCCCTTTCGGAGTTGTTTGTTCCCCGGAAAAAATTTAACGGCGACACCCTTAGTTATCAAGCAAAAATAGAAGCGATGGGTTAGCGGAGATTGTTCTATGATGCGCCCCGGGAGGGACAGTGTGCTACTCCCACCGGGGCTAAGTCACTTTTCGAAAATCTTTAGATTGCCATGGGCGGCACAAAAAAAATTTTGCAGCCATTGATGACAGTTTCCCCCACGTATTGAAGATTTACCACAATCCCCTGTGGGGGGTGATATTGTTGAATAAAATTTCGAAACGAGCGCCTGATGAGGGGGCGGGTCAACCTGGCTACTTTCACTTCAATTTGTTCTTTTATATGAAAAAGTTGGGAAGCTTTTAACTTCAGAAATTCGGAAAAGCTGAAACTATCCAATTCAAATACAATTTTTCTTCCGGTGAGGGAATCTTTAAACTTCTGGTAACTACTCAGGTTATAAAAGTTCTTAGTTTATTTTCTCAAAATTAGTTATACT
>CAYYGL010000069.1:0-8540 GCA_964471235.1 uncultured Calditrichaceae bacterium
CAGATGATATGCACGGCCGGTGAGGCGGGCAAATTTGTCCATGGTTTCCTGAACAATTTCCGGGCATTTCAGGTAGTAGGGATTGACGGTTTCCCGCGCCTGGAAAAAAACATCCGGGTTCTGGGCAGTACCCCGAATGAAGGGATTATCCGGCGTCAGGGCACGCTGCCGATGGGCAATCACCCACTCATCATCGATCATCGCCCGCATATCCTCTTCACTCAGTACTTCAATTTTTTGAATTTCATGGGAGGTACGAAACCCGTCCATGAAGTGAAGGAACGGCACCCGGGATTCCAGGGTGGCGGCATGGGCAATCATTGCCATGTCCATCGCTTCCTGCACGGAATTGGATGCCAGCATGGCAAAGCCGGTGGGTCGGGCTGCCATCACGTCACTGTGGTCGCCAAAGATGGAGAGGGCATGGGTAGCGACGGTTCGGGCAGCAATATGAAAAACGGTTGGGGTTAATTCCCCGGCAATTTTAAACATGTTGGGGATCATCAACAATAACCCCTGGGAGGCTGTAAAGGTTGTGGTTAACGCGCCGCTTTGCAGTGCCCCGTGAACTGCCCCGGAAGCACCCCCTTCGCTCTGCATCTCCACGACTGCCGGCACTGTACCCCAGATGTTCTTTTTACCGGTTGACGACCAGTTATCGGATAACTCTCCCATGGGAGATGCCGGAGTGATCGGGTATATGGCAATCACTTCGTTGACTTTGTGAGCAACTCGGGCGGCGGCTTCGTTTCCGTCTATTGTGACTTTTTCATGTGCCATGGTGAAACTCCTCTTGAATTAATAGGTGCCCTTTAAATTCATTCAATATCCTCTGTAAAATTACACCGGAAAGTTATTGTACCGAATTTTAAAATACCATCTATTTATCTAAATTTTCGGTTCCCTGCCGTTGCCTTTCAATGGTCAGCACCGGAACCTCGGACATCCGCACCACCCGTTCGGTGGTGCTGCCGATTAAGATGTGTTCCAACCCCGTTAACCCGCGGGTGGACATCAGTATCAGATCGATATCTTTTTTGACGGCATAATGAACAATCTCGCTGGAAGGAGTGCCCAGGCGGATGACCCGGTGAACCGGCAGCTCCGAATTCCGGAGAATGGGGTCCAGGTTTTCATTAATCCGTTGTCGGAGCTGTGGGTCATAGTCAAATGTCGGGGTAAAACCTTCCGGGTAAAACGCCGGGTAGGGCAAACTTTCGATCACGTGCAGCAGGGTAATTTCGGATTGAAAGCGGCTGGCGATTTCAGCACCGTAATCCACCGCTTTCAAGGAGGATTCGGAGAAATCAACCGGGATGAGAATATGGTGGAGCTGGAATTGCCGGGTAGTTTTGTGGAGCGTTAATACCGGGGTGGGGGAGAGGCGCACCAGTTTCTCGGCGATACTCCCCAGAATAAAATGTTTGATGCCGGTCCGCCCGTGGGTTCCCATAATAACCAGGTCATAAGGATTCTGTTGAAGATGCTCCAGGAGTGACGTGGCGGCTGATTTTCCCTGGATGATCGCATAATCTGCGTTCACACCTGCTTTCCGGGCAATTGCGATCCGCTCTTTTAATTGTTCCTGAATGTCATCCAAAACTTTTCGGATGGTTTTCTCCATCTTGGAAGTGCCCAAAAGGGCTTCCGGCTGAAGCGAAGGAATTAACACTTCCACATGAATTAAAGTAAGCTGGGCTTGAACGGTTTTAGCAAAGCCAAGCGCATACTGAAATGCCGAATCGGAATAGTCACTAAAATCGATTGGCACCAGGATTTTTTGTAGTTTCATCACTTATCTTCCTCATCATAAAATTGGACTTAGCACTTATTGGTTTAGAGGCAGGGTAAAGGGGATGAAAGAAGATTCCGGCAATCCCCTTTGACCATGCCGGAATCCCTGAGCCTTTCTTAAGCGATGCAATTTGTCATGCACCGGGTCTGTTTCGAATTGACAGGAAAAAAACGGATGTGGTTGTTCAATGAGGTGTTCCCGGGAAACCAATTTTAAACCCCGTTTCGGGATGTCGAGTAACCGGATAGGTCAATCATCAACTTTGGTTCTTTAAAAAAAGATACGCCTCCGGTTGGTCACTCCCGGTGGTCTCACCAGAGTTTGAACGACCGGGAGCAATCGATTGAGACACTCGAATTCTGCCCGTGATAAAAATTAATCGTTTCACCAATTACCTTGCTGTTGTTTCTCCCGTTTCCACGGGGCACTATTAAACAGTTGTCATCTCCGCCGTGGAGTAAGGGCAGATATTTTCCCATTCAATCAACTCAAATCCTTTTATTGTCAATAAGTTAGATTTTTAAGGATTTAAAAAAAATGAGGGCTATCAGGCGTATATATGATATTTATCATGTTTTCGGATGGCGAAGCAATTGCCGCGTTCGGGGAAGAATTTCCGGAGAAAATGATCCTACCCGGCGATTGCGCGGAGAATTATTCGCCAGGAATGATGATATCCGCCCTGTTCGAGCAGAGCCGGGAGAAGGAAACGCTTAAACGTGAGTTCGATGTTACTTGAAATAGAACACAGATGAAACGGATAAGGCTGATTGACACGGAAGAATGCCGAATATGAGATTCCCCGGGGGAGTCTATGACCGGCATTTTCCGAAAAAACATCGGAAAAGCCGGAATGACAACAACGGGCATATAGCTGAATAGTTACAAAAAATCCGCGGAAATCCGGGTCCATCCGCGTTCTACTTTTCTGATGTCGAACGAACGTGATGAAAGTTCAACCTGATCCTTAAAAAGGAAAAATAATTCGTGCTATTTCGTGACATTCGGGGTCATCAATAACAGAAAAAGCAGACTCAATCCCCGGCGCCTTCATCCTGCAGGTAGGTGGATTCAATCAACTCGCCTTCTGCCGATTCATGGGCTTTTAACATTTCCACTGCCACCTGAATTCGTTCACAAATGTCGGCAATCCGGTCATCATCTTTTTCCTGCAGGCTTTTCAGGGAAGCGATGATACCGGAAAAACTTTTTACCATCTCCTCATGCTCTGTTGCCAATTTCTCGACTGCGTGCTGTTTGTGGGGGGCAACATCGAGGATATCACTCATGAATCCCCCGTCTTCTTCCAGGTCAAAATGTTTCTGAAGATGGTTGAGAAAGTCGCGTAACAGCCATAACAGGTCTAACCGCCATTTGGGAAAGTTTTCCGGGGTGACGGTTTCACAAATCATATAGTTCAGTTTTCCCATTTCCCCTTTCAGAAATTCATGTTCTTCCCGGATTTTGTCGGCACGTTCTTCAATCGGTATGGGCATGATGGCTCTCCTGATTTTGATGGTTATTGAACGATATGATGAATCCCCCATTCACTGCGGCGAATGGGGGTTAATGCCCTTCATGTCATCCACCGAATCGGTTTTGTTGCAATACCCCCGCAACAGGCATCCCAGGCACCCCTTGCGGTCTTTTAATACATCGCAATCGGAAGGTAAATTTTTAAACCGCCGCTCGATAAACTGCACCCCAAACCAGAATGCCATCAGAAAAAAAACGATTGCGATGGTGATTACCAGGTGATATATCATTGGAATTACGACTCGTTAAGTTGTTAAATAAAGGAAATTTTGCTTCCCAACTCCAACAACATGATATCATTGCTCCACTCCCGCAATGCCCCGTTCCCCTTTGCAAATTCCAACACCGGTTGCTTAGTGTCCCCCCAGCCCGGCAAATCCCATGAATGCCATGGAAAGTATCCCGGCAACAATTAAGGTTAATGCCGCACCTTTAACGATGCTCGGGGTATCGGAAAGTTCCAGTTCTTCACGAATACCAGCCATAATAACCAGTGCCAGGGTAAAACCGGCCCCGGCGCCCAGGGCAAATACCAGCGACTGAAAAAAGTCGTAATGGCGATTGGTCTGGAACAATGCCAATCCCAGGATTGCGCAGTTGGTGGTGATGAGCGGGAGGAAAATTCCCAGCGCCTGGAACAATGCCGGGCTGAACTTTTTGATCACCATCTCCACCAATTGCACGGCGGAGGCAATCACCACGATGTAGGAGATCAATTGGAGGTAAGGGGCATCGATCATCACCAGCACCTGGTGAATCCCGTAGGCGCAGACCGAGCTGACAAACATCACGAAGGAAACCGCTGCCCCCATCCGGGAAGCGGTGGCAAGCTTACCGGATACTCCCAGAAACGGGCAGATCCCCAAAAATGTGCTCAACACAAAATTGTTGATTAAAGCCGCATTGATGAAGATAAACCAGAGTGATTCATTGACCATTTTTCTATTTTATCCTTCTTTTTTCGGTTCTGAGAAAGTTGACCATCTCATATAAAGTATTGGGAAACGAGTGATGCGTAACGAGTAAAAATTAAATCACCACTCACCAAGACTTCATCTACTCCACTGCCATCACTTCCTGGCGTTGTTTATTGCGTTCCTTTAACCAATTGAAAAATAACAGCCAGCCGCCCAATACAAAGAAAGCGCCCCCCGGTAAAATCATGATAATCCAGGGTTCAAACGACGGCCCGAAAATTTGAATCCCAGCCAGGGTGCCGTTGCCTAACAATTCCCGCACCACTCCCAGGCACAACACCGCAAAGGTAAACCCCATGCCCATTCCCAGGCCGTCTAACACCGATTTCCAGACGGTATTTTTGGAAGCAAACGCTTCTGCCCTGCCCAGGATGATGCAGTTTACCACGATGAGAGAGATAAATGCGCCCAGGGCTTTGTGCACCTCCAGGCTAACTGCCTTGATGGTGTAGTCCGCCACCGTCACGAAAGTAGCGATAATCATGATGTAGGTGGCAATGCGCACCTGTTTGGGTATATACTTGCGGAGCGACGAGACCAGCAGGTTGGACATCACCAGGACAAACGTGGTGGCAATGCCCATCACCAGGGCATTGATTACCGAATTGGTAACCGCCAGTACCGGGCACATCCCTAATAATTGCACGAACGTGGGGTTCTCCCGCCACAATCCCTTTAAGAATTCATCCATATTTGACGGTGTGGTTTTTGTTGGAAACTCAGCCATTGTGACCACCTTTTAACGTTTGTAATTGCTGCATAATCATGGGAATATTTTTCTCAGTGCTTTTTCGCAAAATAGTGGTAACTGCCCGGGAAGAGATGGTCGCGCCGGTAATCGCAACAATTTGCCAGCCTTTTGTCTTCTGCCCGGCTTTTACCAGCTCCGGCAGATGACGCACTTTGCTTCCGGTTTCATCCACTTCAACGGACAGTTCTTTAAAATTCGACAGAAAATCCGGATCATGGGTGATTTTATCCCCCAATCCGGGTGTTTCGGTACTTTCCAATACCTTCATTCCGATAATGGCTTGTTTTGCCGGCGAATAACCGTATATAAGATGGATGACATCCTGAAACCCCTGTCCCCGGGCTTCGATGGCAACGCCTAAGAGCGAATCGGTTGCCGAATAACAGGCATAGATTTTAAATGCTTTTTCATCTTCTTTTTCCAGGGGTACAATTTGACCGGCATCGTTTACCGTAAAGACTTTTTTATACCGGGTTCCGGGCACCACTTCCGTGATGGCTCTTTCCAGCATGCGTGTCTGGTTCATCTTGATATAAGGCAGGGTGAACTGGTAAGTAAACACCAGCAACACTGCGGCGACCAGTCCTACGCCGCCCATGGTCATCAGCATTTTGGTGCTGCCGGGCTCTTTCCCCATACCCGGCGCCGGAAATGTCTGTTGTGTATCCGATTGATTCATTTGAGCCTCTTAACGTCTATACCCAATACCGAGTTCACCGGTTTTCAATGGTACCTGTTTCGTTTGATACATGAACCCTCTCACTCTTGGTGACAAGGTGCCTCTAAACCATACGAATTAACTCCCTCCCACCTCCCTTATGACCTTATACCCTATACCCTATACCTCCTCCCCTTCATCGGGTGCCGTAGACCCTCGGTTGGGTAACCCGGTTCAGCAGGGGAGTGAGAGCATTCATTAGCAGGATGGAGTACATCACTCCTTCCGGCAGACCGCCGTAGGTGCGAATGAGCACCACCAGGAAGCCGATGCCGATGCCAAAGATCCAGCAGCCCCGCTGGGTGATTGGTGAGGTCACCGGGTCGGTTGCCATAAAGACAGCGCCCAACATGAGCCCGCCGGCAAAGAGATGAAACATCGGGGGGGCATATTTAACCGGGTCTATCCAATGCAGGATACCGGCGAAAAAATAGACACTCAGAAAGATTGCAATGGGAATCCGCCAGTTGATGATTTTCCGGGCTGCCATGTAAATACCGCCTAATAAAATCAGTACCGCGGAGGTCTCCCCTAAAGACCCGGCAGTGGTGCCCATTAACAAATCCATCAACCGGGTTAAGTGCCCTTCAAATTTCATTTGTGCCAGGGGGGTGGCAGTGGTAATGGCAGTCGGGGCTTTCAGAATGGGGAGGGTGAAGGTGTCGCCGCTGATAGCGGTAAATTTTGTCAGGGTTGTTTGGGCAGACCAGGTGGTCATACTGACCGGGAATGCTGCCTGCAAAAATGCCCTGCCCACCAGCGCCGGATTGAAGATGTTAGACCCCATCCCGCCGAACAGGGTTTTACCGACCGCAATGGAAAACACCGCCCCTAAAAAAGCCATCCATAACGGAATGCCGGGGGGGAGCACCAGCGCCAGCAGTAAGCCGGTCAGGGCAGCACTGCCGTCGTGCAGGGTGCCGTGGGGATGAGATTTGTGAGTAAAAACCCACTCGGTTGCCATTGCCCCGAAAACCGAGGTGACAATCACCAGCAATGCACTGATACCGAAATAATAAACAGCCGCAAGAGAGACCGGAATCAGGCTGTAAATGACCTGGCGCATCACGTAGGGGGTATCGGTGCTGTCTTTTAAGAATGGGGAGGTGGTTAGCAGTAGTTTCGCTTCTATGTGTTTCATCGCTGTTCTCTGTTGCCGTATTTCGAGTTTTGTTCGGAATCGTCAGAAATTTTATCCCGCTTTTTTCTGTTTTGCCATTTGCTCCCGGAGCAGCGCTTTGGCAACCCGGAACCGTTGCACCAGGGGGATGTTGGAAGGGCATACATAAGAGCAGGAGCCGCATTCCATGCAATCCAGAATGTGATATTCCATCATGGCTTCATATTGGCGTTTCTTCGCCAGGGCACCTAACCGGCTGGGATTCAAATACACCGGGCAGGCATCCACACAGCGCAGGCAGCGGATGCAGGGGTATTCCTCCCGCACCTGTACCTCGTAATCGGTAAGGCACAGAATGCCCGAGGTGCCCTTCATAATCGGGGCATCTAAAAAGAGCTGGGGTGATCCCATCATGGGACCACCGAACAAAATTTGCCGGGTGTTTTCCTTTAACCCGCCGCAAAATTCCAGCACATCTTCCAATTTGGTGCCAATGGGAACCATCAGGTTGGTTGGTCGATTGATACCGGGTCCCGTGACGGTGACAATTCGTTCAATCAGCGGTTGACCATAGCGGAAGAGCTGCCCGATGCTGGCAATGGTACCCACATTGTTTACAATGACCTCAATATCAATCGGCAGTTTGCCGCTGGGAACTTCTTTATGCAATACGGCTTCGGTAAGCATCTTTTCCGCTCCCTGGGGATATTTCACCTTCAGCGGCACCACTTCGCAATTCAAATCTTCCGGCATATTTTTCTCAATCACCTCAATGGCATCCGGCTTGTTCATCTCTATGCCAATATAGGCTTTTTCCACTTCCAGAATTCGCATGGCAATGCGGATGCCCAGATACAGGTTGTCATAATACTCCAGCATTAACCGGTGGTCGCTGGTCAGGTAGGGTTCACATTCCACCCCATTAACGATTAAAAATTGGGCATGTTTTCCTTCCGGCACACTTAACTTTACATGGGTCGGAAAGGCTGCTCCGCCTAAACCGACAAATCCGCCCTGTTGAATCATGATCAGCAGTTCCTGCGGAGACAGTTTTTCCCACTCGATGGCATGTTCGTGGTACAGGGTCTGGGGTGAAAAAGGGTCGGTTTGAATGATAATCGATTCCACCATCTTTCCGGAGGCATGATGGTGCAGTTCTATCGCTTTGACGGTGCCGGTTACCGGGGCGTGCAGCGCCACCGAGACAAACCCGCCCGGCTCGGCGATCAACTGACCGCGGTACACTTTGTCACCGGCTTTTACAATCGGCACCGAGGGCGCTCCCAGGTGCTGACTGAGCGGCAATACGTATTCATTTACAAACGGCATCCGTTCGATGGGTATATCCCTGGTTAGTTCTTTGTAATCCCGGGGATGGATGCCGTGCCGGAATGTTTTCGGTTTGCTATCGAATAAAAATGACATCGTTTCGGTTCAATTGTTTGTAAAACAAGTGGTTAATTCGTAAACGTAAATCGAGAAATTTGAGGAAGCGCTCCCTTTGCAGTTTCTCGCTCCGGTTGGGTTTTGACAAAATAAATTTTGTCGCTCCATCTGTTTCTTGCTCCGGTTGGGTTTTGACAAAATGAATTTTGTTGCTCCATCTGTATCTCGCTCCGGTTGGGATTTGACAAAATGAATTT
>CAYYGL010000069.1:8640-22649 GCA_964471235.1 uncultured Calditrichaceae bacterium
CCATCTATTTCTTGCTTCGGTTGGGTTTTGACAAAATAAATTTTGTTGCTCCATCTGTATCTCGCTCCGGTTGGGATTTGACAAAATGAATTTTGTTGCTCCATCTATTTCTTGCTTCGGTTGGGTTTTGACAAAATAAATTTTGTTGCTCCATCAGTTTCTTGCTTCGGTTGGGTTTTGACAAAATAAATTTTGTCGCTCCATCTATTTCTTGCTCCGGTTGGGTTTTGACAAAATGAATTTTGTCGCTCCATCAGTTTCTTGCTCCGGTTGGGATTTGACAAAATAAATTTTGTCGCTCCATCTGTTTCTCGCTCCGGTTGCGTTTTGACAAAATGAATTTTGTTGCTCCACTTTTATCCTTTGCCGCCATTAGTGGAATGAAGGAATTCCCGAATTGTCTTTTTTAACATCTCACTGTCTTTACCGCTTTTATAAAGATTCAGCAGCTTTTGGGTTAATCGTTGGTGATACACCTGCTGATGCTGCTGGTCCAATTGCGCCAGTTGTGTCTGGTACGATTTTTCCAGCTCCTGCTTCTCTTTCTCAAATTGTTCCTGCATCTCTGCCTGAACATCCTCGAGGCGTTTTTGTTCGGCACGTACCTGCACCTGTGCCAGTTCTTGCAGCACTTTCCAAAACTGTTGACAGGTTTCGGCAAATTTAACCAGTTCGGGTAATACCACTATCCGCACCAGTTGTTTTTTGCTGTCTAATAATTGAATATAGGGTTCTTTTCCCTGCCGTTCCTCCTCCGATAGTTTCAGGTAATCGATGATCGGCACCATGTGTTCATGCCAGTCGGATTTGGAAACCCGTTTGAATCCATCTTTGTAGCGTCCTTCTTTAACCGCCCAATCCGCCGGGGTTACTTCCAGCGTGTAGGGCTTATCTACCCCGGTGATGTCTCCCACCATCCAGGTTTCGGTAGTCCAATCCTCGGTTTCCGCCGGATTGCCTTCCAGGCTTAAGCGTTCGGAAAAGTGCCCGGATTTGTCAGGGTCATATTCGAAGAGTGGAAAAACCCGGCAATGGGTTGCCCGCTTTTCCTGAAATGCTGCCAGGTCGGTTTGCAGCCCGTGGTAATGCGGTTCGGCAGCATAGATATGAAAGAATGCCGGTCGTTGGAGGGCAATGCCTTTACTGATACCGTTCAGAAAATGATCCGGTGTTCCGGCGGTGGTTTGCAGCACGTAGGCATTTTGCTGCATCATTGCCCATAAACCGATTCCCAAACTCTCCGAAGCAATGTCCAATTGATGCTCAAGTTCACCCTCGGTGAGGATGCTTTCTGCAGAATCCAGGGTGTTGATAAAGGCGACCTTAATGGGGCGATCACCTGCTAACAGCTTTTCGATACTGTGCAATGTGGTGTGATCTAAAGAGCTGTTATCGCTAACGATTAGCAGTGATGGGCAAAGTGCCCGTTCGGCTTCGGAAAAATCATCCGGGGAGAAATTGGCAAAGAACGGGTCGTGCTCAATGGGATTATAAGAATCGGTGCTGTATAATTCCGCCAACCGAACCGTTTTAAATACCTCGGTCATTTGTTCCTGAATGGCATCGAAAATACCTTCCGCCAAAGCCGCCACATCCCCTTTTTGATGAATTGCCGGGTAGGGAAAAGGATTATAAGGATAGAGACTGCCCCAGACCGAGACACCGGCGGCATTGACTAACAGCGTCATGCGGGCTTTTCCGTCACCGTGTGCACCGGATTCAAAGAGAAATTGAAGCTTCCGTAATTGGGTTACCAGTTGACTTAACCGGCGCAACCGTTTGGGGTCAAGGTGGGTCAGGGGGTGTTCTTCGCGGATGATATCCGCCAACTGCTCGGGGGAAACCTCGGGACCCTGAAGTTGGGAGAGGCGTTGAGAGAACAACTCAAAGTCATTCACTTTAAAAACATTCTGCACATTGCCGCGAATTTTATCTTCCAGGCGCTGGATCAGTTGACTGATTTTGTCCATCAGTTCCCGGTAGCGAGGCTGCATGGCAATTTCCACCGCGGAGCCAATCAGACGCAGGGCTCTTTTAGCACCGCTGCCCGGGTAGGAACCATCTCCACCAATCACGGTATGGAAGGGTTTCTTTCGCAGCAGATGAAAAAGGGCACCGGAATTTCCTGCCGAGGTAAATGACGCTAAGCGGCTGTCTTCCGGATCGGGCAGTTCATTTAAGATTCGCCAGTTGCGGCGGTATGTTTCAACGATATCTGCCGTCTGGGGCAGGGCTTCCAACGCATTATCCGGGCATACCGCAACGCAGGAGCCGCATCCTTTACAGCTCTGGGGGTTAATGGTCAGTGCCAGTACCATTCCGGAGCCTTTTTCCTGTCGATGCGGCTGGTTGAAAAAGCGTTCGGTGCGGATGATCGGAAAATCTTTCACTTCACCGCTCAACATCTGAAATTCCTGGCGTAGAACTCTTTCCTGCTCTTCAGCGGGGTTCAGCTTTTCGATTAACCGGTTAAACGCCTCCTGCAACAAGGCATTTAGGGTGGGATACTGGTGTAAGTCATCCCCGCCGAACAAGTTGTATGCTTGTTTGGTGAGTTGTTTGAGGAGGCGTTGAATTTGAATCATCCCCGCTCCCCGGGCACGACTTTTCTGCATGGCAAGCTCGATCAGGCTGTCCATTGTCTGAATGGTGCCTTGCAGGGCGGCTTCCGGGCAGGTGGTCCAGCACAATCCACATCCGGTGCAATTTTCCGTGATGAAAGCCGGCATCCGGGTGCGGTAGACTGTCAAATCCCGAAATGCCGCGCTACCGGCAGGCATGACCCCGGTGGCTAACATGGGATTGGCAGGCACTTCTTCTATTTGCCCCTTCTCCACGAAATATCCTTCGGTTTCCCAGAAATGGGCTAAATCAAAAACGGTATGATCCGGTTCCTTCACCCGCTCCACTGACCAGGGGGCAGCCGGTTCCGGCGGAATGTCGGAAAACCCCGGATAAGTGGCATAAGGAACCGCCTGAACGGCTTTACCCCCTTGTTTGAACGCGGCGAGAATCTCCTGCACCAGAAAATGACCTTTCCCAAACGTTTTGGTGATCAACCGCTGATAGGCATTTTGGATTGCCCGTCGTTCCCGTTCGTTGAGGGCCTCTTCCAAAAAAACATACGCCCCAATTAATGCCTGCCATGCCAGTTCGTTGACAAATCCCGGGATGGTCGCCACATTTTGTGCCACCTTCAAGGCATCCAATATATAAAACCGAAGTTTTTTGGATTGGATGGTGTGTCGAATCTCCTCGGGAATTTGTGCCCACAGGATATCGGCATCCACATCACTATGGAGAATCAGCAGACCGTTCTCTTTCAATCCGCTCATTTTATCCAGCAATGCCGGATTATCCACAATTAGGGCATCTACCGCATGATGAAGAGTCGGCAGTGAGGCGTCTGTTCGGGCAAACAGCAGGGTAAAGTGCTGTGCCTGAAAATTTGTCGATAACGCCTGGTTCGGCGCAGAGTATAGGTTGTCAAATCCGGCGGCAGACAGGGCACGCCCGAATAAATTACCGGCTTCCTGCAAAACACCCCCGGTAAAGGTTTTTAACCGAATGGAAAATGCACCGTTTTCCGTCCTGGGATAGGGGGGTAAATCCGTCAATGCCGGCAATTCCAGGCGGTGCAGTTTCGGATAAAATTTTTTGATTTGCTGCTGTAGAATTTCCAGGGTGGGCACCCGGGTTGGCTTTCCGATAAAGTTCATTCCCGGGTAAACAATCTTTTTACGTTCGCCTTGCGGCAGCATGTTTCGGATTAATGCACCTGCTTCTGCCGGGGAAATGGAGATATGATCTGCCGGAAGTATGGCGGTAAACAGTTCCGGGCGGTCGCTCACTTTCCGAAATGCCGGGTAGTCCGGGAAGGGTAGGGGAGGCTTTTTATGAAGCCCGTTTTCCGTTGCCCGGTCGAGACTGTCTCTTACCGAACGGAGCAGGGGAAAATCATTGCCGTCCCAGTTCATATCGTGTTCGATTACCGTGACCACCCGTTTACCGGTTAACAGGTGGGAGACTTGCGCTCCCGGAAACGGAACCAGTTGACGAATATTCAGCAGACCCACTTTGAACTTCTTTGCCCGGGCAAGCATCTCGATTACCGGCAGGACTTGGGGAACACTTGCACCGGTGGCGCAGAAGAGTTGGTCGGCTTTGGTGTTTCCCCGCATCTCAACCGCCGGATATGCTCTGCCGGTGAAGCGGGCAAAAGCCTCTTTTTCCGCCTCGATAATTCCCGGGAGATGTTCAAAAAAGAAGGGGGATTGGGAAGAAAGCGCTTTCAGATGGTCCCCTTCCCGGTAGCGAATCCCGATTCCCAGGGGTCTGTCCGGGGAAAGCCAGCGGGGAATGCGCCGGCGTTCATCTCCGAAAAGCATGGCTTGTGACCGGGTCGGGCAGGGAATCCGTTCGTCTGGTTCACCCAGGAAGCGGCGAACCGTTTTTTCCGGTAGAATTTCCGCAACTTGCAGCGATTGACCGACCAGGCGGGCATCCTGCACAATGACCACCGGCAGCAAGCTTTGCTCGGCAATCCGATGGGCAATGAGGGCAAAATCCATCACTTCCTGCACCGTGGAGGCACTAAACTGGGGAATTCCGGCGCGGCTGAGGGTATGCAAAATCTCATACCCGGTTTGTGCGGCATGACCGTCTCCGGTTATCCCCACCGTTAAATGAAGTACCAGTGGAATCTTTTTATCGACAATGGCATCATAGACTTCATTTACGGTTTTGGAATCATTGCCGTCTAACAACACCGCGGCGCGGCTTCCGGCAATTGCTTTACCCACCGCACTCAGGGCCTGGTGATGAACCCCCAGAAAGGCGCCGGAAAGGGAAGCGGCTTTCCGAACCGCCGCAACACCGGTCAGCACCTCCGGTTTACCGCTCACAATTTTATCGGGTAAGGATTGTTTACGACTTTTTTTGAGTTTCATTTCAATTCGCTTCTTTGGTTTCGTCTTCGGTTAAATAAGCAAAATCAGGGAATTTCATTCCTCCGAGAATGTTTCTTGCTGTTTTAACTGAAATTGGGGAAACTGGGGACCCTCCACCCAGACGATGGCGCCGGTGGGGCAGCGCAGGGTGGCAATCTCTGTTTCCATGTTCAGCAAATCTTCATTAATCACCGGGAGGTTGTTTTTCATTTCGATCAGCCCTTCCGGGGCGTCGGCGGCGCATCTGCCGCAGGCGGTGCAGGCAACCTGGCACTGCTCCTGTGCTTCATCTCCCTCCAGGAGGGATTTGCACTGAACAATCAGGTGACGGTTTACGGGCATTAACTCGAACAGGTCTTTGGGGCACACTTCCACGCAGTCGCCGCAGGCAGTACATTTTTCGATGTCCACGACCGGAAGATTGGTGGGGCTCATGTGAATGGCGCCGAACGTGCATACATCCATACAATCACCCAGCCCCAGGCAGCCGTACACGCAGGCTTTTGGTCCGCCGGTGACGGCTGCGGCCGCCCGGCAGGAAGTCGCCCCTTCATATTCCCCGGCTTCCACCGCCACATCGCTGCCGCCGGCGCACAACAGGCGGGCGACTTTTTTAACAAATGCACCGGCATCAATGCCGAGGTAGTTGGCAATATAATTTGCGGTATCCACCCCGCCCACCGGGCAGTCAGTGGGCTTAATTTCTCCCTTTACGACCCTTTCGGCAAACGCCCGGCAGCCAGGCAGTCCGCAGGCGCCGCAATTGGCGCCGGGCAGCATGTCCGCTACCACATCAATGCGCGGGTCTTCCTCCACTTTTAATTTGGAGTTGGCGATTGCCAGAATGGTTGCCAGCGCTACACTTAATCCAAATAAAAACAAGATTGCCGTTGTCATGTCCATCTGCTATACCCGGAAGTCGATTTTATCTCAATTGCATCATGAACAGAACGCGAATGTCACTGAATACGCGGATTGTCATGGAATAAAAAAAATCGTAGCGATTCAGCCAAAGAGTTTTCAGAAAAGGAATTCAGGAGAAAAGCCGGAAATAACGCAATAAGTTCTGTAAAATTTATTGTGATCCCGTTTTTTGATAAATTTTTTCATATTCTCAAGGACCTCTATGCTCTCTGTGGCAAGAGAACTGAATCGTTACAAAAAATCTTAATCATTCCTTACCTTATTTTCTGTTTTATTCGTGAGAATCCGCTTACCTCCGCGTTTTTCGCGTTCCATCCAGGTTCTTTGCGTTAATTAAACTTTGCGGCTCGTTTCATCAGTTCCTCCAATCCCGGTTCATTCGGATTCTTCGGTTTGCCGGGATGAATGATATGCACCGGGCATTTTTCTGCGGCTTCCACCAATTCCCGGTAAGTACCGGCGGTGGGGTCTTTAATATATGCCTGCTTGTTTTCATCGTAAGCAAACATCTGACTGTTTTTGTTAATGCATTCATTGCAACTGGTACAAAGCGGTGTATCGATATAGGGTTCGTCTAAAGAAATTTCCTCCTCCGCTTCGGCTTCCGTTTCTTCTTCTGCCGGAGCTTCCGGAGGGGCTTCCGGTTCTACGGTTTCGGGAGCCGGTGCTGCGGGCGGTGGGGGGGCAGCCGGAGCGGTTGCCGGAAAAGCACCGGCGGCACCTGTGAATGCCCCTTCGCTTAACAGCGCGGCGGCAATGTTCGAGATGACATCTTCAGCAAGCGATTCCACGGCACGGGTCATCTCTTCCCGGTGTTTTTCTTCCAGGGACTGAACCTCTGCCTGGGTCTCTTCTTTCAGGCGCTGCCGTTCCGCTTCCAATGCTCGCAGAACGTAAGAATTGTCGATACCACCCAACTCCTGCAAACTGCGCCACATCATTCGCACCCGCTTCCCCTCGGAAATAATGGTATGGGTGGGGATGGCAGGCACAATTTCGCCCTGTTCATAGACAGCCAGGATGTAGGGAACTTGTTCCGGGAAGATGCTTCCATTTTCAGCCGCCAGAAAATCTCTGACCGGGTGCAGGTGCTCATGCCAATCTTCCATGTTAATTGCGAGATAATGATTTCGAAACCGTTCGTCGCAGAGCCAGAAATCAACCGGGGTAAAGGTTTCCTCCCGGGTGGTTTCCTGTCCTTGCTCATCCAAAAAGACCAGTGGGGTAACCGGAAACGCTTGTTCTGCCCGGGGCGTGAAGTCTACCGAAAAGCGGGATGCCCAGTCATCTCCGGCGTCGGGATGGAAACGAAATGCGGGAAACACCCGAGAGTCCTGAGCCGCCGCCGCGGTCAAATATGCCGGCAGATGGGTATAATGTTTGGGAATTCCGGTGTAAATTGCCAGCAGGGCAGGACCATCGTATCGGATGCTCTCCGGAAAAGCCTGCCGAAGGGCTTCCACATTGGAAAAAGCGCATTGCAACACATAAGCGGTCTGCAGGTTGATTGCCATCCGTGCTACCGCAGTTGCCCAGCAATTTTGATTTCGGGGATCCAGACATCGCTGATGATTCCGTCCGGTATAAAGGTCTTCCACCTGTAAAACGATTTTAATGGGAAAATCCGATGCCAGCAATTCCATCAGGGCAGCTTTGTCTTCCGCCTTCAGTTGAGACGACTTGAGGGGCAGAATCATGGGCGGGAACAGATCTTTCTCGGCATCGCTCAGGTATTCCAATGAGAAACTGGCAAAGAAAGGATCATGCTTGTCTTCCCGGTAAAGGTTTTCCACCTCCAGGCGGGCAATATGCACGGCTTTGAAAAAGATCAGGGTTTTGTCAAGTTGTTCCTGAAAAATGTCCAGAGCCGTTTTAACCGATTGGGTTTGTTTGTCGCTAAAGAGGAAGAGGTCGTCATTTTCCGTCTCATCGCCAGTCGCAGCGGGCAGGTATAACCAGGACATGGCTCGCAGCGTTTCCAGCACGGTTTTCATGCGTTGTAACCGTCGGGGCGGTAAGGGCGGCTGGGTATCCGAGGAGGTGACAATCGCGGACAGCACCTCAAAATCCACCTCTTCGGCGGCAATTTTACCCATGGCGGATTTCAGATGTTCAGGACTGTGTGCCTCGGGGTTATGTTCCTGGTCTGCCCGGATTAAATCTTCCAGCCGGTAGATTAACTCTTGCAGTTCACCGGCAAAATCCTCAGTTTTTTTCCGCCAGTATACCCGGGCGCCATATTGGAACAGCCACAACGGTGTTTCCGGGGTATCGGATACGAGATACCCGTCCCCGGGTAATTGCTCCCGCACTGACGCCATGGTTGCCGTAAAAAACTCCCGCTTCTGATTTTTGAGATGGGATTCCTTCCGCAGTATTTCCACTGACTTGTCCCATAATTGCAAGAAGCGGGCTTTCCCCTGTTTTTTGACCTGTTTTTTGATGATGAATTCCAGTTTTAACACATATCTCCTTGCCAATTGGGCTTCATCCCCTTCTCCCTCAATGCCCTCCACCAGGCGGTTGAAAATATCACTGAGGGGATATAACCAGTTATCGCCCGGGTTATCCGGGAGGAACACCGGGTATTCATACCGGGCATGTAGTAAATCCGAGTATTCATAAATTAGCGCCGGTATTAGCTTTCCACTTCTCGAAAACGCATCCTCAGACGGAGACTTTCCGGTTAAATAAAATGTCAGGTGATTTTTGGAGAGTTCCTGAAGCTTTTCAACGGGAGTTTCCCCCGGTGTCCGGGAAGACCGAAGATGGGGGAGATGACGGGATAGTGCTTCAGCCGGTTTCGCTTCAACCGTCGGTGTGGGAGAACTCTCCGGAGAGATCCCAAATTGCTCTTCGGCTATCTCATCCAGCTTTTCCAACAATCCCTGGTCTTCGGCTTCGGTATGCGGGTCTAATGCTTCAGGAGATTGATTATTGTTCTTTTTCACCGTTCAACCCTCCGTTGTTCTGAGGTTGGATGCTGAATTTGTCGAATTCTTTGTTAAGCCCTTCCAATTTCATTTCCGGGGTGAACACTCGTTTGCTCCGTCGAATTTCTTCATAAGTCGGCACATTCTCGTTGCGATAGAGGATGCCCACAGCCAATTGATCTTCCAGAGAAGCATAATACCGCGCTTTTTCCATATCGGAGGGATCATGCTCTTCCTGGTTTTTATAGATTTTGGCAATGGCGTCGCTCACCTGCACCCCTTTTTCATGGGTGAGAATTAACAACTTGCTGGGGTCCTGCATAAACGGATCAAACAGGTGCGGTAGATAATGGGGGCAGCGCTGTTTGATTCGGATGAAGGAAAAGCCGTGATGATGGTAAGCTTCCCGGATGATATCATGAAGCAAGTCAGGAATCCATTCGACCGCCTGAGCCACAAAGGAAACGTTGGTGACTGATAGAGTGGTTAAGGTGGGATTCAGCGGCTCCAGGTAGGCGCCATACGGGGTTGTATTGGTTTTCATTCCTTTTGGAGTGGTTGGTGCCGCCTGTTTCTTGGTCAACCCGTAGATTTCATTGTCATGCATCATCACCACCATATTCATATTGTAACGGATGGCATGAATCCAGTGGGCAGTGCCGATGCTGCAATTATCCCCATCGCCGGTATTTACAAAGACGTGCAAATCCGGTCGGTGCATCTTAATCCCTTCCGCTACCGGTAATGCCCTGCCGTGCAGCCCATGGAAACCGTAAGTTCCCATGTAATGGGGAAACCGGCTGGAGCAGCCGATCCCGGACACAAAGACCGTTTTTTCCGGTGGGAGTTGCTCATCTCTCAGCAGTTTTTGGACCGATGCCAGAATGGCGTTATCCCCGCAGCCCGGACACCAGCGGGGAACATTCCCGGCATAATCCTCCAGGCTGTGATATTCATGATCCAGGTCCATCAGGCTTTCTATGGTTACGCCAAACATGTCAATGCCTCATCGTTTTTATGTGGATGGTTCCGGCGTTATATGAATTGGGTGGCTCATTCCCGGAAAATCGTCAACACCATGTTTCCCAAAAACCACTCAAACCACATAACACCCATTTCTTTTCCTTCTTTTCATTCTTCTTCCCGCTATTCCAATTCCCAACTTCCTAAAGCCCTTTTATCCGTTCCCGGATCATCTCTTCGATGTACCCCGGGGCAATGGGCTGCCCGTGCACATTGGAGAAGGAATCCACATCCACCAGATAGCGGGCGCGCAGGAACCAGGCTAAATTGGAATAACGGCGGTTTTCGGTATCGATAATTTCTTTATTCGGGTCATCGGAGAAATTGATTTCCACGGTAATCACTTTTTTAAACCGTTTTAGAATTTCACCAATTCCGGAAGCCATGGGCTGCAAGAATTTGAGATGCAGAGAAGATACTTTTAACCCATCTTCCCGTACCCGTTGCACTGCTTCTTCGATAGCGCCTTTGGTGCTGCCCCAACCGACGATCAACAGGTCGCCTTCTTCATCGCCGAAGACCGGCGGTGTTTTCAGTGTTTTTTGTAAGGCGGCTAATTTCAAACTGCGATGGTCGCAGCCTTCCTGGTTGACATGCGGTTCATAGGCGACTTTGGCATCCCGGGTATGGGCTAAGCCGGTTAACGGATGCATGCCGCCCGGCTGCCCGGGAATAAAGCGCCGGGATAAACCGGTTTTGGGGTTCCAGTCGTAAGGCTTGGCACCTGTGGGAATCGGGCTTTGGTCGATTGGGGGTGCCAGCCATTCTTTTTTCAATTGAGGTCGGGGAAACGGCTGCTGCCCGGTGGCTAAATTGGCGTCAGAAAGCACAATTACCGGCATCCGGAAGGTCTCGGCAATTTTCCGGGCGGTGATGATGCTGTAAAAGCAATCCTCAATGGTAGCCGGTGCCATCACCACCTTGGGGGCATCTCCCGGGGTTCCGAAGACCGCTGCCAGCAGGTCTCCTTGTTCCACCTTGGTGGGCAGCCCGGTACTGGGACCACCTCGCTGCACATCCACAATCACCAGGGGAATTTCCGCCATGCTTGCCAGCCCAATCATCTCGGTTTTTAACGCCAGCCCCGGACCCGAGGTAATGGTTACCGCAACTTTTCCGGCATACGAGGCACCAATGGCAAAACCGATTGCCGCGATTTCATCCTCCGCCTGGTGCACAATGCCGCCAACATTCTCGAATACCTCGCTCAGGTAATGAGAAGCGGAGGTTGCCGGGGTAATGGGATACATGGCACAAATTTCCATCCCGGCTGCCATAATCCCCATGGCAATGGCAATGTTTCCATTGACCACAATTTGCGGCTCGGTGATGTCTGCCGGGGGGATTTCATATTTAAAAGAAAGATTTTCTTCCGCCCATTGATACCCGGCTTCCAGAAGCTTGAGATTGGTCTCGATGACCTTATCGCCTTTTTTGCGAAAGATAAAGCTAACCTGCTGGCGCGCCAGGTCCATATCGCGTGAGTAGATGTTACACAACATCCCCAGCACAAACATATTTTTCCCGCGCTGAGGATTATCGGTGATCTTCAAGGTTTCCTCGTGCATGGGGATTTCCAGAATCCGAAAGCCCTGCGCCACCAGGTCATCATAAGTGCGTTGGTATTCTTCGGCAATTAAGTTGTTGGAATGGGTGCGCCACATTCCCTCTAACAGAATCAGCGCATCTTTTTTTAACTGCCCTGCCTGAACCCTCCCCAGCAACGCTTGTTCGTTGAATGCCACAACCAGATCTGCCTGATCGCCGGCATTGGTAATATAAAAAGAGCCCAGCCGAATCCGGTTACCGCTGGCGCCGGAAGGAGTTCGATGGGGCGGTTCAATTTCCGCCGGGATGATTTCTACCGTCCAAACCCCATTGCCCATCCGGGCGGAGATGCTCCCAAAACTCTGACCAGCCGTTTGAGCCCCTTCTCCGGAATCGCTCACGATCTCAACGATGTGTTCTTTCAATTGAGTAATCGTTTTTACCGGAGCAACTTCAGTTTGAGTAATCGTTGAATTTTCCATTTGAATGCCCTTGTTAATTAGTTGTCAAAATACACCGATACAACGAGTCAATTATCGCAATTTTATTGGATTAGTTCATTTATATAATTTCTTTTATCTCCTGCATTTTTATCCTCTATTCATTGGAGATTACAATCTGTTATTTGTTACAGCCTTTTTTAAAATGCAGTCAAAAGTAACCATCCCAATATCAATAAACACTTACAATTATCATGTTAGAATATGATTTTTATCATGGTTTTTTTAGAATTTTTATTGTTTAACTTTACAGAAACGAAATTAATTAAATTCGGGAAAAGTTCCGGGGATTCCTTATGTGGATAGTTATCATTAGTGGAAGTGTCGCGGGATTGATTCATGTGTTATCCGGTCCCGATCATCTGGCGGCAGTAGCCCCGTTTGCCATTGAAGAAGGAAAACGAAGCTGGATCAGCGGTTTTAAATGGGGCATCGGGCATACCCTTGGCGTATGGGCAATTGGCTTGCTGGCGTTTTTGTTTCGGGAAGTGTTGCCGATAGGCTTTCTTTCCGCCTGGAGTGAACGACTGGTTGGCGTTATGTTGATTGCCATCGGCATCTGGGGAATTCGAAAAGCCTATACCGCCCGCTTGCATTATCATACTCACCGGCATGATGGGGTGGAACATGCTCACTTTCACATTCACCGTGGGGAGGAAGTGCATAAACATGAGGAAGAGCAGGGGCATCATCATTCTCATGCCCCATTGGGCATTGGCTTATTACACGGTCTGGCAGGCAGTTCCCATCTGTTGGGTGTATTACCGGCGTTGGTGCTGCCCACACGCCTTGCCTCATTAACTTATGTGGTGTGTTTTGGGGTGGGCTCCATCTTCGCCATGACATTTTTCTCCTGGGCGCTGGGTAAAATTTACCTTCAATTTAGCGGCAAATTTCAGTATGCCTATAATTGGTTGATGTTCGGATTTTCTGCTGCGGCAATTGCCGTGGGAGGCGTGTGGTTAAGCATCTCGATGGGGTAAAAGGGAGAACGGGAGCGGAAAACAGGCGAAGGCGGCGGTTCTCAAATCCATTGCCTATGCCGTCGCTTTTTTAAAAACCACGGTAAAACAACTCCCCTCATTTTCAGAACTGGTCACATCTATTTGAGCATTCTGGAGTTCTGCCAGATGTTTGACGATAGACAAACCGAGACCGGTGCCACTGATGTCCCGGGAGCGGGCTTTGTCCACCCGGTAAAACCGCTCGAAAATCCGTTTTAATTCTTTCCCGGGAATACCCATTCCGGTATCTTTCACAAAAATTTCACAGTGAGAATCGAGGGGGTTCAATCCAATGATAATTTGCCCGCCCGAGGGGGTGTATTTCACGGCGTTGTCAATTAAATTCACCATGATGGAGCGGAACATCTCCGGATGTCCCATAATAGTGACTGTCGGAGCTTCCTTGCGAATATGCAGGGTTATACCGGTTCTTCTCGCCGGTTCCTGGTAGTTCTGCACAACTTCCTCGATAATCGGGAAGGGCGAAAAAGGATGCAAATCGATGTGTTGTAATCGTTCAATTCGCGCTAATTGCAACAGGTCGGTTACCAGGTTTTCTAACTGTTGGGACTGTGCTATAATTTTTTGTACATATTTCCGGCTGGTATCCGGTTCATTCAATCCCCAATCTAATAACGATTCCGCATACCCGCGAATTGCCGCCAGAGGCGTTTTGAATTCATGGGAAACGTTTGCCACAAAATCCCGGCGGATTCTCTCCAACTGTCTGGATTGGGTGATATCGCGGAACAGTAACAAAGCCCCCTTTGCTCTTAGCGGCTCCCGTTCAATGGGGGTGATAAAAATTTCAAGATAACGATTTTCATCCAACTGAACCTCATCGGTGGCAACGATGGGACGATGAAAAAAATTATCCAGCAAAGACGTCAGGTGTTTGTTGCGGATGATTTGATAATCGTATTTCCCAATCGCCTCAGCCTGTGGAATAGCTAAATATTGGGCGGCGGTCTCATTGCAATATCGAATGATACGCCGGGGATCGATCACGAGAATTCCTTCCCGGATAGATGCCAGCATTTGTTGATAGCTTTTCAACTCCTCGTTCAGTCGTTTTAAGTTGTTTTGAAAATGTTCCGTTAACAAATTCAACTGCTTTCCGAGTCCGGC
>CAYYGL010000070.1:0-22588 GCA_964471235.1 uncultured Calditrichaceae bacterium
TCCCCGGGGATATTGTTTTTACATACCGGAATTTTACCTGGCAATGTTTGCCCGGCTCTGGCTGCAATGGCAGCGGCTGAATGCCGACCGACAGATTGCTCTGGACCCGGTTGGAAATATGAATGCTATTCGGGGGCACCTCCTTTCTTACCTGAGAGAAGAAATGAACCCTTTTCATAAATCTCTCAATCCGTTGGATGCAGCACTGGCATTATCAAGCATGTCTTATCTTAACGAAATGGATGAAAACGTTTTAAAAAAATATGTGGAAATCATGATATCCCGCTACCCGGAAAACGAACACGGTTACCGGGCGTATGAAATTTTTAAGGGAAAAATTCCTACCCACATGATTTACGGTTCGGAAGCCACCACAGCAGCATTTGTGTATGAAGCGCTTGATGAAGCGGAACATTGGCTGACGCACACATTCACCGGAACACCGGGCAAGGAGGAGCAAACTTCATGAAGCGTGTGTTATTTCTGCCGGGATACATGGGGGGAGGATTCGGTCACATATCCCGATGCCTGACACTGGGAAAAGTGTTACGGGATAACGGGGTAGAAGTTGCTTTTGTGGTGGCGGGAAAACATCGGAGTCCATTAAAGGAGGCGGGATTCTCCATTTATGTCCCCCATTTTCCGGCACGCCCACGTTCCGATTCTGCTTTTCAACCGGCGTATTTGTATATTACCGATGCCAGTTACCAGGTGCTGCGGGATGGATTTACCTCGTTCTGGCGTCTAAAAGCCGCAGTATTTGAACTACGCAACATAGTCCAACGGTTTCGTCCGAATGTGCTGGTGGGCGACCTCTCCCTGTTAACCGGAATTATTGGCAAGCACCTTAATATTCCGGTGGTACAGATTATTCGCTCCGGTATGCATCCCATCGCGCCCCGGTTGGTCTGGTGGGAGAGTCCACCACCGGAAATTAGACCACCCCGGGTGCTGTCAATGTTTAATCGGCTCCTTAGCAAATGGAAATTACCGGAATTGCAAACCCCGGAAGACCTCTTCCGGGGAGATTTGTATTTGATCCCCGGCATTCCGGAAATTGAGCCGCTTTCTCCACTACCCCCAAATACTTATTACGTGGGACCCTTGTGGGAAAACACATCAACCGAAACACTGGAAAGACCGCCGGAGTTTGGCGAGCCGGGAGAACCGGTGTTGTATATGACGATTGGCGGCGGGGCCTCGCCGGTGGGAAATGTCCGTTTTTTTCAGTTTTTAGAAGAAGTCGTTGCTCGCTTACCCTTCCGGACAGTGATCTCCACAGGTAAAAAAGTCGGTGCGGAAAGTCTCCCGCCCTCAAGCGAGCGGGTTAACTGGGTGAGTTGGATTCCCGGAGATGCTGCCATCTTTCACAGTGAATTGGTGTTTTTTCATGGAGGGTATGGAACGACGATGGAGGTAGTACGCGCCGGAAAACCGTCTGTCATTTTTCCTTTTCATACGGAGCAGGAGTCGAACGGAAGACGGCTGGTGCAACAGGGAGCCGCTAAAGTGGTAATCCCGGAGAACCGAAAAAAACATTTACAGTATATGGAACGACGCTGGAAAGGCGGGAGGTTCTCACTGGCATACCAAAGCGAATTCCAGGTGTCGGCAAAGCAGGTAGCGGAAACCATCCTGGACGTATATTCCCAGGCTCGTTACCGTGAGGGGGCAGCCCGGCTTCGGAAAATCGTCAAACAATATCCCGGTGTCGAGGGTGCAATTGATTTCATTGAAAAATTATGGTGAGGACGATGGAAAATCGGGAACACTTTTACAATCGGCACTATATGAGTCGGGAGCGGCTGTTAACTTATGTGGATCAGGTGCAGGCGATCTACCGATACAGTGAACAGGATGATACCATCCTGGAAGTTGGCAAAGGCAATGGGTTCCTGGCGCATCTGTTCACAGACATCCTGCAGCAATCGGTTGTAACGTTAGATGTCTTACCGGATCTACAGCCGGATATTGTTGCCGATATCACCGCCGAGCAATTCGACCTGGACAGACACTTTGAAGTGGGAGTCTGTTTTGAAGTGCTGGAGCACATTCCTTATGAATTGTTACCCCGGGCAGTGGAAAATCTACGGAAGCATATCGTGAAATACCTGATCATCTCCGTACCGGATACCAATTTCTTCTGGCAGGTGCAATGCAACCGTCTGTTCCGAAAATTTAAGCCCCTGAATATCACCCTGACCCTCCCTCGTTTTTTCCGGAATCGCCGGGTGTTCGGAAGTGATCACCAATGGGAGATTGGAATATACCATTCCCGGGAAGGTAAAATTACCGCCGGGAAACTGGTGCGGGAAGTTTTTGGTTCCGGGCAGGTGCTCCGCCATTACCGGGGGCGTGAATTTCCCGGGCATCACTTTTTCATCGTCAAAGGGTCTGCATGAAGAAAGAAGAGCCGAGCGATAGCTACCAGCAGGCAAAAGCCTCTTCCGTTCACGGCGTGAAATGGACCGGTGCCGGGGAAGCCGCAACACGGTCTGTCTCGTTTATGGTGACGATTGGTCTGGCACGCTTGCTAACCCCCCAGGATTTCGGCTGGATTGCTCTAACACTCATCGTGGTGCGGTTTCTCCAGGTGCTGGTCGATTTTGGTGTGTCGCCGGCATTAATCCAGAAAGTTGATACGGATGATAATCATTACCATTCCGTTTTTACCGGATTGTTGGCATTATCAATTCTGCTGGCGGTAGCGTTATGGCTGCTGGCAGACGGAATCGCTGGTTTGTTGAAAACCCCTCCGGTCGGTCCCTTAATCCGTTCCCTGGCGTGGATTGTCCCTCTGAATGCCCTGGCTGTACTCCCGCGAGTTCTGTTAACCCGCCACCTGAAATTTAAGCAGTTGGCACTCTCCGAAGCAGCCGCTACCCTGGCATACGGAAGCGTGGCAATAGGTTTGGCAGTCTGGTGGCGAAGCGTATGGTGTTTTGTTCCGGCTATTATCATCGAACAACTCGTCCTCCTGGGCTGCCTGTGGTTCTACAGTCGCTGGAAGCCCCTGTTCCGATTGAAATTAACGGAAATAAAAGACGTTCTTCCCTTTGGCAGCGCTGTGTTTGCGTCTCGCCTGTTAAATTTCCTGAACCTGAATATCATCAGTCTTTTCATTAATTATTTTTTCGGCAGCGCCGTTTTGGGCCTGTACTCCCTGGCATTTCAGATCATCGACCTGCCTACTCAACGAGTCGCCAAAAATTTTTTAAAAGTTCTCTTTCCGATTTTATCACGTTTACAACAGAACTTAAAAGATTATACCGAGATATTTCTGAACTATCATTTTATTCTGATGTTGATTATCACCCCGGTATTTGTTTCCCTCTTCTGGCTCGCCGAACCGTTCGTATTAGCCCTGTATGGTGAAAAATGGAGAGCGGTGATTCCGGTCATCCGCATTCTCAGTGTGGTGGGATTTGTCCGATCGACCTGGACAATGGTAAGTGCGGTTAGTCTTTCCCTGGGACGCCCGGTGTTTGAAATGCGTTTGAATGCTGTGCAAACGATTCTACTGGGAGTGTTCATTCCACTGGGTGCAATGGCAAGTTTTACCATGATGTTGTTAGTTTACACCGGTATCTTGTTCGTGTTGCTCTTATTTGCCGAGAGTCGCATTTTACATTGGCTCTCCGTTTCCTTTCATTCGTTTTCCCGTCGATTGCGGAAACCGATTTTGCTAAATGGATTCCTGTGTGCTTTTTTGGCAGCTATTATTGAATTTCATTTTACATCGGCATGGAGCTCAGTCTGGATTCAATTATTCACCCTGAGTATGTTTTCCGCCCTGGTATACTCATTGATTTTTTACCTCTCAGACCCTCAGCAATTTTTTCAGTTGATACGATTACTTTTTCACCCGAACCAATGAGAGTATATTCCTCCGGCTCTGCCGGGCGAATCACTGTTTCTTCTTCATGGGCGGTATTAAAAATGGATGGCAGGATTTCATGAACCCAATATCGTTAAAAAATGAAATTAGCAGGTTTGATCCCCATAACATTAATCCAGCGAGTATGAATTATTATATCTGTTACACTTGCTTTGGCAGTGTAGGAATCTTCCAACCAAAACCGCATTCCTGAACAGCTAAAAATTGTGGTTGAGGGGATAATTCAAATTTAAAGAATGCGATTGAACTCGAATCAGGGGCACAGCATGAAAAGCAGAAGCACACTCACCTTTATTTTCACGCTATTTCTCGGTACTGCGGTCGTAAACGCTCAACCCGGTTTTACCAAACATATTATTAGTGATACATTGGATATAGCAAAGAAAGTGTATGCCGTAGATATTGATAGTGATGGAGATGTAGATGTGGTTGCTGCGGCTTCGAACCAATCCCCGGCCAGTACAAACATTGCCTTATTCGAGAATAATGGCTCAGAGACATTTACATTTTCCAGCATCTCCAAAACGTATTTGGGGGCTCGTGGCGTTTATGCCGGTGATCTCATAAGTGGCGGCAAGCTGGAGATATTAGCCGGAAATTTTGGGAACGATCGTACAGCTTATTGGAAATTTAGTGGCGGTAGCTGGGTGGTCGATAGCCTGGGAGTCAGCACAGCCCCGCAAAATTATTCTCTGCTTACTTTTGATTTGAACAATGATGGTAATCTCGATGTTTTAACCGCCAATAGTGCGCCGGGGAATGATTTCCGGTGGTTTCAAAACAACGGCACCGGGACATTTACCGAGCACTTTATTGCCACCTCCATCCCCGATGCGGATGATATTGATGCCGGAGATATTGATGGAGATGGTTTCTTTGATGTCGTCGGGACCAGTTTCTCCGGTAACGAGGTAAGCTGGTGGAAAAATGATGGCACGCCTGAAAATGGGGGATGGGTAAAGAAAGTCATTCAATCCAGCTATAGCGATGCACATACAGTTGATCTGATTGATATGGACCGAGATGGTGACCTGGATGTGCTTTCCGTCAGTTTTTATAACGGGCGATTATCCTGGTGGGCAAATGATGGAAACGGGAATTTCGGAACTGAGCAAGTAATTCTGTCCTCCGGCTTCACCAATGCCCGCTCTGCCCTGGGCGCCGATGTGGACGGCGACGGTGATATGGATGTCGTTGCTGCCGGTGACCTTGTCGATCTTTTTGCCTGGTTTGAAAATGATGGCACTCAAAATTTTACCATCAGGGTGATTGATGCCACTTTGAACCGGAACTATTTTGCTTTTCCAGTGGATTTGGATGGGGACGGCGATATGGATGTGGTTGGTAGCGCCGAACAATCCAATACCGTTGCCTGGTATGAAAATGACCTGGACGATGCGCAAACCATCGTTGCCGGAGATGCTCCACCCACTTCCTTCTGGAATGGAAAGGTGAGTATCGACTTCAGCGCCGGAACCTCGGGGCTGGTGACCGTTTTTTACAATGCCGGTAGTGTACCCGATAACACCTCGTTGTCATCGGCTATCGATCATGTAGCGACCAATGGGTATTATACAATAACCACTCAAAAAACCAGTTACACTGCTTCGATAGACTTTTTCTACGGAGCCGGAAATGTAAATGAGTGGAGCAACATTACCAATGAGAGTCAGTTGGTTATTTGTCTCTGGAATGAGACCACCGGGCAATGGGAGGTAGCCGGCACCAGTCAGACAGTTGATGCGGCAAACAACAAAATTACGGTAACCGGTATTACCACCGACTTTAAGGATTTTTCCCGTTGGACACTGGGTTCCCGCACCACGGATAACCCGTTGCCGGTCGAATTGATTGCCTTTAATGCGGCTTCGGAGGATGGGGGCATATTGTTAAGTTGGCGCACTGCCAGCGAAATCAATAACGCCGGTTTCGAAATCTGGCGAGCGGATAGCCGGGATACCATTCGAACACTCATTGCGGATTTTACAACCAATCCGGAACTCCGCGGTGCCGGAAATTCCAGCACCGGAAAATCTTACCAATTTTTAGACAACGATGTCACTTCCGGAAATCGTTACACTTACCAGTTAGCCGATGTGGATATCAACGGCTTTCGGGAGTTCCTGCAAATTCTGTCAATCGAGTATTCCCCGAACGATATACCGGAAAAATTTGTCCTGGGGCAAAATTATCCAAATCCCTTTAACGGCGTTACCCAAATCCCATTACGGATATCCGGTGGAAATCTTTCCCGGGCTTCATTATCCCCAGCCCCCCAATTAATTATTTATGATATAAACGGCAGAGTGGTAAAGATTTTTCCCCTTCGTAATCTTTCCCCCGGCGTTCACTTAATTACCTGGGATGGGCGAAATGATACCGGGCAAGCGGTTGCCAGTGGTGTCTATTTCTATACGTTAAAAACCGGTCGGCAGAATTCGGTTCGGAAACTGATGCTGGTCAAATAATCTTTTGAGAAAAGTGATTTATTGGAACTTTTCTTCTGTTTTTTCTAAACTTTCCCGAATGAACGTCGATAAGATTGATATTCTTTTCGTAAAAACGGAATGGTGAATTAGAACCGTTTAGCTTATTTATATCGTTTATGGATTTGATGGCGGCGTCGTTGTCCGGGTGAGCATGAGTACAGGGATAATGACCCACAAACCATTTCTCTCAGCACTCAAAGGATTCTAAACTGTTTACATGGATGTAAAACCGAGACGGTTGTTTCGGTAAGTGCTACTCTTAGAACCATTAACCGATGTCATTTCAATACGTCTAAGGGAGGTATATTCATGGAACACAGGATACGGAATCTATTTTCTACCGGGCTGTTTATCGCCCTGTTATCCTTGAACGTTTCAGTGTTGGCACAATTTCCCGGTCCCGGTAACACCTTGCAGTTCGATGGGAGTAATGATTTTGTCGGAATTCCCACCAGCTCAACTTTACCGGTTTATCTTAAATCCGGCGGCACTTATACGGTGGAATTTTGGGTGATTGGATTGAGCGGGCAGGATGAGGCAAGGGTTTTTTCCGAATCGAATCGCACGAATAATGATGCACCTTTGTTCAATATCTCTACCGGTAGAATATCTGTGGGGGCTACCGACAAAATCGATATTTTTATTCGGAACGACGCCGGAACCAATTTGATTAATCATCAAGTCTCGACCGATGTGGTGTTTGACGGCACCTGGCACCATGTTGCCTGGGTGGATAATAACGGAACCACCAATTTATACATTGATGGCGTCGATAATACTATCTCGGATTACATACCAACCGGCACCTTTAGTTTAGATGCCAGTACCATCGCGGCATTAGATCGAAGACCTTTTCCTGGCCCCGGAGACACCAACTTTTTCCAGGGGCAGGTGGATGAACTGCGCATCTGGAATGTTGCCCGCACCCAGCAGCAAATCCGCGATAACATGTGCAAAAAGTTGACCGGCACCGAAACCGGGTTGGTGGCATATTACCGGTTTGATGCCAATGCCGGTACTTCTACCCTTACCGATTTAACATCCAACCATAATAATGGCACATTGGTGAACATGAACACTGCAACCGCCTGGAAAACTTCCGGAGCGGCAGTTGGGGATACCAGCGCCAATGTGTATACCGGCACCTGGACCGGGCAAACAGTTAAAATCGGTCATAGCGATGGGGATACCTTAACCATCAGCAATGTTTCCGGAACAACGTTGCCCTCCGGAGTTCATGTGTATCGGGTGGATGAAGCGCCCAATGTCACCACCCCGCCTGGCGCGATCACCAGTTTAGACCCCCTGCGCTATTGGGGCGTTTATGTTGCCGGGGGCAGCGGGGTCACTTATGATGTCACCTATAATTATACCGGGCACCCGGGTATTACCAACGAGAGCACCTTAGACCTCGCCAGCCGGGCGAATAATGGTACCACTTCCTGGACTGAAAAAAATGCTACTCTGAACACAGCAGCAAATACCCTCTCTCTGGTCAACGAAACTCAATCGGAGTACATCCTTGGCAGTCAATCACCTGATAATCCCTTACCGGTGGAATTGACCTCTTTTACGGCTTCCCTGGCGAATAATGGGGTGGAATTAAAATGGATTACCGAGAGTGAAATTAACAACCTCGGTTTTGAGATCTGGCGCTCGATTGACAATGAAGACAATTTTCAGAAAATTGCCGGTTATAATACCAATGAAGCCCTGGCAGGTTCCGGTAACTCCAATACCCGGCGCATCTATCAGTATTATGATGGCACCGTTGAGGTGGGCCATACCTATTATTACACGCTTTGGGATGTATCCTTCAGCGGGGAGAGAACCCGAAACGGCACTATTGAAATTGATGTGGTGGACAATCCGGATGGAAATGAACCGAATCTGGCACATGCGTTCGAGTTGTTCCAAAATTATCCCAATCCGTTTAATCCTTCTACTCAAATCGGGTTTTCCATCGGGGCGCAAACCGGGGGTAATTCTTTCTCAACCAGTTTGGTAATTACCGATATGTTGGGAAAGCAGATTCGTACCCTGGTGAATGAAAACTTACCCGCCGGGGAGTATTTTTATACCTGGGACGGCAGAGATGACGCCGGGAACCTGGTAAGCTCCGGGGTATACATTTATTTCTTGCAAATTGATGGTCGTTTTCAGGGCTCTAAGAAGATGGTTTTTCTCCGTTAGCCGTTTCATCGAAAATGTGAATTCCAATCAAACGCACCGTTATTTTAGTTGACGGTGCGTTTTTTTTTGTGGATGTGGATTTCTCAGGCAGAATTTATTTCAATATAAAAACGGATAATTCCTCAAAAAATCACAACCAGGCTCGAATATCTTTGTAGATTTGATTGTTGGGTGCACAAGCCCGTCTTAAAATTGAAAAAATGGTCTCTCAATGAATCCTCTGTTAAAAAAAATCCAATTGGTGTCCAAGCTGCCGGCGTTTCATGCATTTCGGGCGCTGGGCGCACCTGCCATTTACCCGGTGAATATAACCATCAGCCTGTTGTATTCCTGTAATTCCCGCTGTAAGACCTGCAATGTTTATTTAAAACGGGTAAATAATTTTACTGTCGAGGAGTACGATAAACTGTTCCGCAACCTGGGTCATGCTCCTTACTGGTTTACCTTCAGCGGGGGGGAGCCGTTTCTGAGAAAGGATATTGCCGAGGTGGTCAAAACCGCCTACCGGAGAACCGAGCCGGGGATTATCAACATTCCCACCAATGGAAGTTTGTATCATCGAATGTATGAGCTGGTGCATGAGATTGTGGAAGGGTGTCCCAATTCGGAAGTGATTATTAATCTCTCATTAGATCAGTTGGGCGAGAAGCACGATGAAATCCGGGGCTTTAAAAGCAATTTTGAAAGAGCCATGAAAACATACGAGAACCTGAAAAAGCTGCGACGGTATCCCAACTTTACCCTGGGGATTCATACTGTTATTTCCAATTATAATGTAGCTGACTTCAAGGAGATTTATGAAGGATTAATTCAGTTGGAGCCGGATTCTTACATTACGGAAATCGCCGAAGAGCGAGTGGAGTTGGGCACGATTGGGGAACCGATAACGCCGCAGGTGGAACAGTATTCGGAAGCGGTCGATTTTTTGCGTGGCGAGATGCGGAAGCGGAAGCAAAAAGGGGTGGCTCAAATTGCTCAGGCGTTTCGTTATGAATACTACCAGTTGGTAAAGCAAATCCTTATGCAGCGCACTCAGGTCATTCCCTGTTTTGCCGGGGTAATGTCTGCCCAGGTTTCCCCGGATGGGGATGTCTGGCCCTGCTGTATCCGTGCCGATTCCATGGGAAACCTCCGGGATCATAATTATGACTTTAAGAAAATCTGGCGCAGCAGCCAGGCAGCCCAAATTCGCAAAAGCATCCGGAATAAGGAATGTTACTGTCCCCTGGCGAACGCCAGCTATACCAATATGCTGGCTTCTCCGAAAACCCTGGGAAAGGTGATGAAAAACCTGTGGAATTGGGATGAAAAATCTTGACCCCCGCCCCGTTCAGCACAAGCGTGAAACATATCAGCCTCTTTGACAGGAGCTGACACCGGACCATCCTTCCCATTTTTCTCCTTACCTTACTAATCATACCCTACAATCCGTTCCCCGGCACCGCAGGGGGTAAAGCGCTCGCTGAAACCCTTTATTTTTACATCGGCGATATGATGCCCGGTAATGATCTCTGCCAGGCGAATCCGGGCGGCGAGGATATCTTCCACGTTGTTGGTAAACCAGAAATCCCGGGAATGGGAGCGGCGGCGGTATTTGGTGCTTTTGGCAGGACCGATTTTTACCATGCGCTTTAAAATCTCCCGGGTCGCTTCGGGGTCTTTTTGCTCTGCCAGCCGAATATAATCGAAATCATTCACCGCATTGCGCCACAACTTTACCCGGTGACTGGCCAGGGCACCCAGAAAACCCAAATTCTGACCTGTATAAAACACATTACCCTCATAGGAGGAGCTTTTCTGGTGATTGGGATCGGAAGTGCGCATGCCTAATTTGAAGATTACCCTGCCCTGTAAACCCATTCGGGCGGCTATAAAGCCCTCCCCGGCAAAATTGCCGTAATGCCCGGCGAGGGGGCTTCCCGTTCCGGCAGTGCTGTAAGTCATCATTTTTACACCCGGCGCCCGGTATTCGTCCAGAAGATGCTGGGCGCCGGCAGCATGACTGGTGCTGATCACCCAATGATCCACCACGCCTTTTAAATACCGGTCGGCGTGATCCCGGTTGTACCCTTTGCTTTTGTAACAGCGGGTCGGTTTTCCTGCCGGGGTTAAAAAACGGTCGCAGTTGAAATGCCCGATATCCAGCCGGTTGGCGATATGCAGACCCTTTTCCGCCGCCCCGGCAAAGGCTCTCCGGGCAAGCCGGAACAGGTAGCCCAACCCCCGGTAGTCGGTTAAGCTGGTGGGCTCATCTAACTTCCAGGGCGTACGGTTGCGCTTTGCGTTCGGCTTTTGATTATAGAATACCTGGAATGTGGTATGTGTCCACCCTTTTTCCGCAAAATGATCCAGGTACTGGTGAGCAATCGTCTGAAAACTGTTTTCAAATTCTCTAAGACGTGCATCGCTTCCGGGACCCGCCGGGATAACGTTTTTAAACGGGCGGAAATCAAACTGCTTTTCCGGTCGGCTTTCGCAAACATAAGGGTAATTGATATTGAACGGCAGCAGGAAATGCGCCGGGGGTGCGCCGAATTTATTCAATCTGCCTTCCAATATCGGGGCAAAAAAATCATCCCATTCCGAATAACTTATAATATGTGCCTGCGCCCCGGTCCCGGCAACCGGATAGGCGTGGGTGGGGTTCCCCCGCTGACTGCGATAGGGCAGCACATTCACAAAACAGCGGTTATCAAATGCTAATTGATATACCTGGTAATTAATGCGTTTCGCCTGTTCGGGCATAACACGCGCCGGTTTGCCCAAACCATCCCCATTGATTCTTGCTTTCATCCCAAAACCCTTTGATGGCATCCCATAGGAAAGAAACTCGAAGGCAAAGGTGGGTTGGTTGGGCAGGGTAAAATCGAATACGGTCAGAGAAACATTCAGCCGGGCGATTTCTCCGATGGTGTTATGAATTCGCAGGATGCCGTGGTAATTCCCTGCCGGAACATTTTTGGGCACCCAGACTTCCAGCAGCATCACCCCCACCCGGTTATCCGGCCGGGGGATGCCCGCAAAACCGATGGGAATATCGAACTTCCGAATGCCGTTCACGCTGCCGTCCAGCGGGATGATCAAATCCGGGAGAAAACCGAAATCCTCATGATGGATCCAGGCAACTGCGCTGAATGTTACCCGGTTTGCCGGAATGGCTGCCGGTCCCTGTAATCCCTTGAGTTCCGCTGCAAAGCCCTTTCCGCTGCGGGGGATGACAATCTGCACCGCTACCTCTTCATTCCGGGCGGCGTATAGGTAAATGGTGCCACTCCCGGCATCCCAGTGCCCGTTATGGTGTTTCAGCTCCCCCAAATCGCCGCCTACCAGATCTTGCGCCGTTCCATCGGGTCGGATGGCATAAACATCGCTGACCACGAACACTTCCTGTGACCGCATGGTAGAAAGGCACAATATTGCCGTGAATAACACATAAAACCAATTCCCTGTTCTCCCCATCTTTTTACCCATCACTTTCCGCTTCATGTTTTACTTTTTACGGTTGATGAATTGTGATTACTCTCGTCAATTTAACCAATCTTCCTTGCATTTATCCCCCATTGATCAAAAAAAATTAAATCGGTTTTTTTACCGGGAACTATGCTATATTTTTGGCTCTCAAAAAACTGTCGGATAATAATAAACCCGAAAAACATAGTTGAGTAAGGAGGAAGTTGTAGAATGGAATATTACCGTTACGGAAGGTCTTTGGTGCCGGCGGGCGGGGTCTTTGATGATGCCGAAAGCGCCCTGGAATTTGCCAGCAGCAACGAACAGGAGGTATTGGTAGAACAAATTCAGAATCTGAACTTTTCCATGGATGATGAAGGGCTGCTGCAGGTGCTGATTAACAACAAACGGCATTTTATCTCTCACCCCGCTTTAAAGGATTTGTGCAAGCTGTTGAAGGTACCTGCCAGCTACATCAATAAATTTCCCGGGCGCCACCTGGTGCTGGAAAATTTGAACAACAATCCCTATTTGATTGATAATTCCGATAACATCAAATTGGTCATCTGGGCGGGCGAAGAGCACCCGGTCATTACCGGGGTGCTGCCGGGGAATGATCCTGCCATGCCTTTGAAAGAGTATCTCTCCATCCTGATTGATGGGGATGTTTTCGACCGTGAGACGACTCAACTGGATCAAATCGCCATTACCGGGGAGGAAATTGCCCTCTACTTTTTTCTGCCGGAGGAAATCACCCGGGAAGGATTCAGCTTTTCCGGCGGCTTTGCCATCCATTATTCACCGACCCGGGCAATTGATAGCGAAATCCATCCCTTTTTCAAGATGACCGTGGTCGCATCTACCGGGGAACCATTCGATTTTGATTTCGAGAGTCCGAAAAAACAGCATATCATCAAGCGCAAGAAAGATGATTTCCTGAGCAAGACCCTGGAGCTGAGTCAACAATATACCGGGGAGGATTTGGGAAGCAGTTTTGAAGAAGCCATTAAGTTCGGGATGGCAGCACGCAGTCAGGACGCGGTGAAGTATTCCCTGCTCAAGTTTTTCAAAACCAAAGCGATGTCCATTTATAATTACAGCGGTGTGAAAGTGGAAGGTGCTGCGGTTGCCGATGAGATCATCCCGGAATACAACGAGTTTTTCTTTGAAAATAAGGAAAACTTGAAGGAGATGGAGCCTTATGCTGCCAACAATATCCAGGTTCACTTTTACCTGCCTATCTATTTTAACCGGATTTTCACCTTCCAGCCCAGCATCGAGAACCCCTATTTTCTGATTCGGTATCGAAAAGCAATTGGTGCCGCGCTGACCCGGGTGCTGGATGAGATTGGGGATCTGGTGGTGGACAGCGGGGTGGCTGAGACGGAAGAATAAAAGAAAGCTTGAGCGGGCAGGCAGGATCAACAAAACAATTTTAGGGAGTAATGAAGTTGTGGAGTTAAGCCCTGTGGCGGGATGTTACAATGTAACGGGGACCGTATCGTCTGCTTCTTCCGATGTAATTGCCGACACCGGGCAGGAGGCTTCACATGCCATACAGGTGACGGTGCAGGGAATATTCACTGCAATCGTATCGAAGGGGGTAATGAACCCGGTGAGCGGGCAGACCGCCACGCAAAGCCCGCAGTGAATGCAGGCATTCCAGTCAATGTGAAATATGATGGGCGTTTTTCCTGCCATGATGTTTGAATCGTGAAGAATTAAACGTGAAACGTAATGAGTAACGAGTAACAAATGACGGATTTCAATTCACAGATTTTCACAGTTGATTACCAACAGCTCCCTTTTTCACCCTTCTTCCCATTTCCTTTGTTTATCACGGTCATACTTTTTTAAATTCCGAATCCGGTTGAAAATAGTTTGCCAGCGTTTCGTACAGAAGGCGGTCTCTCTCCGGCAATGGTTTCCGAAAGATCTCCCGTTTTAATCGGTAAATCTTTCGCATTGCCGTACCCATCGCCTCTTCCCAGCGTTGTTGATACCCCGATAAATTTTCTGATGTGGCAGGTTGGTTTTTTTGAAAAAACTCTCCCAGAAATCTTCCGGCAATCATCCCGCTTTCCAGCGCGGTATGAATGCCGCCGCCGGTAATGGGGTTGACATGCCGGGCGGCATCCCCCACTAAGATGAGATTGTCAGCATACTGGCGCTTTAGCGGAGCGGCTAACGGCACACCGCCGCCCTGCACTTCAATAATATGACCGTTTTGAAAACGCTTTGCCAGGGGCGAATTTTTCAAAAAATTATCCAGGTGCCAGCGGGCGTCTTTTTCGGTAATGGTGCGAATTACTCCCAACCCTACCTCGGCATAACCCTTTCCTTTGGGGAAAACCCAGCCATAGCCACCCGGCGCCCACCGGTGCCCGGTGATGATCTCTAACAATCCCTCCGTTTCCACCCCATCCATCACATATTGTAAACAGGAGGCAATCTCAGCCAACCGAATATGGGTGCGCAGCCCTGCCCATTTTCCCACCTGCGATTGCACCCCATCCGCTCCCACAAGAATTCGCGTTCTAACGATTTGTTCAGTGCCAAACTGTTTCAACCGCACCTCAAGGGATTGCGCATCGAGGCGGTCGAACCCCAGCGCTTCGGTTTTTAACCACACTTCGGCGCCGGCACGTTTCGCCCGGTTCATCAAATACCGATCAAACCGGCGCCGGTCCACCACATATCCCAATGGCTGCTCTTGATATGGCTGCGGCTTCAGTTCCCGGTAGTCAATATGGGTGGCGTTGCCGACACTATCGTATATTCGGAATCCGTAAATAGAGGTGGAAATAAATTCTTCAGCGGGTATGACCCCCACAACCGCTAAGGCATGGGCGCTGACCGCACCGGAGCATTGAATGGGTGCGCCTAACTCCTGGCGTTTGTCCACCAAAAGCACCTGTAAGCCGTGTTGAGCGGCATACCGCGCGGTAGTTGAACCGGCAGGACCGGCACCAACGATAAGAACATCTACACTGCTCGGAATCATCTCCGCTTTCCTTTTTATTGTCCCCTGTTGCCTGATGGAGCGGCTGCCGAAAGCAGTTCCCCATTACCGAGGTTCACAACCGGTGTAATTTAATCTCCCCATTTCTTCCCGGCAAGCATCCTTCAAAAGCCAAAACTTGTGATAAGCGGGTGAAAGTTACCCTAATAAGCTACATCCGAAAATGGAATGTAACAAGATATTTCCGGTGGCGGGGTGAATCCGGTTACAGTGAGCATACTTTTTGGAAAAAAAATCTGACGGGGAAAAGGGTTCGCTGCGGTCCGCTATCCCCTGAGGTTGGTTCCCAATCCATTGTTTTTTTCGCTTACTTGCAAAACTGTTTGATATGGCATATAATGTGCAACACCACTTGTTTTTGACAATAAAGAAACGGAGAGATAAAATGAAAAATTTGCCCGGGGTGTTTGTTATCCTGTTGTTTGTTCTAACCGACTTACTTGCGGCGCAATCCCTGGTATTCGGAACCGAAGAAATTGTTCCCAACCAAATTTACGTGGTGCATAGCGGCATGAGTAGAAATAACCAGCTAATCAATACCTCCAATATTTACGTAATTAAGGGGTTGACAGACAGCGTATGGATTTTTGGCACCGGCTATGGCGACCGCAGTGTACTGCCGGTAGATACCAGCGATGTGCTGTACTACCGGGGCGACCGGGATGCCACCCGCAATGCCATTGATGATGCCCTGCAGGTAGATAGCATCATCACCAATTTTTTCGGTATTGCTCGCACACATGCTCGTCTGATGTTTTTTGCTCCTCATTTTCATCTCGATCATATTAATGATGAATTTATCGCCGCCTTACTGGATTCATTGCACTATCCGCTATCCCTGTCCGCTATATTCATTCATCAACAGGATTACCAGGGCGCAATCTGTAATACACCATGCTGCGGTGACTTTCCCTGCAACAGTAATTCCCAATTTTTCGGAGCGCCGTTTCACCAACCATGGGATCCACAATACCTGAACCTGTTCCAAGTTGTGGGCAGCACCTCCGACCAATGTAATGATCCGGTATTTCAGTTTCAATCTCCCGTGGGAAATTGGGTGGTTAAAAAAGGTCGGGATCGTCAGGATGGCGGGCATACAGACGGGGCGGTGAATCTGGATAATGCCAATCTCCTTTTCCGTATCTTAGGTGCTTATGCTCCCAATCCCTGCCCGGTCTCCTCGAATTGGTATATTTTCCCCATTCACGGCAACATCAACATTCCCCCGGTGGCCATTAGTGAAAGAGAGCTTCCAACGAAGCAGTTTGCATTGCATCAAAACTTCCCCAACCCGTTTAACCCTTCCACAACAATTGTTTATGAACTCGCCAAACCATCGCACGTTGTGCTAAAAATTTACAATAATCTCGGTCAGGAGGTACGGGTTTTGGTACGGCAATTTCAATCTCCCGGCAGAAAATCGGTTTCCTGGGATGGGAGGGATGAAACCGGACTGTCGGTTAGCGGCGGGGTCTATTTCTCCCGCTTAACCGTATTCCAATCCCGGCAGATCGTTTTCACCGATACCCGGAAATTGGTTCTGGCAAAATGATGTTCATCCGATTGGGAGAGAACCGTTGTGATTTTCTCAATTGGTGGAATTTAACTGGACGTGCGTTCGACCTCACCTGAAATAGCACCCAAATGAACCCCACCTTATTGCATCCCAATCAAAATCCCGGATAGTCTCCCGAAAAAAAATGTCCAATTCACATATTTTCTCTTGACAAATATTAAAATTTTCAGTAAATACATGCCAACATAATCATAGACTATCAACCTTATCTATTGTTTAATAAGGTTTTTAATAGAAATATCTTAAACTTATGATTTAAATAGCACCTCAAATTAAGAGAATTTGTACTCGGTCTTAAAACGATGGTTAAGGAGGTGGTAGTCGAGATTGACGTTTAGCCTGCTCATTCTTCTCTTTTTCGTTTTAATGCATTTTCACCCTCTTATTCCTTATTTATCATTGCTGTAATATCAATATCATACCCAGTTCTCAGTTATGTGCTAAACCCTCCTGTTGTGATATCGATTTCTTCTGAATGACGAGTATCATTAAAATTAAGTAGATGTATCCAGCTAAGTTCCGTTTGTGATTTTTAGTAGGTACCACCCTTAAATTAAAATGTTGGAGGTCCGTATGAAGGTTAAGCTTATACTACTAAGTTTTATCGTAAGCTGTTTGTTTGCCGTTGGGGGGATGTTCGCCCAGGGAAAAACGGTTAAAGGAGTTATTGTATCCGGGGAGGATCAATCTCCGTTGGCAGGTGTAAATGTTCTGATCAAAAATACCGACCGGGGAACTTTCTCGGATGTGGATGGCGTCTATATCCTGGAAAATGTTTCACCCAATGATGTTCTGGTTTTCAATTATATTGGATACCAGGATCAGGAGGTAAAGGTAGGCGATAGAGATGTAATTAATGTTCGGATGATACCGGAAGCGCTTTCCGGCGAAGAGGTGGTTGTGATTGGATACGGCACCCAGCAGCGAAAAGATGTCACCAATGCCATTTCCACGGTTGACGAGTCTTCTTTCAACAGAGGTTTTACGACTGACCCGGAACAATTGATACAGGCACGGGTGCCGGGGGTTACCGTTACCTCATCCAGTGGGGATTTGGGTGCTGCTCCGCTAATTCGGATTCGCGGGGGCACCTCGATAACCGCTTCGAATGATCCCATGATTGTGATTGACGGTGTGCCGGTAGAATATGCGACGGCTACTCCCGAATTCTTCGGGCAGGGCTCCGGAACCGACAACCCCGGTACCGGTTTGCGGGAAAATCCTCTGGCAACCCTCAATCCCTCGGACATCGCATCGATTGACATCCTGAAAGATGCTTCGGCAGCCGCTATTTATGGCGCCCGGGGCGGTAACGGGGTGATTTTAATTACTACCAAAAGTGGTAAACCCGGCGGATTAACGTTGAATTATGACGGGTATACCAGTATTGCCAGTCAGTACCGGAAATATGATTTGCTGAATGCCTCCGAATACAAAGCATTTGCCGACAAATTGGGTGCTAATTTTGAAGGCGGCAATGCCAATACCGATTGGCAGGATGCCGTTACTCAGGATGCGTTCAGTCATTATCACAATATTTCTATCAGCGCCGGTTCTGAAAATACGACGTACCTGGTATCGGCAAACTATCTGAATGAAGAGGGCATCATTATCGGAACGGACCGGGAACGAATTTCCGGGCGGGTGAATCTTTCTCATAAAATGCTCGATAAAAGATTGCGCCTGAATGTTCGCCTCAACCCCAGCTATACCAAGCGACATAATGCTCCATACCGTCAGGACGGCGGTTTTCGGGGTGGATTGTTTACCAACGTTCTGAAATATAACCCCACCCTGCCGGTACGAAACCCGGATGGTACGTTCCACCATTTTTCCAACCCCGATGTTCGGAATCCTGTCGCAATGGCAGAATTAATCGACGACGAATCGACTCTGATCCGGGTGCTTGCTAATGCTTCGGCAGAATATGACTTTACCAAGGGATTGACCGGCAAGGTAAATTTGGGGTTTGATCGCAGCAATGGGGATCGGGGAATGTATCAACCGAATGCGTTGCCTTATGCCGCAGCTTTTGGCGGAAGAGCGGATGTGTTAAGTAACAACCGTCAGAGTTTGCTGGTGGAAACCACCTTAAATTATCGTACCAAACTCAGTGAAAACCAGGATTTGGAGGTCTGGGCTGGATATTCATTCCAGGACTTTGATAATTCCGGTTCCCACGCCATTTCTCAGGATTTTGTAACCGACGCTTTCTCCTTCCACAACCTCAGCGCCGGTAGAGATTTTAAAACTTTCAGCCCGGAATCATTTGCTTCCAGCAATCGTTTGATTTCCTTCCTGGGGCGTGCCATTTATACGTTAAATAATAAATACCTTATCAATGGTGCATTTCGGTATGAAGGGTCCTCCCGGTTCGGTTCCGCTAACCGCTGGGGTAGCTTCCCCTCCATCTCATTAGGATGGCGCCTCTCTGAAGAATCTTTCCTGAAATCTTCCTCTCTCAATGACTTGAAGTTGCGGGTCAGCTACGGGATTACCGGTAATCAGGATATTGGTGATTTTCTGGCATTGCAGCTTCTGGGTCCTGGCGCCAATGCCGTCATTGGCGGCGATGTGCAAAACGGTATCTCCCTGACCCAGTTAGCCAATCCCGATCTGAAATGGGAACAAACCAGCCAGGTGAATGTGGGATTGGATTATGGGTTATGGGGCAACCGGGTCGCCGGTTCTATTGATTTTTACCGGAAAAACACCACCGATTTATTGCTCGATATTCCGGTGCCTCAACCTGCGCCGGTAGAAACCCAGGTGCAAAATATCGGTGAAGTGCGGAATACCGGTGTTGAAGTGACGTTGAATACCATCAATGTTGCCTCTTCGGATTTCTTCTGGCGTTCCTCAATAAATTTTGCATCCAATAAAAATGAGGTGATTAAGTTAAGAGGTGAAGGGGACTTTATTACTCACGGCAGGGTGAGCGGTGCCGGGCTAAGTGGCGTAAATGCCCAGATCATTATCCCCGGGCAACCCCTGGGCACTTTCTTTGGCCCGAAATTCCTGGGGTATGATGAAAATGGGAACGAAATCTTATCCACCGATCCCAATCGCCCCGAATCCACCCAGGGCCCCCTGCACGACGGTCGTTTCTTCCTTGGCAATGCCCAGCCGGATTGGACTTTTGGAATTGCCAGCACCATGGTGTATAAAAGTTTTGATCTGCGCTTTACCATCCAGGGCGTGCAGGGATTTGAAGTGCTGAACAATACCCGCCTGGAATATCAGCGCCCCTCAAACGTCTTTAACAGCCTGAACATGTTTGCCGACGCCGTGAAAGACGTGGAAGATGGTCTTGGTCCCAATGCCACGGTTAACTATACCGATCGCTTTATTGAAGACGGATCGTTCATTCGGGTGCAGAATGTGACCCTCGGGTATACCTTCAAGACCAACTGGTTCCGGAACCTGCGGGTATTTTTAAGTGCCGATAATCTGCTGTTAATCACCGATTACAAAGGCTTAGACCCGGAAGTGAATACCTTTACTGAAGGCATCCCCTCACTGGGCATCGATTATACCAACTATCCGCGTGCTCGGACTTTCTCGTTAGGTATAAATCTCGGGCTTAAATAGTATTTTTAAAGAAAAGTAATATAGGTTACAAAAAACCGATTCAGAACAAGATAACTATTAAAAAGCGTTTTCGTATTATTATAAAATTGTGGGGTATGTGTCATGATAAAATATATGCTTCGTTTTCTGTTGATAGCGATCCCGATGGTTTTGTTATTCGGGGGATGTACAGACCTGAATAAAAAACCGAAGGATGCGGTCACTGCGGATGATTTTTATAAAACCGAAAAGGAACTGGTTGCCGCAGTGATACCGGTTTACAATTCATTAGGGCACTTCGTCTGGGATCCGCCCATGTTTTGCAGGAAGTCTCCTCAGACGAATTGATAATTCCCCAGCGGGGGGGTGACTGGGGTGACGGCAATATCTGGAAAGACCTTCATCGTCATGAATGGCGTCCCACCCTGGGATTCATCAACGATGCCTGGGTGCAATTATACGAAGGGGTTGCCCGTGCCAATTCCGTGCTGTTTGAGCTCGGTAAAGCCGAACAAACCCCCCTGGTGAAAACATTTATCGCCGAGGTTCGGGTACTCCGGGCATATTTTTATTTCTATTTGATGGACCTTTATGGAAATGTGCCCATTGTGACCGATGCCTTTACGGATCCCGACAATCCTCCCGCTCAGAGTAGCCGGCAGGAGGTCTTTAATTTTGTGGTAAATGAAATTACCGAATCATTGCCGGACCTGGAAGATTCTTTTGGCGCCGGTAATTGGGGACGGGTTACCAAAGGTGCTGCCAATGCCATCCTGGCTACGGTTTATCTCAATGCCGAAGTATATACCGGCACTGCCATGTGGAGTGAGTGCCAGGCTGCCTGTGACGCCATCATTAATTCCGGTTTGTACGATTTGAATGCTGACTATTTTGCCACTTTTTCCCCGTCGAATGAAGGTCCCAGCAATCCGGAAATTATCTGGGCGGTTGGGCGTGCCAATCAGGATGGAGTGGGTTTCTTCCGTCACATGTCTACCTTGCATTACAACCAGTTGCCCTGGACCCCCTGGAACGGCTTCTCCGTGGTGGCTGATTTCTACAACCGATACGACCCCGATGACCTGCGCCTCAATCAATTCCTGGTTGGGCCACAGGTATGGTTAGCCGGACCCAATAAGGGGATGCCCACCACCGACCGCCAGGGGAATCCTCTGGTATTCACCGTGGATATTCAGGATATTGAGAATGCGACCGAAGGCGAGGGGGTACGAGTGCTGAAATGGCCGGTCGATCCGGCAGCGACCAATCAAAACGCCGGGAATGATTTTGCCATTTTCCGCTATGCCGGTATTCTGCTTACCAAAGCGGAAGCCTTGTTGATGCAAGGCGATGTAGCGGGTGCAACTGCCCTGGTCAACCAGGTGCGGGAACGTGCCTTTGACCCGGATAAACCCCTGGCAAGTGTAACCCGGGATGACATCCTGAATGAGCGTGGCTATGAATTGTTCTGGGAAAATTTCCGCCGCCAGGACCTGATTCGTACCGGGCACTGGGAAGACAGTTGGAATTTTAAAACCAACAATGAAACCTTCCGACGGCTTTACCCAATTCCACAGGCTCAGTTGGATGCCAATCCCAATTTAACCCAGAATCCCGGGTATTGATCCGAAAGTGCTTACGGTTAAAAATTAAGTTGAACCACCATCAGTTTCTATCGAGCGGCAGGTCTTCTCCTGCCGTTCGGTTTTTCATAACTTAATTCTTATGTATCCTGTTACCGGTACGTCCGAAATTCCCCTTATGAAATTCTCGAAAACCACCCTGGTATTGCCGCTTCTATTCTTTTTTCTCTTCTTTTCCTGTCATGAAAAACAACTTTCGGTAATTAAGGTTGAACATCTCTTTACCTTACTTCCCGAAGCATATACCCACATAGATTTTAAGAATATTCTGGTGGATGAAGCGGATTTCAATGTGTTCAAATATCGCAACTATTACAATGGCGGCGGCGTAGCGATTGGAGATGTGAACCATGATGGACTACCGGATATTTATCTGGTTGCCAACCAACAGCCCAATAAATTGTTTTTGAACCGTGGGAAAATGCAGTTTAAGGATATCACCGACCGGGCAAACGTTGCCGGGTCCCATAAATGGTCTACCGGTGTTTCGATGGTTGACATCAATGGGGATGGCTGGCTGGATATCTACCTTTGCAATTCCGGAAATATCGAAGGGGATAACCGCGCCAATGAGTTGTTTATCAACCAGGGAAATGATAAAAACGGCATCCCGACTTTTCGGGAAGCGGCTGCCGAATACGGCATCGACGACCGGGGGTTTTCCACCCATGCCGCTTTTTTTGATTATGACCGGGACGGCGACCTGGACCTCTATGTGCTCAACAATGCCTTCCGCCCCATTAGCAC
>CAYYGL010000071.1:0-22388 GCA_964471235.1 uncultured Calditrichaceae bacterium
TAGAAACAGGTGGTTATAAATCTTTAAAGACAAGAATTTATGAAATGTTTTCCTTCGTCACTTTGAACAGCAACTTCACCGGTTCGAAGTGAGAAATGTTAGTTAATATTTGAAACTCATTGGACGGTGAACGCATCCTCGGCAAAATAATCCAATCCCTGCTCCTTCCACAACAGGTAAACTCGCCAGAAACCTTTTTTTAGAGACGCCACATCCACCTGCTGAGACCCATCGCCGTTCAGGTGAAGCGGAAAGGAGACATCCAGGTTGGCATCGGAAGGGCGGTAAAAGGTGATGGTGCCGCTAATGGAATCATTGGGGGAATGGTGGGGGATGGTGATGGTGAGTTGTTGTTGGGCAGGATTGTAATGCCAGTCGACTTCATATAAAACATTACGTGATCGTTTCAACCGATCAATTTGTTTCTGGTATTGAATTTCGTTTTGATAATAATCCTTTGACACCAGGTTTATGGGTACCTGTCGGGACAGAATAAAAGCAGTTACCAGAAACCCGACAAAAATAAGTAAGGTCAGGGTAATGCCAATGGGCCAGGCTAATTCTTTTTTCATTTTATGTTATCCAGTTGGAGTCTTTGTTAAAAAATCGGCAAATTGATTTTGCCGGGGATGCGTAGAACACATTGGTTTTTCGTAAAGCGCACCCGCGACATTCATGGAATTTATTGAGTTGCTCCCCGGGGCAATTGTTAGGACATCTTACCGGGATAATAAAGAGCCGATTCCGCCCCCCCCCGGGGATTTTTTCCGGGCGGATTTCTTTATTGTGGTGGTCCCAGGAAATTGGTTTTAATTGTTTCTATTTTTTCCTCTCCGTTAAACACCCCAATTTCAATCGGTATCGTTATTCCCTGAATTTCTTCTTTGGGGATGCGAACAAAGAGAGCCGATTCCGCCAGTCCTTCCCGGGGGACTTGCAGCCTGTCGCCGCTCACCAGCATTACTTCGCCATCCTTGTTCAGTAATTTAAAAGAAAGGGATTTATCGTCATAAGATTTATTGACTACCTGAACATTATAGAGGTTTTGAATTTTTCCGTCATTCGTTTCCTGATAAAGAACGCCAGGGGTACGCAAGATGGTTGTCTCCACCGGGGCACGGGTCATTAACAGAAAAATCAGGGTGGTAAGCAAAAAGATTAACACGAAAGAATACCCGATAATTCTGGGAGTTAATTTTAGCCCCACGCCCTGGAGAATCCCGTTGTAGGAGGAATAACGAATCAATCCTTTTGGTTTTTTGATTTTGGTCATCACACTGTTGCAGGCATCGATACAGGCAGTGCAATTGACACATTCCAGTTGGGTGCCGTTGCGGATGTCGATGCCGGTGGGACAGACCTGCACACAGAGCTTGCAATCGATGCAGTCTCCGTAGTTATCCCGGGGTTGGTTTCTACGAAGTTTGCCGCGGGGTTCGCCCCGGCGAAAATCATACGCTACCACAATCGAGTTGGGGTCTAACAACACCCCTTGCAGTCTCCCATAAGGGCACACCAGGGTGCAGGCTTGCTCCCGGAAGAAAGCAAATACGCCGTAAAACAGGGCACTGAAGATAATCATGGCAGTAAAACCACCCAGGTGCTGCGTCGGTGGTTCCGTTACGATTTTAAAAAGGTTATCCACCCCGATGATATAAGCCAGGAAGGTATTGCCGATTAAAAATGCAATTCCATAAAAGATTGCATGTTTGGTGGTTTTTTTGGCAATCTTTTCAAATGTCCAGGGGGCTTTTTTCAGCGCTCGTTGTTTATTGGCATCACCCTCGATCAGATATTCGATTTTTCGATATACCATCTCCATAAAGATGGTTTGCGGGCACGCCCATCCGCAGAAAACCCTCCCAAAGACAACGGTAAAGAGGATGATAAAGACAAACAGGGTCAGCAGCGCCAGGGCGAACAGGTGTAAATCCTGTGGCCAGAAAGTGAGTCCGAAAATGATAAATTTTCTTTCCAAAATATTCAACAGGATAAGGGGGTGTCCGTTTACCTTAATGAACGGTGCCCCAAACAGAAACGCTAACAAAAAAATACTCACCACCGTTCGTGCCCGGTAAAACGGACCGGACGGTTTTTTCGGATAAATCCAGATCCGTTTCCCCTCCTCATCAACGGTGGAAAGTTTATCGCGATAGGATTCCTGTCCGTTGGTAGTGGGGGGGGGCACCGGCTGCTTTATTTCTTGCTTTAGATCCGCCATTATAATCCCTGAAATCCTTTAGGTGAAACAGTGTGATTAATTAAAAACGTATTCAGAACTTTTCGTTTGTATTTCAATTGCTTTTTTCAAATAAGTTGTTAGATGCTGTTTTTTGCCATAAAGTTTCATTTTCATCCCCTTTTCTCCGAAGGCTTAGGAAAATATCGGAAAAAAGGGGATGGGTTGTTAATGAAATTTTTTCGGGATCAATTATACTCCATCTTTTCGCCTTCCGGCGCTTTGGGATTGGGAGGATTGGTGCCATGTAAAGACATCACATAACTGGCAACTTTCGTGATTTTATCCTTCCCCAGAATGGGACCCCAGGGAACCATCCCTTTGGCGGGAACGCCGTTGGTAATGGTGTTGACAATTTCCGGAAAATGCCCGCCATGCAGCCAGTAATCATCGGTCAGGTTGGGACCGATCACCCCCTGCCCAAACTCACCATGACAGGGAATACAGTTGGCTTTAAAAATTTCTTTGCCCTGGGCAAGGCTGGCTTCGTCGGTAAGCGGCTGCATCTCCGTCTGGGCAGCTTCCGGTTGTGCCTGGGTCTCGGTTTGCTGTGCTGCCGGGGTGGTAAGCGACGCATATTTCATTTGTGCTGCTTTCATCTCTTTTTCGTATTGTGCCACCTGTAAATCCCCCAGCCCTAATACATGGTAATAAATGAGATAGACGATTCCAAAAGCGATCGTAAAGTAGAACAAATACAACCACCAGGGAGGCAGATCATTGTCTAACTCCTGGATGCCATCATAGTTATGATTCAGCAATTCATCTTTAATTTTCTTTTTAGCCATGGGTGTTGTCTCCGTTTTGGGGTGAATCATTTTCCAGGGGCAGATTCGCCATGTATTTTACGTCCGATTTTTTCATTAACATCACATATACCAATATGAGGACAAAGGCAAGAATGAAAAGCAACAGACCAATAATTGCCCAGATTTCTACGCCCTGGATATTATCGAAAATTTGTTTAAACATAAAGAACTCCTCATTTTCCAGACGTTAGCAAGGGGAGGCAAACCGCCTCCCTGAATTATTCACTCCGGGTAGAAAACTTGTTGTTAACGGACAGGTTCTCTTTTACCTTAATGTCGGTTCCCAGGCGTTGGAGATAGGCAATCAGTGCCACAATTTCCTTATCAGGACTCACCTGAATTTTAGCGGTCTTCAGGTTTTCGGCAATCTTCTGTGCCTGGGTTCTTAAATCCTTGTTGGCAAATTTGTCATACCCATCCGGATAAGGTACCCCGACCTTTTGGAGTGCCCGAATTTTGGGAGCAGTCGTTGTGGTATCGATCGTTTGTTTCAGCAACCATGGGTAAGAAGGCATAATGGAACCGGGCGACATGGAGCGTGGATTTCGCATGTGGTTATAATGCCAGGCGTCCGGATATTTACCACCGACCCGCTGCAGATCCGGTCCTAACCGTTTGGAACCCCATAGAAAAGGATGATCATATACAAATTCGCCGGCTTTAGAGTATTCCCCATAGCGTTCCGTTTCGCTGCGGAAAGGGCGGATCATCTGGGAATGGCAGAAGTTGCAGCCTTCCCGGATGTAGATATCTCTTCCCTGTAATTCCAGCGGAGTGTACGGTTTTACACTGGCAATGGTGGGGATATTGGATTTCACCAGAAAAGTGGGAACAAATTCCACAATACCGCCAATGGCAACGGCAATGAACGTAAAGGCGAAGAACTGCACCGGGCGGCTTTCAATCCAACGGTGACCGTAGACGTTTTTGACTACCTGTTCGGGTTGGTCAGCCAGTGCTGGCGCTTGTGCCTGCTCTTCGGGAACCAGTTTACCGCTGCGCACCGTGGCAATCAAATTATACGCGCCCACAAGAGCGCCGGTTAAATATAATGCCCCGCCAAATGCCCGCAGCATATACATGGGGATAATCTGCACAACCGTTTCCAGAAAAATGGGATACTGCAAATAGCCATCAGCGGTAAATTGTTTCCACATTAGCCCCTGGGTAATGCCTGCCCAGTACATGGGGATGGCATAAAACAAAATCCCAAGAGTGCCAATCCAGAAATGGAAATTGGCTAATTTTACCGAGTGGAGTTTGGTATTGAACAAACGGGGCATCAACCAGTAGAGCACCCCGAAGGTGAGAAAGCCGTTCCAGCCCAGCCCACCGATGTGCACATGGGCAATGGTCCAGTCCGTATAATGGGAAAGAGCGTTTACGCTTTTGATTGACATCATGGGACCTTCAAAAGTTGCCATCCCGTAAGCCGTAACCGCCACCACCATAAATTTCAGAATGGGGTCTTGCCGCACCCGGTCCCAGGCGCCCCGCAGGGTTAACAGTCCGTTCAACATCCCTCCCCAGGACGGTGCGATAAGCATTAACGAGAATGTCATTCCCAACGATTGCGCCCAATCCGGCAGGGCAGTGTATAACAGATGGTGAGGACCCGCCCAGATGTAAATAAAAATCAGCGCCCAGAAGTGCACAATGGAAAGCCGGTAAGAATATACCGGTCGATTGGCAGCTTTAGGGAGAAAGTAATACATCAATCCCAGGTAAGGGGTGGTCAGGAAAAACGCCACCGCATTGTGCCCGTACCACCACTGAACCAGGGCATCCTGGACACCGGCATAAATGGGATAACTTTTAAAGAGTGTGACCGGAATTTCCAGAGAATTCACTATATGCAGCATGGCAACCGTGAAAAAGGTAGCAATGTAAAACCAGATAGCCACATACATGTGTTTTTCTCGTCGCTTCATAATCGTTCCGATCATGTTGATGCCGAATATTACCCAGACGATGGCAATCAGAATATCAATGGGCCATTCCAGTTCGGCATACTCTTTACTGGTGGTGAGTCCCAGGGGGAACGTAATGGCAGCCGAGACGATAATGAGCTGCCATCCCCAGAAATGGAGTTTGCTCAGCAGATCGCTGAACATCCGGGCTTTGCACAACCGTTGCAGGGAGTAATACACCCCCATAAAGATGCCGTTCCCGACAAATGCAAAAATGACGGCGTTGGTATGCAACGGGCGTACTCGACCGAAAGTGGTGAATTGAAGTCCAAAATTGGCGGCAGGATGAAAAATTTGCGTGGCAATTAACAAGCCGACGCTCATGCCCACAATCCCCCAGAAAATGGTGGCGTAAGCGAAGTTCCGCACAATTTTGTTGTCGTAATAAAAAGTCTCTAAAGCCATACATGCTCCTCCGTTAGATAGTTGAACATAGGTAAAATAGGTGAATCATGAAAATCATCATTTATCTTTCGGTTGCTCATTCTCAGATTGGGGGTTTATTGACTGCTTCTCCGTTCCGGATGCCGATGGTTCCTTTACCGGGGGGTCATCAAATAAAATGCGTACTGATGGGGTATATTTATCATCAAATTGACCGCTTTTAACCGCCCACAAAAAAGCGAACAAAAAACCAACGGCAACAATCAAACTGGCAAGGATCAAGACAAACATCACACTCATAACCTTACCCCCTCCGGCTGAACCGGGTATGCTTTAGAAGATGAATTCCAGGCAAGATTCTCATCCTCCGGAGATAGTGCTGCTTTCAGAGACGCATCAGACGCTTTTCCTCGTAACCCCAATTTCCAGGCAAACAAATTGGTTAATCCGGTGGCAATCACAATCACGGTAACAGAACTGACAGGCATGAGTACTGCACTGAGGAGCGGCGACAAAGCACCTTTTACGGCAAAGGTCAGTCCGATAATGTTATACATAAATGACAGTGCAAAATTAAAACGGATTATATTCATGCTCTGCCGAGAAAGCTCCAAGAATTTGGGTAATTTGCTAAAATGGTTGCCGTGGAGAATGCCGTCGCAGGCGGGTGAGAAGTTGTTTAAGTCGTCACTAACGGAAATACCCACATCGCTTTGCTGCAATGCACCGGCGTCATTTAAACCATCGCCAATCATTAACACTTTCTGAGTTGATTTCTGGAGATGTTGAATGTACGCCAATTTATCGTGAGGCGATTGATTAAAATGCATTTCGGTGCCGGGTGGGAAGAATTGTTCCAGGTGCGGTTTCTCCCGGTCATTATCCCCGGATAATAAGAAAATTTTATAGCGTTGCTTCAACCAGTTGATTACCCCGGCTAATCCGTCCCGAAATTGATTCTTCAACCGAAAATAGCCGATCGGTTCATCATCAAGGGAGACAATTACCCGGGACGCGTTGTCTGCTTCAAGGATTTCAGTACCGACAAAATCCCGGGAACCGATACGAACCGTATGCCCATCTACCACGGCAGTCACCCCCATCCCGGGGATTTCCTGAAAATTCTGCACCTCACTGGTACTTACCCCTTTAAGGGAGCGATAAATTGCGACGCTGAGGGGATGGGTGGAATGCACCGCAACCGATTTAATTATCCGGAGTTGAAAACCCGGAGCAGGGCTTTTTGTTACCGGAACAAATTCAACGGCGGATCTCCCGGATTGGGTTAAGGTGCCGGTTTTGTCGAACACCACAGCAGTAATATGGGACAGCGCCTCGATGGCGGAGGTGTTTTTTAAATAAAATTGATGTTTCCCGAAGATGCGCAGCACATTTCCCAATGTAAACGGTGTGGAGAGTGCCAGGGCACAGGGGCAGGCAACAATCAGTACTGCGGTAAAGGCATTCAGCGCCACGGCAACATCCACCGGCAGCCAGACCAATAACCCCAGGAGGGCAATTCCAATCACAATCAGGGTAAAATATTTGCTGACGGAATTGGCAAGGGTGGTGATGCGGCTTTCTTTGGAAACACCGAATGCTTCATTGTTCCATAATTGGGTCAGGTAGCTTTGGGAGACCTCTTTGACCACTTCCAACTCGATTGCCGCACCGGTCTGGCGGCCACCGGCGTAAATCATATCCCCGGAAGCGCGTTCCTGTGGTTGAGCTTCCCCGGTGACAAAGCTATAATCGATTAATCCCCGCCCGCTAATTAAAATTGAATCAGCCGGAATTAACTCCTGGTGGCGAATCAGAATGCGATCTCCAACTGCCAACTGTGATAGGGGAATACTTTGTTCGCCACTTGCATCCTTCCGGGTAACAGCTACCGGGAAGTACGATTTGTAATCCCGGTCGAAAGACAGGGTATCATAGGTCTTTTTCTGAAACAACTTTCCAATTAGCAGCAGGAACACCAGCCCGGCGAACGAATCCATGTATCCGGCACCGCTCCCGTTGACAATCTCGTAAAAACTGCGGAAAAACAGGGTGAGTATCCCCATAGAGATGGGCACGTCGATATTCACCGTTTTGTGGATTAACCCTTTATAGGCGGAAATCAGATATTCGGATGCACTGTAGAATAGCACCGGGAGCGCCAGGAGAAGGTTCAAAATCCCAAAAAACTGCCGGTAGTGAAATTGCGGAGAGTTGGCAATCGAAAAATACTCCGGGAAACTCAACAACATAATATTTCCGAAGGCAAATCCGGCGACACCGATTTTGATATACAAACTTTTGTTTGAGGAGGAGACAGCTTTGCGTTGCAAATCATCCAGGCTGATTTGCGGTTCATACCCTATGGATGCCAGCAACTCCACCACCCCGCGTAACGTGATGGCGTCTTCCCGGAAGGTAATCGCCAATTCCTTGCGCATGAAGTTTACCTCGGAACGCTCTACCCCGGGATTGATTTGATACAGGTGCTCCAAAAGCCAGATGCAGGAACTGCAATGCATATTGGGGATGGAAAACGTAACCCGGGCAATTTTGCCATCACTAAAATCAACCAGTTGGCGTTTTACCGTCTCATCATCCAGGTAGCCGAAACGGGTGGCGCTGTTAAACTCTTCCGGGGATTTCCCGGGTGTTTCGTTTAAATTGTAATACTGACACAGGTCGTTTGCCTCGAGAATTTCATATACCGTTTGGCAACCACGGCAGCAAAAATGCTTGTCGCCAAGCACAATATCCGTCTGTTCACAGGGGAGACCGCAATGATAACAGACAGGTGGGATGCCTGAATTCATTTTGATACTGCCGTTCCGAGTATTCATGGTCTTGCAATTAAATTACTATATTCCAGTTTGGTTGATTACTAAAGCTAAATCATGTATCTCCAGGGGGCTCATGTTGTCTTTCCAAGGTTAACGTTTCCTCAGGGGTAAGTTTCAGTCCGGCACTCCATTTTTTGGGAAAGAATGGACAATATTAGTTTTAAGCCAATAAAGTCCAAAAAATAATGAAAAATATAATATCAATGCAAGAAGTTAAAAATGATTAAAATCAGACAAAAACATGATCTTTGTCATTTTTTAATAATTGTTCTTAAGAAGGAGTTTTTATGAGTGCGTGATAAATGGGAACGAAAAGTCGTTTTACGCTGGTAAATTTTATTCATTACCACCAGCCGTCCGCAGGTAATTTTTCTGATGCCGCTTCAGTATATAGATTTCGAATGATTTGTTTACCCGGGGCGCCGGTTGTGTATTCTTCTCCGCTTTAATGAACACCATTGGTTTGAACATTTATCCGGGATGCCGGAAACGGGGTTGTATAATTGGTATATCCACGGTAAACCGTAAACACCCCAAGAATAAATACCAGAACCGTGGCAATCTTAAAAACGTTACTGCGGAACTTTGCCGAGACCATATTGGCGCTTATGCCCACTGCAAGCATGGCTGGCAGGGTTCCCAATCCGAAGAACAACATGGTCAGCATGCCGGCGTTGGCAGAGCCGGTAGAAGCGGCTTTTGCTCCGGCAGCATAAACCAATCCGCAGGGAATTAAGCCGTTTAACAAGCCCAGCAAAAATACATTACGTCGATTTAACCGCTGAAAAAATTTCCCCATTACTTTTTTAAAAGCGCCGTACCCCGGCAAATTATTGCTAAAAGTTGCCGGAATCCAACCGCCAATCTCCAGGGCGATCAAAATCATCAGCACCCCGGCAACAAGCTGCAACACCCCCTGAAAGCGATGCAACCCCACAACCACGCGCATCACCTCCCCGGCGAGACCAAACAGGTAACCCAACAGGCTATACGTAATAATCCTGCCAAAATTATACAACAGATGTGGGGATAGTGTATGAAGGAGTTGCGGAACCCGTAGCGGCTGAGCGGTATTCAGTTTCAGGCTGTAGGCAACCACAAAACCGCCGCACATGCCAATGCAATGCCCGAAGCTGCTGAAAAATCCAATCAAAAAAATTGCCCAGTATTCTAACATAATTCCGGGAGATGGTTTCGGGACAGCGATGGTTTTGTCGGAGGGCTGAAATACAAATCATCGCTGCCCCAATTTTTTATCCGATTATTGAATCCATTTATAGCAAGGGTCTGTCAATTTTTGGCGGTTGTTGTGGAGGAATATTTCTTCCTGAGTTCTTTTAAACGGTTCCAACATTTTAATACGGTTTCTGGCAGAGGAAGCGACATTGGGATCACGTTTAACCGCTTTTTGGTATTCAGCAATTGCTCGTTCAAACACCAATTTGTCATCATAAGTATATCCCGGTTTCCCTCTTTTGCCGGAACAATAGCTGACTGCGTTCTCATAAATACTCCCCATCACCATATATGCCAACCCGTAATGAGAGTTGATGTTGAGTGCTTTGCGCACGTAAGAGCGAGCGGTAGTGAAATCGTTTAATCGGGAATATGCATCGGCTAAAGAACAGAGGGTGTTCAGACTTTTGGGAGCGACCTTGAGTATCTTTTTATATTCCCGGATGGCCTTTCGGTGCTGTTCCAACCCTTCGTAGGAGCGGGCAATGTAGGACATTGCTTCCACGTTTTTGGGATCTTGAACGACAATGGCTCGAAAAGCCCGAATGGCTTTTTTGTATTGATTGGCTTCAAAAGCGGCTTTGCCAAACAAGCGAGCATTGGAAACATTGGTGGTATCCAACAAAAAAGCTTTTTCCAATGCTTCCAGCGAGTTCATTCCAAAGGCATCCATCATGTGAGCCAGCAGAGTTTGTGCCTCGACATCTTTTGGATCCAGTTCAACGACCTTCTGCTGGGCATCAACGGCTCGCTCGTCATTCACCTGGAAATACAGTTGCGCCAGTACACTCCAGTAATTTTTTAACACCTTCGGGTCTTTCGGCTGCGCGGCAATAAGAGCTTCATAATGAGGGATGGCGCAGCGAGGTCTTCCCAGGGTTTGTTGAATTTGAGCTGCCTGGTAATGAAGGGTCGTATAGTTCGGAAATCTTTGTAACCCCCGGGTAATAACAATTAAAGCGCTGTCACTATAATTAAAATGAAGATAACAGTCTACTAATTTTGAATAGGCAATTTTGAAAGTCCCCAGGGAATCGTTAACGATCACTTTCCAATAGTATGGGATGGCATCTTTGTAATTTTCCGGGTTGTCGCCATATTTGGCTAATTTGTAATATTCCCGGGCATAGTTGTACCATATTCCAAGTTGTTGCGGATCGAGGTGGGCGACTTTTTGCTGGTCATAAACGGTCGTAAGTGTTTCCGGGGTACAGGTAACTTGTTCCGGTTCCTCAAAATCTTCTTCCTGCGCTAAGACGGTTTGAACCATCATTCCCGTAATAAATGTCAATAGAATTATCACCAATCCTGGTTTCAGAGATTTCATTTTCACAATGTCCTCCCGCTCATTTTTTCTTTATTCGCGCATTAGATTTGCTTGAATATTTAGTCTGACATAATAAGAGATTCGAAATCCACCTTTTTCCAGTACATCTCCCCATACCAAACCGTACTCATTGCGATACAACAATCCTTTACCGGTAAATGAGATGTAATCTAAGTCAGGGGAATCTAAGGGTTTGCCAGAGTATGTAAATTCCAACTCCACCGGTTTGGTAACATCCTTAATGGTTAAATCGCCAATCACTTTATAGGTTTTATCGCCAGTCTTTTTGAAAGAAGTACTTTTGAATGTCATCAAGGGGTATTTTTCAACATCAAAGAAACTTGAGGAGCGCAAGTAGGCGTCCCGGGCTTTGCTGCCGGTATCCACACTTTTCACCCGGATGGTCACTTCCACCTGGCTGTCTGAAAAATCCTTTTTGCCGGGGATAAATTTAATGTCATAGTCTTTAAACTGTCCCCGGGTGGAACCCAGGGTGAAATCTTCTCCGGCATCGGAAATTTCCGATAAGGCAATCACATGGTCTACCTCAAATGCAATGGATGAATGGGGTTTATCTACCATCCATGTCTCCTGGGATAAAATATCGGTTGTCAGGCTAAGCATCGCCGTCATTACAATGAAAATCAGCAATCGCATCGTTTTCTCCTTTTTATCTAAAATTTCAAGTTGTTGGTATCAAAAAGCACGGTTCATTTCCGGAAAAAGTGAACCTTTTGCAAGCCGGAGGATTTATTCCCCGGCTCTGCGTTCTAATCTTACTAATGTTCAGGTAATAATTTCCAGCATTTTTTTTATTTCTTGGAGAGGTTAAATGCCCGGGGACTCTGCTGATAACCTGTATTGGTTTCCATTGAACATGCTTTGAGGGGGGGCAAGCCGGGCATGAGGCAGGATTGGGATACGACCGGCAAGGATGCCGGGCCGGTCGTATAAACAAGAGTAATGCTCCCATTATCCTCCGCAGGAGAAAGTTAACAGCCCTCATCAGCCGTTTTGGTTTTCCGACGTATTATTTTTTTTCGGTGCCTTGGCTGTGGTTGAGATGATTGAGCTGTTTGTACCGCTATCCCGCCATTATTAAAGAACCTGGATGCCGCAATCCGAAACTGGTAGCGAGATACTTCATCATTCGATGCCAGATCTCCGGGCGGGTGAGGATTGAGAATCGCTCGCGCCCAATAATTCATACCGCCTTCCATCACATAGGTATTGATCCCCAACTCCTTCAACATCACCCAGGCCTGAGATGCGTAAGTGCTTCCGTTGGAATACAAAATGATGTTGTACTGCTCGTCATTGAGCAATTCCAGATTTTCTTTATCAAACAATTTTGCCAGGGGGATGTTAATAGCGTCCGGCAAGTGATATTGCTGGTATTCATCCGGAGTTCGTAAATCCACTAACAATAAATCCGGTCTTTTATCAATAACCCAGGCTGCCACATCTTCGGGTGTGACATACGCAGTTCGGCTGATGATGGTAGCGGTTAATTCTTTGGGAGAAAAATTGGAGGGTCTGCGCAACCCTGCCGGAGAAATGGCTAAAAAGGCTCCCAGAATGATTAAAAGCAGTACACCGAATCGTCGATTAATCACAGATTCTAAAGCCATTTTGTTAACCTCTTGTGTTTTAATTTTCAGTCAAAAAGATTAACGGGAAGCCGGTACGGCATCTCCCGGGGAAGCGGATGGCTGTTGGGAAGCTTCCGGGGGTTCAGAGAATTTTCGCTCCAGTACTTCGGCTCCCCAGAACATGCCCAGTGCCATTAAAATAACCAGAAAAGCAATCACTCCCGGTCGAAGACTCAACCAGTCACTTAGGGTAACATTTCCCAGGTATCCACTTTGGGTAAAATTCTGGATCGAGGGGAACACTTCCCCATAGATGAACATTCCCAGCAACATACCGGCAACATAGAAGAAGCCGTCAATTTTGCCGATGGCGCTGGCAACCATGGAAGTGCCCGGGCAGTATCCGCCCAGCACAAACCCGAAGCCCATGATGACGCCGCCGGCAATCTGCGAATACAGGTAAGTGGGATTCAGATAAATCCGGGATAAATCCAGAATATCTGCCAGGTTGAGGTATAACAAGCCGACCATGGCAACCACGATTGCAGTAAACATGACTTTTAACACGGTCATATCCCGAAAGTAAAATTGCAGTGCTAATTTTCGGGAACTACTAAACCCGGCTCTTTCCAGGGTAAAACCAAACAGAATACCCAGGGCAAAAGCAATTACCAGGCTGGTTTCAAACCCGAAATAGCCATATTTATAAAGTGGTGCGAACATTTTTTCTCCTTTCTTTTTTCTTGGATTAGGGGGATGGAACTGAGCCGTTTAAATCCATTGTTTCCGTACAAAATAAGCAATCGCATAAGCAGCAACAAACATGACCATCATGAATGCCCAGCTTCCCAAAGCCAGGGTGGCACCGCCGCTAAGCGCTTGTCCGCTGGTGCATCCTTTGGCTAAACGTGCTCCAAATCCCATCAATCCACCGCCTAAAAAGGCTAAAATCCATCTGCCGCGGACAGAAATTCGTGGTCCTTTATCCGTTCGAAACTTTAACCGACCGGCTAAGGCACCGGATAAAAAGCCTCCGACGATTACCCCTAAAATTTCAAAAACCAGAAAATCTTTTAAGGGGTTTTTTTCTCCGCCGGCGTATTTGGCAAAATAGGGGTTGTGATCTACATGCCCGGCATCCAGTTTATCTACCACATAAGTGACGGTTCGCATCACTCCCCCGGAAGCACCCAGGCCGCGTCCCATCAGAAAAAAAGTTGCCAACAAGACCAACCCCAGCATAAAGCCGGCGGCATAAGGTGACCAATATTTTTCTTTCTCGGGTTTCATTGCCGCATCTCCTTTTAATTAGGTCGTATTATTAAAATGTCCAGTGGCTTAATTGCCCCGCCTGAACGATAATAAATCGAAGTATTAAGCCCCCAATCAGCACAAACAGTGAGGGCACCCGAGTGGGGGTTATCTTTCCCCGGACTTCCAATAGTTCCGCCAGTGCCGGTAAAATTAATCCCAATCCGAAAACGAATACCCAAAAACCGGCAGTATAGGGACCTCCCAAAAACATTTTTGCAGCTTCTATTTTTTGCTGGGTAGAGGCTAAAAAGCCCATGAACATGTGAATAATTAAAAAGACCTCCACCCCGATAGCCATCACGTCAATTTGGTTGAGAAGATGCTTTTCCCGATGATTTTTAGACAGCAAAATGTTTAATGCTACCCCGGTGGAAAGCCCGGATACCAGGAACAGCGGACCAAGGATAGAGGTATTCCAGAGAGGACGGGCATTAAAGGCACTTAATAAGATTCCGGTGTACATCCCTAACAAAATTGAATAAAGCATGACAATCCAGGCAACAATTTTACCGTTTTTCTGGAAAAACGTAACTCCCGTCCTTAACCAGTGGTATCGCCACTTCCAGTTTGGGAGAACATGTTCAATGTGCATGGCAGCCCAGATGATGCTGAGGGGAAAGATTGCTGCCAGCGTCCAGGAACCCCAGGACATGGGAGACTGGAGCCGAATATTGGTATAAAAACGAAACACATGAAGTTTATATTCCAGGTCTAAAAAGAGCGCCAGCAGCCCCAGGGCTAATAAAATGGGCGCCAACAATGGTGTCACCCGTACGATGGTTTTTAACTCATCCGCCTTGCCGCGAATGTAATAGAGAGTGGAGAAGAATAAGATACCACTGACCAGCCCACCGATAAACAAATAGACTGGTATCTGCCATCCCCAAATACTTAAGTGGGGATCGATTAAATGCATATTGCGACCACTGGTGATGGTTATCTCTCGCATGACACACTCCATTTTTTCAAATTAAGTAAAACACTTTCGGTTTTGTACCGGCTTCCGGCAATAAGGTATGATAAGGTCGGGTTTTTAATAACTTGCTTACCTCACTGTCCGGATCATCCAGGTCGCCGAAATGCAGACAATGGGTGGGGCAGACCTCCACACAAGCCGGGTCTCGTCCTTCTTTTACCCGATGAATGCAAAAAGTACATTTATCTACATACCCTTCCGGATGTACGAATCGGGCGTCATAAGGGCAGGAAGCAATGCAGGCTTTGCAACCGGTGCATTCGTCATGATCCACCAGCACAATGCCGCCCACTTCCACATGACTGGCGCCGGTGGGGCAGCAACGTACGCAAGGCGGATTCTCACAATGATTGCAGCGTTCGGAACGAATCTCCATCTGCAAATGCGGGAACTCCCCGCGGACGTCCTGCACAATCCAATCCCGGCAATATCCTTCCGGCACATTGTTTTCCGTTTCACAGGCAACCACGCAATCGGCGCAGCCCACACAGCGTTTGGTGTCTATAACCATTGCATATCGTGCCATTGATGCCTCCAATAAGGTTCTGTAAAGTTCTCTTACGCTAAGGATCGATTTCTTCTTATGCCAAAACCGAAGCTTTTTCAATTTTAACAAAGTTAACCCGCATCCCGGTACCGCCCATGATCGGATCTACCTTAACCCGGGTAATCAATTGATTGTCACTGGCTCCTTTCAGGTATGCCCGAGTTAAGCGTTTATCCGTTCTGCCAAAACCGTGTACCATAAACACACAATCGTGGCGAATTCGTTGGGTGACTTTGGCTTTTACTTTGTTGCTGCGTACCCCATCCTGGTTTACCAATACCACATACTCTCCATTCTTAATCCCCAACAGCCGGGCAACCCGGGCATTAATCCAAACCTCGTTTTCTTTCATGGTCTGGTGAAGGATGGGATTGTTGGAAGTGCGAGTGAACGTATGGGTCGGCGCCCTGCCGTATAAGAGTCGGAAGTAGCCTTCCGGCGGCTCTTCATGATGGGTGTAGCGCGGAATCGGATCAAATCCGTAATCGGCTAATGTTTGCGAGTAAAGTTCGATCTTACCACTGGGAGTGTTGAACTGCGGTTCAATCCCTTCTTCAAAATAAAGGGGATAACGGTCTTTCAGTACCAGCACCCCTTTTGATTTCATCTCCTCCAGGCTGGAGCCAATCCCTTTTAACCGGGTGTCCAGGTATTCCTCGATATCTTTCCAGGGGAAATATTTTTCCAAGCCTAACTTCTTCCCCAGTTCCCGGGCAATCCACCAACTGGGTTTGGAATTAAAGCGCGGTTCAAATGCCGGGGCTCTTAAGGCAATTGCCGGAACCCGGTTGGGGAGAATCCGCAGGTCATCATATCGTTCCAGATAGGTGCATTCCGGCAGCACCACATCGGCATACCCGGTGATTTCTGCCGGCATAATGTCGATTGCCACCAGTAGATCAAGATTTTGAATGGCTTTTATAGTTTTTTGTGGTTGCGGCAAGGTGTGCAATAAATTAGTGCCGTAAACTATCCAGCCTTTAAACGAACAATCTAATTCAGGAGTAGGAATGGTCGCATCACAAATTCCCTGTGATAAAATTAAACTTGCCAGGGGATACACATCCGGAAAGACGTCCCGCCAGGTTCTTTTAGGTTTGGGATAGGGCGGGTAAGGATATTTAGGCACGTGAGCTTTGTTGGCATAATAAAAGCCGCCGCGTCTGCCCCAGCTTCCCAACAGGGCATTCAAAATTGCCCCGGCACGGCTGCGCTGGGTATCATCCCCATACCAGGTGACATGCCGCCCGGGATGAACAATGGTAGCCGGTTTATGACGCGCCATCTCCCGGGCAGTTTCCCGGATTAATGCCGGTTCGATGGTGGTGATGGGATATGCCCATTCCGGGGTATACTCTTTAACCGACTCTTTTAATTTATCAAACCCGATGGTGTATTTTCGAACATATTCCTCGTCGTATAACTTTTCTTCAATGATAACATGGATCCAGGCTAACAGAAGTGCCAGGTCGGTTGCCGGGCGGATGGGCAGCCAGTATTTGGATTTGCTGGCAGCCACGGAATAACGCGGGTCAACGGTAATGATAGTTGCCCCGTGACCCACCGCTTCGGCAAATTCCTGCACCTGGGTGTTGTGCATATTTTCCCCGATATGACTGCCAATCAACACCAGGCACTGGGTGTTCCGGATATCGGTTCGTTCCGGCGAGGAAACGCCCTCCCCAAAGGTGAGGGTGTAGGCTTCTTCCCGGGGACCGCGGCACTGGGCGTAAGAGGGGGCGGCAATATTATTGGAGCCGAATGCCCGCAGGAGATGTTTAAAGAATTTCCCCCCGGACCCATGGGAAAACAGGGCGACACATTCCGGACCATGTTCTTCGGCAATCTGTTTCATCTTTTCGGCAATGTATTCCAGAGCTTCATCCCAGGTTGCCTCGCGAAAGGTCTGCTTCCCCCGCACCTCGGTGCGAATCAACGGGGTTTTTAATCGATCGTTATCCAGATAGGCACCGATGCCGCCGGTACCCCGGGGACACAGCCGTCCATGACAGTTGGGATCAGCCGGATTCCCGGTGATCTTCCAGGGCTTGCCATCAATCGTATGTACCCAACCGGCGCATTGCCAGAAACACATCTCACAAACCGTGGGGGTTAACTCAATTTTACCGGGAATCGGCCCGGTTAATGCCGGTTCGGGAAATGGCGCCTTCCGATGAGACCCGTTTGAGAAGGATTTGGCAAGTGTACTCCCCAGGGCAACACCACCCAGCCCCAGGCCACTGATTTTAATAAATTCTCGTCTGGAAAATTTTTTCGCCATGAGAACTTCCTTTGTGTTTGAATTCTATTCGTTTCCTTCCGAGATCAAGGAACACAGTATCATATCTTCACTGGAAAGCAGGAAAAGTCACACCCATCATTCCTTTATTCCTATTTGGTAATATATTCACAAATACTACTGTCAAAAAACCTGCCAGAGCTTCCCGGTATGATAATGTTTTGTTTTTTAGGAGATTATAGAAATGATGGTAACCAAAAGGGATGCCACGTTTCTTAACACAACTGTTCAATTAAATTTGTTAAGTTAAATACAATTAAACTGATATAATTCGGTGGGAATGTGGCATCGTGCAGAAAAGTGGCAGGGGGAACGGATGTATTTCACCTTCCATGTGCATATAGCTTCTGTGCACATGCTTAACCGGGGTGTGCATAAACACATGCAAATGGGCCCGTGGGAACTAACCCTGAAGATGTTTTACGATTCTCCGGATATAATCAGCAACCCTCCTCTTCCGTTTCCTCTATGGGCGCTTGCGGCGCCTTTTGCCGGTTGGGTCGGGTGGGAAGCTGCCGTTTTTCCAAATGAGGAAGCGGCGCCGGTTGACGGAGACTCCTTGCCTTTGATTGCACAACTACAATCGGCTTTTTCTTCTGAAACGCATCCCCGGTCGGATACCCAATGGCAAGAATGAAACCCAAAAGGAGTAGCACCACCGCCCCAATCGTTTTAGCGGTAATTTTTCTCCCGGGTCGGGATAATGACTTCATATTCACACCTCTCAGGTTATTTCTTCTCTTTTGTTTCGGGGCTACGCAGATTCCGGTAAGGGTGGAATGATCGTTCCGCTCTTTCCGACAACCAAAACGAAACCACGGCAATGACGACAACTACAAATGCTACCACTCCGGTATTCCAGCCCAGCAATTCATTCAGGGTAAACCTGCCCAGACTACCGGAGTAGTAAAAATCTTTGATATAGGGAAAGAGAATATCACCGAATACCAGAGTGCCAAGCATGATACCGATAGCAAACATCAGGGCATCTAATTTTCCGATGGCGACCGCCACCAATGATGTTCCCGGTCAGTAGCCGCCAATAGCAAAACCGATCCCCAGAATCAGACCGCCCACCAATTGCGGCCAGAGGTAGGTGGTGGTAACGTAGACTTTACTGAGGTCTAACCAACCTGCCCAGTTCAAATAAAGCAGCCCTAACATGGCTACCACTATAGCAGTGAACATGACCTTCAGCACGGTGAAGTCTTCAAAATAAAATTGGGAAACCAGCTTTTTAGCACTGCTGAAGCCGGCTTTTTCCAACAGAAATCCGAACCCGATTCCGATGAGCAGAGCCAGGAGAAAACTGGTCGCTTCCCCGAACAATCCGTATTTATAGAGAGGTGCGTTCATATCCATAACCTCCTTACGAAGTATGCGCCGATAAATCCACCGGCAAAGACCATTACCATGAATACCCATCCGCCAACCGCCAGGGTAGCGCCGCCGGTAAGTGCCAGACCGCTGGTGCAGCCCCTGGCAATCCGGGCGCCAATTCCCATTACTGTGCCACCCAGCAACGCCATGATGAGGCGTTTTTTGCGGTTAATAGCAGGACCTTTATCCACCGATATTTTGATTCGGCGGGCGCCATACCCGGACAGGAAGCCGCCAATCAACACCCCGATGAGTTCGAATATCACAAAATTCGACAGCGGTGAGGAACCGCCGCGATAATAGCGCCCCCACACCGGGCTGTTGTGGGCATGGTTCGGAGACACCACATTCCAGAGCAGGGCATCAATTCTGGCAAATCCGCTGGAAGCGCCCAATCCCCTGCCCAGGGTAAAAAAGGTAAAAAGCAGTAGCAATCCCAGGAGAACCCCCACCAGGTAGGGTTGCCAATAGGGGCGCGGTTTTCGAGGCGGTTCCTCCTCCCTCTCAGGAATTGGTGCCATCCCGGCAATCTTCTCTCGCACCATTTCTGCCAGCCGATCAGGAAGAACATCTTCGATTTGCACTTGCCCGTCAGTTTTCAGGCGCCATTCATATTGCTGGAGGATGCGTTCTTTCCAGAACTTAAAATGGTGCTGATAAACAAATAACTCATTTACTCTTCCGGTAACCATAGAGAAAAATGCCGGTTTTTCTTCCGGGAAAACGGCACCCATGTAAACGTGGATCATTAGACCGGAAACGATAAGTCCCACCGCCATAAAATGAAGGGGGACTGACCAGGCGACAAAAAAAGTGCTGATCAGGTGAAATGCCATAATCAGACCGGTGAGCATGATTAGAGGTGTCATCAGAGCGACCAGCAAGCCGAAAAGTTTTTGCCCGGCATTGAAGGAGCCCTGGGGGGGCAGCGGTTCGTCGGTTTTCCCCAGGATACCCAGTAAACGAATTTTCAACCAGCGCAGATCATCCCGGTCCAGGCAGAGTTCTTCATTGGCAAAAAAGGCACATTGTATCGCTTTCAGGCGTCGCTCCCAATCCGGCACATCCAGACGGATATCCCGAAGGCGCATTTTCCGCACGTAGCGGCGATAACCAAAAATGGTATTGGTGGTGATGACGAGAATCCATGTCACCCCCAACCAGATATGAAATTCTAACATGGTAGCTCTACCGCTGAACAACCCGGCGGTTATTTCCAGAAAGAATTTGGGCATTACTTTATAATGGGGAGAGATCAATAACCCGGCGCCGGTTAAAAGCAAAAAGAACCAACTGACCGCATTAAACCAATGGAGCAACATCACGGCCACATCATGTTTCTTCATATAGCGCTGGCGCATTTTATCCTTTTCTACTGCGGTCAGGGGCGGGGGTTGTTCAAAGCTATCTAATGCCCGGGCTAATGTTTTGACATCAATGGTATTATTCATCGAATGGTTCCTCCCCTTTTCTCAATTGGTTAAAAAAGGCGATCGCCTGCCCCAGGAAGGTAGCGCCCACGGCGAAAAAGATGAAAGGGCGCAGAATGGTTGCCCAGAATTTTGCCGGGGTAGCAAAGCGCGGTTTACGGGGACCAAATTTTTCCTTAACCAATTCCAATTGTTCCGGTGTTCCCAGGTAATATACATTGGGACCTATCGCAGCATTTTCATTTTCCATTCGCCAGGCGCCCTCTTCGTACACCTTTTTAAAAACCACGCTGTCCCGGTCTTCCAGGTCGCCAAAGAATTTGGCATTTGCCGTACAGGTGACCACACAAGCAGGCTGTAATCCTTCTTCCAGGCGGGCTTCGCAAAAGTCACATTTATCCACCTTCTTTGTAACCGGGTTAATGTAGCGGGCATCATAAGGGCAGGCTTCTACACAAAAGCCGCAGCCGATGCACAGTTTGGGATCCACTTTAACGATACCGTTATCCAATTGGAACGTGGCGCCGGTTGGGCAGGGATCGATGCAGGTGGGGCTGTCACAATGGTTGCATTGTCCCACAAAGGGGCTGGAAATTACATCCGGGAATTCACCCACCGCACCGGTATGCTTTACCCAGGTACGGCTATGTCCTAACGGTACATCCCACTCGGTACGGCAGGCAACCGTACAGGCATCACACCCCACACATTTGCGCAAATCTATTACCATTGCATAACGTGGCATTTTGAACTCCTTTTATTATCAATCCCGGGGAAACCAGCGCATCCCAGCGAAACGAACCGAGCCATACCTGGATTCACCCGGTTTGTTCCGGGGTTAACAACCTTCCTCTTCGCTATTTTCGGTTTCCGGTAGCGGTTGCTGTTTTGGAGCTGCTTTTTGCACCGGTTGAGATGTTGGTGATGACGAGCGGGGAATTTCCACCGCCCCGCTCACCATCAGCGGTGATCCGTTTTTGATAATCCTGACAACATTCACCCGCATCCCGGTGCCACCGGAAATCGGGTCTACCTTATAGCGGCTCATTAAATAGGTATCCGAGGCTCCTTTTCCATAAGCCCGTTCCAGAAAGGGCGACTTTTGCCCGAAGCCATGCACCATAAACACACAGTCAGCACGGATGCCGTGGGTGACTTTCAATTTCACCGGATTACTGAGAATGCCGTCCTGGTTTTCCAGGGAAATATATTCTCCGTCCTGTAGTCCCAACTCCTTGGCGATTATGCTGCTCAGCCATACCTCATTTTCCGGCATATAGGCATGTAAGATTTCGTTGTTCTGGGTCCGGGCAAAAGAATGCAGTGGAGAACGACCATACAGCAAACGGAAATAACCTTTTGGTACTTCTTCCACCGGTTCATATACTGGCATGGGGTCAAACCCTAACTTTTTTAATTTCTCGGAGTATAATTCAATTTTTCCGCTGGGGGTTTTAAATGTAATCGGTTTGGAAAGATCGTAATAGGGTTTGCCTTTGGGATAAACAGCGATCCCTTCACCTTTCATTTGTTTCAGGGAAACACCCAGCCCGGAGAGGCGGTATTCCAGGTATTCTTCCGGGGTTTCCCATTGGAAGTAATCATCGAGCTTTAAACGTTTTGCCATCTCTTTGGCAATCCACCAGCCCGGTTTGCTTTCGAACAACGGGTCTACAACCGGCTGACGAAGAGCGGCAAATGGCTGATGGGCGTTTTTAACAGTCAACAAGTCATCATAGCGTTCCAGGTAAGTAGCTTCGGGCAACACCAGATCGGCATAAAGGGTTTGTTCCGTGGGCAGCACATCGATCACCGCCATGAAATCCAGTTTCTCGATAGCTTGTTTGGTTTTAAAGGGGTCCGGAATGCTCTGGATAACATTTTGTCCATAAACTATCCATGCTTTGATGGGATAAGGGGCTTCGGTCAGGGTGGCATCGATCAATCCGTTGGTGATGCCCAGCCCGGTAGAGCCAAGGGGATAGATGGAACCGGCGCCATCCGCCCGGGGTGGGCGTTTGGGATAAGGCGCCGATGGATATTTG
>CAYYGL010000072.1:0-22365 GCA_964471235.1 uncultured Calditrichaceae bacterium
GCGAAGAACTCACCTGAAGCCCGGTGCCGGAGATAGTGGCACTGATGTTGGGATTGCTGGAAGCGGCTGAGAAGCTCAGCACATCCCCCGGGTCAGGGTCAGAGAACACGGTGTTCAAATCCGCAACCACGGGATGAATGCCGCTGTCTTCGGCATAGCTGACATCGGCGATGGGGGTTGACACAACTGGCGGATCATTAACCGGAGTAAATGTCACGGTGAAGGTGTCTGTTGCTGTTAAGCCAGTCGGATCGGTAGCCATTGCCACCACATTGCCACTTCCGGAAAAATTTAATCCGGGGCTTACCTGAATGGAGGTGCCCACCAAATTGGTGGAAATATTCGAGTTTAAAGACACCGCTGAGAAGCTCAACACATCTCCGCTATCCGGATCAGAAAACACCGTATTTAAATCAGCAACAGCCGTCTGAACACCGCTGTCCTCCGGATAAGAGACATCACTAATGGGCGTATCCACATAGGGAAAAAAAATAGACGAATTTTGGTATTCCGGAAAATGGATGTAAGTGGGGTTTGACAGCTCATTGGCATAATTGGCAAGAATGGTGGAGTCACTGGTAATGCGGCTATCGGGCCAGGAGGCAAATGGTCCCCGGTCCCAGGGATCGCTGATGTAAACAAAAGCTTTAATCTGCGGCGTATTTTTAATTTTATTGAAATAGGGCACAAACCAGAGATTCCAATTGGCAGGGTTGGTGGTGCCCCCGTTCTGGATGGGGCTGGATTCACAAATCATCACCGGCTTTCCGTGAACAGCAGCATCATTTAAAAAACCATCCCCATTATTGATTTGTGAGAGAGTAAAATAGTTGATCCCCCACCAATCCACATATTGATCACCGGGGTACCATGCCAGGTAATTAAATTGATTGGGATTTACCGTATTCCATACCCAGGCGACATTGGTAACATTCTGTTGTTGAAAGAGATTATAAATATGTATCCAGATATTGATGAAATCGCTCGGGGAAACATTGGGGTCGTTGTGGATGCCACTATTGCCGTTCCCAAACTCATAGCCAGGACGCACAAACACCGGTCCATTCACTGCTTTAATCCGTTGGGCAATGTCGATGATCCGGTAGTCGAGAGAACCATTGAGGATTTCCTGTACCGGGATATGGGTGGTACCATTGATTAGATAGGTGCTATCAAAGAGAGTAATCCCCACCAGCAGGATATAGGGATAACCATGATTCGAGACGATATCCACAAAATTGGTGGAATCCAGGGCATTCAAGGTAGGGTCGATAGCTGAATAAGCCGAGTAAATGACCGGTATCTGATTCGTGCCATTTTGATACTCACTCACATATTGCCAGTTTTCGGCATCACTGTAGAGGAAGGAAATGTATTGCCCCAGCCCATGAAGGACTCTGCCATCCGCCGGCTCAAACTTCTCCTGCGCGTGGAGTACCATCCCCCAAATGGTGAGTATCATAAACCAACGATATATTCGTATCATCCGACTTTCCGATATTATTTATAACGACCCGGGTTGGGGGAGTACATGAGTGGGGGTAAAATCTTCAGTTGGTTAGATTTTCCAATATCCCCAAACCGGGATCCCGAATGTTGCCATTGTTTCAATAAACGAGTGTGCAATATTAATGATTGTGAGCAATCTTAAAGATCGGTTAACAGAAAAATAAACAAACGGGACAGGGAAATGGATGCTTCGGGATGGATATGGCAAACTGGGGAGTGATAACCGGGGGGTGTTGATAACCGTGTATCCGATAAGTTAGAGCCGGCGATCCACCAGGCCGGCTCTGATCATGAGGTCAAATTCCGAAAATGTTTTCCGGGTTTCCGGGCAAGAAGAGAGGCGCTTTATTTATCCGCCGCAATACCCATTTTTTTCTTCAGCGCCGCCAGAGAATCCGCCGCGGCAGAAGGCGCCGGTTCGGAAAGCGCTTTCTCGATTTCATCATCCACCGAGGCAGACGTATCGGCAATATCCCCATACGCTTCTGCCAGGGCTTCTTCTTCGGTAACCTTGGTTTTCATCTTTTCCAGCATTGACAGGGTGCTGGAGGAATCAATAGAGGACAACTGCTTGTTAATTTTTTTCATTGATGCAGCAGTGCGCGCTCGTGCTTTTAGAGTAACCAATTCATTTTCATATTTGGATATCGCCTGTTTGAGCTTATCCACTTTCACCTGTAACTGATCCGCCATTTGCTGCTGTTGTTTGTAATTCGCCATAAATTCAGCAGCCCGCCTGGCAGCTTCTTCTTTTTTCACCAGCGCTTCGGAAGCCAGGCGATCCGCTTCTTCGGGTGACAGACCTCCCTGCTGGGCTTTTTGCAGCAGCATCATTGCTTTGCGCTCGTAATCCGCCGCCAATTTCTTTTGATCCTCCGCATCCTTTTTCATCCGGATGGCAATGGCTTTGACTTCCGCCAGACTCCGCATGGCGGCTCCCAAATCCTTCTTTAAATCCCGGATACCCTGTTCGGTCAGTTTGATCGGGTCCTCCAGTTTATCTACCACTGCATGGGCTTCCGATTGGGCAACCTTAAATACACGTTGAAATATACCCATCCTGTTTCTCCTTCTTGTTTGTTGGCAAATTATAATGTTGAAATGGTATCGTTAAATTCTACCGTTGAGATACCGAATCACACCGGGCGGCATCTCTTTGAAAACTGAGGGGGACCTTCCCTGCATTAAAGCCTTTTTAATTCCCGGCAAATTTCAGCAGCTCCCCGCTATACTCCGCCAGCGCCAGGGAAAGCGACTGGATGCTGGCTTCCAGTTCATTTAAATCCAGATTCTCTAACTGCAGGGTATCCCGAAAAATCACCCGTTTGCCCTCCTCATCCAGGCAAAAGGCGCCGTGCACCAGGGTTCGGTTCATCTGAAGCAAACGTTTAAAAAAATCCCCGGGCTTCTCCGGCGTTTCCATAATCACCTGTTCCAAAATTAAAATCGGCTCTTCACAATCTACTATCAAATTCTGGATGCCGTTCTCCGGGTCTTCCACAACCACCAACTCCTCCGCCGGGTCTTCGCCCACAATTTTTAAATCCAGGTTTAACAAATAACCTTTTACCAATTCAAACTTATCGATCATTATATGTCCTCCTTACGGTTTTGTATTTTTAGTGTTTTCACCCGGTAAATATTGCTGGCTATAAGTAATGATTGACGAAAAATTTTGGATAATGCATGATTACCGTGAATTTTGAGGTTCCAGCCGCTTTTCCAATTCCCGGTAGGCATGATTCAATTGTTTCACCAACTCCTCGGCAATTTGTTGTTTTTCCGGGCTGTCAGAATGCAGGTCCGGGTGATAGCGTTTCAACAATTTTTTCCAGCCGCTGCGCACGGTACGGATATCCGAACCGTAGGGAACTTCCAAATTAGCATAATACTGTGCCAGAACCGGGTCCTCTGTTGCCGGGATATTCACGGTAGGAGTGCCGGTTGCAGGTTCTTCCTGGGGAATTTTGCTGCCCGGAACGTTCGGGGGAAAAACGTTGCTCACCTCGCTGCGGATAATTTTATAAATTCGAGAAAAAATCGTCATGGCTGTTATCGTTTACGTTTCCATTCCAAAAAGTTGCCGGAAAAATTTTTTCCTCCCCCCTTAAACACCAGCTGGAGCATTCGGTTTCTTTTCGGAAATCAGGATGAGGTTGTCGCCGCGTTCCACCCGAAAATCAACCCCGGGATTGGAGATCACAGCACCATTGCTGCTTCTTTGTACCGCCAGCACAATGCTGTTAAACTGCTCCTTCATGGCGGTAAACACCTCGATAAAGCGCTTACCTGCCAGAGAAATGGGGACGGAAACTTTAAAGATATCATTACCATAGCCGGAACTCAGCAATTCCGAGACCACGATGGAAATGCCGTGATCCAATGCCGAACGGGAAATCAGCCGGGTGCTGAACTCAGTGCCCACGATGATTTCATCCGCCCGGGCGCGCCGGCAATGGCGCACATTGCTCTCATCCATCAACTCCACAATCGTGTAAGCATTGGGATTGATGCTTTCCACCGTTAAGGTTGCCAACACCACTTCAGCATCCCGAACATTGATATCCAGTTGATCATCCCCCAAAATGACCACGGTTTTCGCTCTTGGTAAATTTGCCCGCCTTAAATTCTCTTCGGTTATCTCTCCCTGTATAAAATAAAGATTGTCATCATCCACCGGTTTCTCCGGAATGTTGGCAATTAGAATAATCGGTGCTGTTACATAGCGAGAATCTTTTCTCAACTCGGTTAAGATGTCCCTGGTACGGGCATTCCACTGACAAAGGATGATATGTTTTTCAAATTGATAAGACTTCATGCCGCGATGTTCCTTTAGTTTTTTTTCCACAAAGATGCTGGCAATAGTAGCAGTAAACATTCCCAATAAGCCAATTCCCAGAAACATAATTACGATTCCAATCAACCTGCCGGCTGTAGTGGTGGGGGTAATATCTCCATACCCAACCGTGGTTAACGTAACAATACTCCACCAGAAGGCATTGCTCCAGGTTAGCCCGGGTTCAAAATATTTCAGCGCCAGGCTACTGGTCACAATTAATAAGATGATGACGATAAGCAGCCGGTGCAGATTCTCCCGCTGAAAAAATTTCAAAAATTTTAACAACCGTCGTTTCATGGTCTCCTATTATCCGTCAAATTTTGAAACAGACTTTCGATTAATCTTTGCGTTAAACAGATGTCGGCAGCCGTTAATATAAATCCCAGGCACCGTTTTTATAATAATGATAAACCGCCAGGTTTAATTCGTTGGATGCCTCCACCGAGTCGTAGGCATCCAATTCTCCTTTGCCAAAATTCAACATGCTAATCATGGCGTCTTGATTCAAAAAGCGAGTCTCCACATCATCAAATTTAATTTCGGAGAGTCGTCTTTTCAACGCCTGCCGGGGAAGGGCTTTGCCCTTTATCCCCAGCTCCCAGCCCCATTCCCCCAGGGTGGGGATGTTATTGTGATAAGCGATGGCGCTTAACCCGGCAGCATCAAAAGTCTTCAAAATCGAGAGAAATGCCCGTCGGGAAAAAAACGGGCTGGTTGCCTGAGTGACCATTGCCCCGCCTTGTGCAAGATGCCGGGAAGCCACCTGGTAAAATTCCCGGGTATACAGCCGGGCTAATTCCACATTTTTGGGATCCGGCAGGTCGATGATGATCACATCAAACAGTTGATCGCTCTGTTTTAGAAAAATATAGGCATCCTTGTTGATAACCTGTACCCGGGGATCCTGGAATGAGTTGTTATTCAGTTTTAGAAAAAGGGGATGACGTTGGGCTAAGGTGGTAACCGCCGGATCCAGGTCCACCAATACTACCCGGTTCACATCGGGATATTTCAGAATTTCCCGCACCGCCAGCCCGTCCCCACCACCCAACACCAGCACCTGTTTGTGAGCAGCACTCATGTGCATTGCCGGGTGCACCAGCGGTTCGTGATAACGCTCTTCATCATAACTGCTGAACTGTTCATTGCCATTCAAATAGAGCCAGAAATAGTTCTTCCATTGGGTGACCACAATTCGTTGATAAGGTGTTTGCTGTTGATAGATTACCCGATCCACATATTTATGCTGTTCTCCGAACAGGATGATCGGCTGCACTGTCCAGGCTAAGGTAATTAGAAACAAGGGTACAACTAAAAAACCGGCTGTAACCCTTTTGGCATTGGTTAGCACCTGGCGATGCCGCCAGAACAGGGCGGCTGCCACCAAAAAATTAATACTGCCCAGAATTATCGGGGTATAGGTCAACCCCAGGTAAGGCAGTGCGACAAAGGCAAACAACAATCCGCCCAGGAGGGCGCCATAGTAATCCTTTTCCATCACCGAGCTGATATTAATCCGGAGTTCTTCGAAGAAATGATTGAGCCGGGTAGCCAGGGGAATTTCCATTCCGATGAGAAAGCCGATGCTAAACGAGACGAAGTAGATGACCGGGTCGATCCAGGAAATGTATACCGAAAGCAGATAGATGAAAGCGGCGCTTCCGGCGGTGAGGATGGATAATCCCAATTCTACCCAAACAAAAGCATCCAGCAGGGAGGTGCGGATATATTTGCTCACCCGGCTGCCAACCCCCATAGCAAAGAGCATCACCGAGACGGTGAGGGTCCATTGAAGCACCGAATCGCCCAGCAGATAACTCGCCAGGGTTGCCATCACGTATTCAGCGACTATCCCCGCCAGACCGGTGGCAAAGATGCAGGCTTTTAGCAAAAAATTGCCCGATAAGCGGTGTTTTGGGATCGGCTTCTCGGTACCGGGTGAGGACCGGATTGAAGATGGTATGGTTGCATCTTGCATATTGATTTCCGACAATATTTAGTACCTACGGTATTTTCATACTTTCTGAATTCACTCAAATTTATTGTAAGATGACCTTCTTACCACAAGAACGGAGAACAAAACTGGTATACTCTAACCACCTATTGCCTGCTCCGAACATTTAGACCACCCATCCTAACAAAAAAGAAGCTGCGATATATGACATGGCTTCGATTACGGCAGCACCAACGTTGGGTTTTTCCTGGTTGACCAGTTCATCGGTTAGTTTTTCCCCGGGGAGTAAAATTTTGTCGGTCGCCCAGCGAACAATGGGTAGCATGATCAGTCCGAAAGCGACAAAACCGAAGAAGGTGCTGAGGTTTTCCGACCAGGAGATGAAATCACCCGCTGCCCCGATGCGGATCACATTGCCAATGGCAATCAGGGCACCGGCAAACGCCACTCCAACCGCCACATTGTCTTTTTCAATTTGTTCATGAATATCAAACGGGGTAATCCAGTTATATACGGCACCGGCAACAATCAGCACGAACTGCCCCAGCAGCCAGAACGCCCCGGCGGTAATCAAATCTCCGGTATCACCGGACATGGCGCCGTAAATAATCAATCCCATGGCGATATGATTACCCGCTTCCACCATACCGGTACCGGCATTTTGATCTTCGATGATCTCTTTGATGTTATCGAACTTACTCAAAATGATTTTATTGTTGATAAAAATGGAAATATTCAACAGGATAATAGAGATGATGCCGTAATAGAAGATGTCGAACAGGTCATCTATCCAGCCGGCGGATTCCCCGGACAGTACCCCGCCCAGGGCAATCACCAGACCGAAGTAATACCCGAAGACCGAAAGTGCCAGCGCAAGGTTGTCTTTTTTGACCAGCTCTTCCCGCAGCACAAACCGGCGGTTTAGTTTGTCGTACACGAATTTCCCCAGGAAAAACAAAATAAACACGGCGATTAGATAAATGATTCCGGTGATAACTTCATCGAGTGTCATAAACGCCTCCGGTGGTTGATAATTTTTTTGACAATATTATGGAAGATCTTCCCCTCACCCTTCATCGAATGAATCCAACTCATCATGGCAAGGCATGCCCGGCAGGTTTAGAAAGAGATTCCGCCAGGAAATTAAGAGCAGACATCATTATAAATGGGGCGAATTCTTCTTGCCGGATTATTTGCCAAAGCCCCCGCTCCGGCGGCGGAAACCACTCATTCTGCTTCGGCGGGTTCGTTGCTTTAGCCGTTGAGCAAACGATTTCTTTCGGGCAATTTCCCGCATCCGGCGTCTTTCAAAAAAAGATTTGTGAATCTGCCTGGTTCGGGAACCGAAGGTGCCGTATTGCTTGCCGCGCCCATACCAGGGTTGCCCGCGCCGGTAATATCTCCGGTAGTCATCCCAGTCATTCCGGTAAACCGGACGCCCGAACATGTGAAACATACTGCTCAGAAACATCCATTTTCCATAAAACTCCCAGAAAGAATTTCCCCGGGAATCCGTCACCCAGTGACCATACCGGGGATTGCCCACATACTGATACCCGGGTGGGTAAGCAGTTTGGGTTACCTCGCCATCCGGTGTTTTGGAGGCAATCACCATTCCCAGGTAATTAAAATATTTTTGATATTCCTTTTTGGGAACCTTCTGCCAATCCAAAATATCGGTGATAAAAGTTAAGCTATCCTTCTGATCCACCTGGTTTGCATAAATCACCCTGTACTTGTGATAATATTCCTTGAAAAAATTCCCCTCCTCCTTCATATCTTCCAGGATGATGGAATACTGCGGATATTGGGACAACTCCCTTTTGAGTTTCTCCAGGGGGGAGGAGGTGCCACAAGCACTTACCCAGGCGATTAATAGGGATAGTAACAAAAATCGGATTGATCGTTTCATGGGTGTTTATCCATTTGTTTGGTGACACATAAAATTAGTCAGTAAAAACTCTATACGGTTTCGGGGTGACGCAGGTTACCGGCATTCCGTTTTTTTCGCTTGGGAAAAAACCTTGGACTACCGGGCTACGGGGGAGTTGGAAGTTCATTCCTGTCCGGGAAGGATATTGGTAAATTGATATTCCTCCACATAATACCCCTCCGCTGCCTCAAATTCGGTTTCTCCCCACTGCTCAATGGTTACAAAATGTTCATCTGCTTCGTCAATAAAATCCCAATAAATGAACCCAATCGGTTCGCCCTTACCCCCTTCGTAAAAATAAGCCGTGCCGGATTCATCCAGGTAAAAAGTTTTTCCTTTTACCACAATTTGAGAGGGCGGATCCTCATGTTCAATAATATAATTCGGCACATCTCCCTCAATTGCCCCGATGGGCAACTTTTGACTGATGGTCCACTCCACCTCATCATCTTCCTCCCTGCCCAGGTAAACCTTTTCTCTTCCGGCGGTTAATTCCCACTCCTCGGCAATATACCCGTCGCCATAATCATAGCGATGATAAGCGGTTACCTGCCAGGTTTTCATGTCGTAATCCACCAGATACCCCACTTTCAAATGGGATAAATCGAGGTCACGCAACGGATCGAAATCATCTTCCGGCTTCTTTCCTTTGAAAAAATCCCTCAGACTCATGAATTGGCACCTCCCGGATTCATCGAGTTAAGTGACCGTAAATCGGACACAATATAGGCTATTTGTGAGGAAAGGGTCAAGCATTCATAAAAACTTATAAAAGGGGGGGTATCATTTTTTTAGCCAGCGCACCGGGTTCAGGGGTTTGTTGCCGCCGTAGATTTCAAAATGGAGCATGCTGCCCTCCAGGGAACCGGAATCCCCAACGGTGGCGATTACCTTTCCGGCTTCCAGTTTATCAAACTTTTTGACAAAGACCTCCTCCAGGTGCGCGTAAACCGTATAAAATCCTTTGTCATGATCCACGATAATCATCTTCCCGAATCCCGGCATATAGGTTACCAGACTTACGTAGCCACTTGACACACAATGCACCGGGCTTCCCTTCTTAGCCTTAATATCAATCCCGTTATTCACCTGCACTGTTTTTAATCGAGGATTCCGGTATTTCCCGAAACCATGGGCAATCCTGCCCCGCACCGGCCAATTTAATTTCCCCCGCTGCCGGCCAAAATTACCGGGGAGACTTTCCCAGTCGAATTTTTGCCGGCTCTCGGAATTTTTTTCAACCCGCGCCTTTTCCAGGGTGGCAATGATGTCTTCCAATCGTGCCAGACTGTTTTGTTTTTCTTGCAGTGCCAATTCCAGAAGCTGCTTGTTACGTTTTATTTGCTCAATTTGTTTCTGGCGTTCCTGCCGTTTTCCTAATAGTTGTTTTTGCTGGAAAGTCTTCTCGGCAGCAAGCTGCTGTTGCTGTCTCAACTCCCGGGTCCGTTTGTCTTTGAAGTTTTTTAATTGTTCCTGCTTGGATTGCAATCGTTCATATATGCGCTGAACACTCCGGGTGATGATCTGAAAATATCGATACCGCAATAGCGCCTGGTTAAAATTTTCAGCCCCCAGAATCCATTCCAGTTCTTTTCCCTGGTGATATTTATACATGAAGACAATCTGCTGCCGGAATTTATCCTGAAGCACCTTTATTTGTTTCGCCAACTTTTGAATCTCGACAGACAATGAAGAAATCTCTCGACGATTTCTCCGGATTTCCTGCTGTAACAGGCTCAAGGATTGTTGATACAACAGCACCTGTTGATCGAGATTCTGCATGTTGTCGATTTGAGCCTGGAGAGTATTTCGGGATTGGGCAAGGTCTTGTTGAAGCCGGGCAATTTCATTGCGAATTTTAGATAGTTCCTTCTGGGCGGAAGACAGGTTTTGGGGACCTCCCTGACCAAAAACGGGAATGGATATGAAGATGATGAGGTAAAGAAGTAGGGCAGGACCAAAAGGGTTATTATTTTCCCGGGACATAAGCAATTCCCACAAAATGCGTAACTCCTAACTCGAAATGATATTGCAATGAATACCCGATTTCAATTTTAGCGGCTTTCATTTCCAAACCCGCGGTTGGAATCGATGCCTGGGTTGAATATCCGGTCATGAGATGTAAACCCGGAAACAGTTGATATTCTACTCCCATGGTAAGTTCCGGTGAATACCAACTATCTTTTTGCATGGCAATGTATGCCCTCATGTCATCCGAGACCCGGTAGAACATCCCCATGGAAATGCGCTGGGGTAGTTGCTCGGAAAATCCGTTCATCCGGGGCTGATTCACATTATCGACCACTCCGGCGGCAGATAAATGAGAGGTTACCTGATATTGGACCCCCACACTGACGCCCAGAGCGCTTATGCTCTCATAATTTTTTGCCGAAACATGGTACCAATGAACAGAAATGCCCAGCGCTAATTTCCCACCATACAACAACCTGGCAACAGCGAAGCTTATTTTGTCTTCCCGATAAAGAGCACCTCCGAAATCCTCGACACTCACCCCAAGCCCCACCCCCTGCAATGGCAACTCGATGAGTCCATTGGTATATCGGAGTTCTTTCAGGTCGAACAATTGACTATAGTTCAACGCGCCATAAAATGCTGTCGCGCTTGCTGCCAGGGCGGGATTTCGCACAAATCCATCTCGTATGCCGTTACCTGCCAGAATGCTGTTCGCCAGCGCAGCATGACGCGGGCTGAATGCCGGGTAATCAAAAGCCGAATACACCGGGTGTATCGCAAAGAACCCCATAATCAGAACGAGCCGAACTTTCATTTTCTCTCATTTACCATTATTTGGCATTGAGTGGTGACGATACGGATAGAGCTTTTCCAGAATCTTATTCCTTTCAATGATTAACGCCTCTTTCAACACCGGCTCTTCGGAGGCATCATCCAATCGATTGCGATTGTAATTCGACAACCGTTGTCTGGCAAAATAAAGAATCTCTTTTTGTTCGGAGGGTGACAATTGCTGAAAACGTTTATTATAAAAAGCTCTTTTTTGTTGAGCCGGGGCATGGTCCCGGAGAAACTCCTCCACAAAATTCTGGTAATCAAAAGCCCCGATGGAATTGGGATCATATTCGAAAATACTTTTCCCCTGGGAAGAAGCTTCTTTCAAAGCCACATTGGTTCGGATATAGGCTCGATAGAGCTTGCTGGGGAAATTTTTTTGTAAAATTCTCCGCACTTCCTGGGCATGACGAGTGCGAAAATCACACATCGTCATCACAACTCCCTTAAACCTTAAGGTATGATTTAATTTGCTCTTGACCACCACAAAGGTTTCATACAACGGTTTAATGGCACGCATGGGGAAAAATTCCGGCGATACCACCATCACAAATTCCGTACTGGCAACCAAAGCATTAATCGACAAAAGCCCTAAGTTGGGAGGACAGTCAATCAAGATAAAATCATAAACGCTGTGAAGGGGCATCAGAATATCCCGGAGAAGATATTCCCGTGACATGGTTTTATACAAGACAAACTCAATGGTGGTGGTTTCGATGTTGTTGGGGAGAATATGAAGATTTTCATCTCGTTTTAGCACCACCTCATCAAACGTTTTTTTCTTCAGGAACAGGTGCATAATGGTGTTAGAGAGGACCTCGCTGTCATAACCAAAGTGTTGAGTCAAATTTCCCTGGGGATCCATATCCACCGTTAACACCCGATATCCCTGCCCGGCTAAATAGCTTGCGGTGTTGACAGTGGTGGTGGTTTTTCCGCACCCCCCTTTCTGGATGATAAAAGAAACAATGTTTGCCATTCCGTCCTCTCCATGCCTGATCGATGGTCGCAAAATAATGTTAATGGGTATTTAATCTTAAAACAATATTTTTATACAAAATTATCCGGGTAGTTCCGGGAGGTAAAATGTTATCAATATGCCCAACCGGGTTTTACGGCATGTCCTTCATTTCTGTGGTTGGAAAAATAGTTTAAATGATTGACATATCAATTTTTTTTTATTTTATTTATTGGCTTTAATATTTCAGAACAATTATGGAGGAGTAATGAAACGAACATATCAGCCGCACAATCGAAAGCGGAAAAACAAGCATGGATTTCGAGCGAGGATGGCAACAAAAGCCGGACGAAAGTTAATTGCCCGACGGCGTGCCAGAGGTCGAAAACAGCTAACTGTTAGCGGTTAAAAATGCCCAAAAGGTTTTCTCTTCCCCGAAGCCGCATACTGAAAAAGCGAAACGAAATTAAAGCGGTTCTGGAAAACGGAAAAAGAATCCCCGGCAAAACCATCAATATATTTTTATTAGATTCCCCTCAAAACAAAATGGGGATATTGGTACCGAAAAGAATTGGTAATGCTGTTCAGCGAAATCGAATGAAGCGCCTGATTCGAGAAATATATCGTACCAACATTGAGGACTTTGAGAAGAAGTCTGTGATTTTTTTTGTAAAAAAATTTAACGATCACTATGCCGGTTTAAAGGCTGAAATCTGTGAGTTGGTAACACGATCATGAAACACTTATTCATTGGGTTGATCAAATTATATAAATATTTGATATCCCCCTTTTTTCCACCCTCCTGCCGGTTTTATCCTACCTGCTCCGAATATGCAATGGATGCACTCCAAACACATGGAACATTTCGAGGTGGCTGGTTAGCTATTCGGCGGGTGTTAAAATGCCATCCCTTTCATCCCGGCGGGTATGACCCGGTTCCGACCAAATTAACAGAGGACAAACAAAGAAATGGATAAAAGAACCATTCTTGGAATTATCCTGATTGTCATCATCACGTTATTGATGCCCTATTACTATAAATGGATGGCGGGAGAACAAGGACAGCCCCCGCAGCCCCCCATCGCCCGGGATACCCTTTCTCAGCAGGAAAAACCTGTCGAGCAGGAAACTCCTCCTCCCACAGCACCATCTCCACCTCCGGAAGTTGTGACACCCACCAAAGAAGTATCCGAACCACTCGTTGGTATCGATACCACAGCCGAAGAAAAGGAAATAAAAATAGAAACCAAATATGTCAATGCGGTGCTCTCCACCAAACACGGTGGTAACTTTTTGCTATGGGAATTAAAAAAATATTCTTATTACCTTGGTGGGAATGTGAATCTTGCCAAGAACAACAATGGATTAGATGTTGAATTTATGGATCGGGATGGAAACAGGCTACAACTATCTGATTATACACTATTTACAGACATTAAAAACGATACATCGCTTGTCCTTGATGAACAATCACCAACGACAGCTATTGAGTTTTATTTACCCATCAAAAATGGTCGAATTTCCAAAAAATATATCTTCCACCATGATGATTACGCCACTGAGGTTGTCATCAAAGTCGAAAACCTACAGGGAGTTATCGTAAACCATCGGTATTTTCTCAGCTGGAAAAACGGACTCCCGGCAACGGAAGAGAATCAAAAAGAAGATTACAGTTATGCCCGGGCATATATTTACCAGGGTGGCGAGTTAGACAATATTGACGCTTCAAAAGAAGAGAAGGTCGACGAAGAATACAGTGGCAGGGTAGACTGGACTGCCATCCGCACCAAATATTTTTTGGTGTCTCTGGTTCCGTTTTCTCCCGAAAACGTTCAAAGTGCAACCCTTGTGGGCATTGGGGAAAAAGAGGGAGATTTATTGGTTAAGAAATATACCACCTCCCTGGAACTGCCCCTTAGCCAGATGACAACACAGGCGGATACTTTTGAACTTTTCTTAGGTCCATTGGATTACAATATTCTAAAAAGTTACAAAGTTGATCTCCAAAAATTAGTGATGAACCGGGATTGGTATGAGCGAATATTCCGCCCCATCAGTTTATTAATCCTCCCGGCTTTCAAGTTCTTATACGGGTTCATCCCGAATTACGGATTGGTTATTATCCTCTTTTCCATCCTGGTGAAATTACTGCTCCATCCTTTAACCAAGAAAAGCTATGCCTCCATGAGCGAGATGCAATATCTTCAACCGAAGATGACCCAGCTAAAGGAGCAATACAAGAACGATCCCCAGCGGCTGAACCAGGAGATGATGAAACTCTACAAAGAGCACGGGGTAAATCCCCTTGGCGGATGTTTACCAATGATGCTTCAGATGCCCCTGCTGTTTGCTCTTTTTATTGTCTTTCGCTCTACCATCCAATTACGAGGGGAACCGTTTATCCTGTGGATAACCGATCTGTCCCGACCGGACACATTATCCCTTGGTTTTTCGCTGCCATTTATTGGAAATTCGATTCATATCCTCCCCCTGCTAATGGGGCTGACCATGATCTGGCAATCCAAAATGACCGTGACAGACCCCAAACAGAAGTTTATGGTTTACTTTATGCCCTTCTTTATGATCTTCATATTTTACTCGCTGCCCTCCGGGCTGAACCTTTATTATTCGATTTTTAATTTGCTGAGCATGTTTCAGACCCGTATGATTAAGAAGAAAATGCACCCCGGCAACAATGGTGATGATAAAAAACCTCTCAAAAAAGCTCCCCCCACTCGAAAACCGACACCAAAGAAGTCGAAGAAAAAACGAAGCTAAAGACCCTATATGAAGTACCTGTCAGATGACGACACCATTGTAGCCCTCTCGACACCCCTTGGGAAAGGGGCGATTGCCATTGTCAGAGTAAGCGGCACAAAAAGCCTGGAAGTTGTCAATCCTCTGTTAAAAAGAACCATTTCTCCCTCCGAACCCCGGGTAGCACATTTTAATGAAATTCATCACCTTCAATCACTTGCAACAATTGATCAGGTAGTAACCACGTATTTCCGTGCCCCGCATTCGTATACCGGGGAAGATGTGGTGGAAATAAGCTGTCATTGTAATCCGTTAATTATCAGCAATATCATTGAAAACATTGTGCAAAGCGGGGCAAGAATTGCCGAGCCGGGGGAATTCACTTTTCGGGCCTTTATGAAAGGGAAAATGGACCTCTCACAAGCCGAAGCGGTGGCGGAGGTGATCAACTCCCGCTCCCGGCAGAGCTTAAGCCAGGCAATCCGCCACCTGGAGGGGAAACTCTCCGAAAGAATAATGGAAATCCGAAAGCGAATTCTGGATGATTTATCTTTACTGGAGATAAACCTGGATTTTTCCGAAGAAGATATCGAAGCCTTGCCGCTGGATGAGCTGCAAAGAAAAACAACAGATACCATCCGGCAAATTGAATCACTGATACACACTTATGATTATGGAAAATTGCTTCAAGAGGGTATTAAGCTGCTCATATTGGGCAAACCCAATGTCGGCAAATCCAGCCTTTTGAATACCCTGCTTCGAAAAGAACGGGCAATCGTCAGCGATATCCCGGGAACGACCCGCGATTACATTGAAGCATCGATGGAAATTGAGGGGATAGCACTCCAGGCGGTTGACACTGCCGGAATCCGCAAAACCGATGATCCTGTTGAGATGGCCGGCATCCACAGAGCGTTGGAGCATCTGGAAACAGCGGACATCACCTTATGCGTTTTCGAAGCCCACCGCCCGATGGATGAGGATGACCTGTTTTTGATAGAAGCGATCAAACAACACCGGGAAGAAGTCAAATTCATCCTGGTGCAGAACAAAACCGATCTGGGGATAAACCCCCAAACATCCAGAGCGTTATCGCAGTTAAATTTTCCCACGATACCGATTTCCGCCACCACGGAAGCGGGTATTGACAAACTAAAAAAAACGATAAAGGAACAACTTATCGGCGACCGGAGTATGGAGACGGAAGAAGTGGTGGTGACCAGCATTCGCCACAAAGAGGCGCTGGAAAGGACGGCGCGCTCATTACGCGACGCCCTGAGAGCGATGCAGGAAAATGCCACAGAAGAAATCATTGCGGTCGATTTTCGTCTGGCGCTTGATCATTTGGGAAAAATCACCGGCGAGACAACCCCGGAGGATGTATTGAATCACATTTTTGCAAACTTTTGCATTGGGAAATGAGGACAAGGAAAAGAAGCCGAAAACGCTATCAGTGGTCTCAAATTGCAAAAACGGCAAAAGTGTTTCACGTGAAACAGACAGGAATATCAGATGGATAAATTCGATATAGTCGTTGCCGGCGGCGGACATGCCGGCATTGAAGCATCATTGGCAGCTGCCCGGCTGGGCTTGCGAACCGCCCTGGTTACCCTGAAGCAGGAAACCATCGGCAAAATGTCCTGCAATCCGGCGATTGGCGGACTGGCAAAAGGACACTTGGTTCGGGAAATCGATGCCCTGGGTGGTGAAATGGCAAAAATCATTGACGCCACCGGCATCCACTTTAAAATGCTGAACCGCTCCAAGGGCCCGGCGGTATGGTCGCCGCGTGCCCAGGCAGACCGGCTTGCCTATATGCGGGATGCGCAACAACGGGTATTATCACAACCAAACCTGGTGGTACTTACCGCTTCGGTGGTAGGGGTGGTACAAAAGAACAACAAGGTACAAGGAGCAGTTTTGGATGACGGCTCCATTATCCCCTGCCGGGCGTTAATTTTAACCTGTGGAACTTTCTTAAATGGGAAAATTCACATCGGGCTTAACAACCTGGAAAGCGGACGCGCCGGCGAACAATCGGTGAAAGGGTTAACTGAGAATCTGAAAGCTCTTGGCTTTGAAACCGGGAGACTGAAAACCGGCACCCCTCCCCGGGTACATATTGACAGCATTGATTTCAGCAAGGTGGATGAACAGGTACCAGACAATCCCCCGGTGCCATTTTCTTTTCAAACCGAACGAATTGATCGTCGGCAACTGAGCTGTTACATCACCTATACAAATGCACAAACCCACGACTATCTGCGTTCTGGGCTGGACCGCTCCCCAATGTACACCGGGGTGATCAAGGCAATCGGGCCTCGCTACTGCCCCTCCATCGAGGATAAAATCGTGCGCTTTGCCGACAAGGACCGCCATCAAATCTTTCTGGAACCGGAAGGATTCGATAATCCGGAGGTTTACATCAACGGTTTCAGCACCAGTCTGCCGGCGGATGTACAGGAAAAGGCATTGCGCACCTTGCCGGGATTGGAAAACGCACACATCATCCGCCTCGGGTATGCGGTGGAGTATGACTTCTTTCCGTCATACCAGCTAAAACACACCCTGGAAACCAAGCCGGTGGAAAACTTGTATTTTGCCGGGCAGATTAACGGCACCTCGGGTTATGAAGAAGCCGCTGCCCAGGGATTGATTGCCGGCATCAACGCTGCCCTGAAGCTTCTGGACCGGGAACCGCTCATCCTGGAGCGGTCGAATGCTTACATCGGAGTGCTTATCGACGACCTGATCAATAAAACAATTTTGGAACCCTATCGAATGTTTACCTCGCGCGCCGAGTTTCGTCTGCTGCTGCGGCACGACAATGCTGACCTGCGCCTCATGGAACTTGGACATCGTATCGGGCTTATCTCCAACGAGGTATTCGAAAAAATGGAAAAACGAAAGGCTGAGATTGAAAAATTATCTCAACTGGTTAAATCGACCTCCGTTAAAGCCGACCGGTTCAATCCCTATGCAAAAACGGTAAAGACCGCTCCGATAGAGATAACAACGCCGATGCATCAACTTCTGAAGCGCCCGGAAACAAAGTTAGTGGATCTCCTTGAACTACTTGGAGAAGAAGAACAATTTTCCCCTGCCACCATCACCGAGGTCGAGTTTGCCGTGAAGTACGAAGGCTTTCTGAAACGCCAGGAGGAATTGGTGGCAAAATTCAAACGGATGGAACATACCAGAATACCGGAAGGGTTTGATTATGACAGCCTGACCTCACTGTCCAAAGAAAGCCGGGAAAAGTTAAAACAAGTGCAACCGGAATCGATTGGTCAGGCAGCTCGTATTTCCGGGGTTCGGCAAAGCGACCTGTCAATTTTGATGATATTCATCGAAAAGAATAAATGGCAGCGCCGGGATGTTTCACGTGAAACAGTTTCCGGTTGATTGGGTTTGGGAAATTTGTTTAAGGTCGCTTAAACCCTTTACCGTATTACAAAAAACAGGGCTTTTCCAAGCGCGTTGGATTAGCCCTGTTTCTTTTCGACACTCCATATCGAGTCGGTAAAATAATGCTTCGAATCGAATAGCTGTTTTTCAATGCGATATCCGGTGTTTGCCGCAAGCTTCTCTATGTCGGATTTTAAGAATTTATAGGAATATTCGGTATGAATCGGCTCCCAGGCATCGAAGTGAAAGGATTCCCCGATTTGTGCCACAAAAACGGTTTGATCCGTCAAACTCACCAGGAAGCTTTCGATTGCCCCGGAAAAGACGTTGTAATTGGCATAGAACCGAAAGGTGTCCAGGTTAAATTGTCCCCCCAGTTCGTTATTGATCCGGTTTAACAAGTTTAAATTGAACTGCGCGGTTATCCCCCGGGAATCATTATACGCTTTTAGCATCACATCTATATCTTTCTTCAAATCAAACCCGATTACCACCAGATCCCCGTCTTTCAAAACATTCCACAAACTTCTCAGAAACACCCGGGTTTTCGCTTGATTAAAATTCCCCAGATTGGAACCTAAAATTAATACCAGGTTGCGGCGAGTGTTGATCTGAGAAATCCATCGTAATCCGTCGAAGTATTCCGCAACTAATCCATTGGCAGTAAGTTTTTTAAATTGCTGTGCCAGGTTTTTCATCAAGATTTGCATAGCGGATTGGGAAATGTCAATGGGGATATATTGAAAACTCATCTCTCTTTTAAGGAATTGCTCGATCAACAGGCTGGTTTTTGTGCCATCACCGGCGCCTAATTCTATCAAATTAAAAGATTCCCCTTCCCCGATTAGATCTACTATCGAGGAAGAATGCGTTTTTAAAATTTCAAATTCACAATTGGTAAGATAATACTCCGGCAATGCCATGATTTGCTGAAACAGCACCGAGCCAACATCATCATAAAAATACATCGATGATAATCTTTTGGGCTTTTCGGATAACCCAATCAAAACGTCCAGGGCAAATTGCTGGTTCGGGGGAACCACCCCTTCCAGGTCTTTGCTATCCAGCACCTTAAAAGAACAACTCATTTTTTCTCCTGTCTTGATTTTGGGAGAGGTTTTCCTGCTGCCTTGGGGGGAACCGCTTTTGCCGTCATCATAATATAAATACCTATCAGCACAAACGGGATGCTTAGTATTTGTCCCATGTTTAATGGGAGTGAACTCTCCCAGGCTGACTGATTCTCTTTAAAAAATTCAACAAAAAACCGGAAAGTAAAAACGGTGATAAGGAAAAGCCCGAACAGGGTTCCTTCCCGCAAGGAGCTTCGTTTGTTGAGATATATCCGATACAGGATGAAAAAGATGATGATATACGCCAGGGCTTCATAAATCTGGGTGGGATGGCGGGGTAAATTGTCGATTTTTTTAAACACAAACGCCCAGGGAACATGTGTCGGTTTTCCATAGATTTCGGAATTAAACAGATTCCCCAATCGGATAAAAAAACCGGAGAGTGCTACCACAATCACCACTCGGTCCAAAATCCACAAAAATGAAAACTCTTTTTTCTTCTTCACCAATAAATACAATGCGGTCAGAATCCCGATGGCTGCCCCGTGGCTTGCCAGACCGCCATGCCAGATCATGAGTATCTCTAAAGGGTTTTTGAGATAATAATCCAGATCATAAAAAAGACAATGTCCCAACCTTGCACCAATAATGGTGCCCAGGAATACATAGACGAACAGGTCATCGACATACGTTTCCGGCTTTTTCTCCAGCTTAAAAATATGACGCATGATGTAATACCCGAGTAAAAAAGAAATGACAAACCCCAGGCTATACCAGCGTAATGCAAATGGTCCTATTCGAAAAATTTCCGGGCTAACATTCCACTCTATCACGACACAACCTCGTTTTAATGAGAAAAAAAATTGTGAGAACAGGTAAAGACTTTTTGGGACCCCAGAACACCAAAAGACACTGACAAGTTTCCGGATAAACCGGACCTTGATTGTTTTCTATCTCGGCTGTCTATGCCATCATACAGAAGCACCATACCCGGCTTCTTCAATCGCCTGAACAAGTTCCTCAGGTGTTACCACTGCCGGATCATACTCCACCGAGGCAATATTTTTTTCTAAACTAACCTCAGCAGTCTTTACTCCATTGGTATTTTTTAACGCTGCCGTCACCGCCTTTACACATCCCTGGCAGCTCATTCCGCTTACTTGGATCGTGATCTGATTCATTTCCTCTATTCCTCCTGCTATTAATTATGATAGTTCTCCCAATGGCACCACAAAATAGGATACCCATGAAAAAAAAACAACCTTTGTTTTGTGTAAACATCTTCTTTTCAATGAATAGGGCTTAATCTTATTATTAATAACAGGTTAGTTTACTTATTTCTTTTTAACGAGGAATGATTTCGCCTTTGTATACCCCGCCGGGTATTACTATATTTCAATTAAGAATAAAAAAATGTGAATCACTATGGGTGTTTACGCTGTTGGTATAGACATCGTTGAGATTCCTCGAATTCAGGAATTAATACATCGCTACGGGGAGAGATTTCTTCGACGGGTATTCACAGATCCCGAAATTCGATATTGTGCAGCCAAAGCCCGTTCAGCTAACAGCTATTCAGCCCGATTTGCAGCAAAAGAAGCTGTTTTTAAAGCCACCGGGTTGGGAATGGATAAAGGGATGAAATGGCGAGATATTGAAATTGTGAATGATGTTCATGGTAAACCATCCATTCGATTGTCCGGGGTGGCGTCTCAACTGTTAGCCAATAAATCGATTCACCTCTCGCTATCCCATACCGATACCTTAGCGATTGCCATGGTTGTCGTAGAAAATCGACAAGAATAATTTAAGTTTGCTTATTCAAAAAATAAGGTTAAGTGAGGAGAGGGCTATGATTAAAGTTGTCACAGCGGATGAAATGAGGGAAAAGGACCGCTTTACAATTGAGGAGATAGGGGTTCCGGGTGTCGTGTTGATGGAAAATGCCGGCACGGCAACTGCCCGGATAATTCAGGCAGAGTTGGATGATATTAAAGACCCCACCGTATACGTATTTTGCGGAAAGGGGAATAACGGGGGAGATGGCTTTGTGGTCGCCCGGCACTTATGGAATGAAGGCATTTTTGTAAAAGTTTTTTGTGTGGTGGCAGAAGACCAAATATCAGGGGATGCGCTTATCAATTACAACATCCTCAAAAAAATGAACATCCCTATCGAGTTTGTTCGAACAAAAGAAGATTTGGAAGCAATTAACACCACTCACCCGGCTCTCATTGTTGATGCATTGTTGGGAACCGGAATAAAGGGAGCCGTAAAAGGATTTGTTAAAGATGTTATTGATTATATCAATCAGAATCTGGAAACTCAAATTGTAGCGGTGGATATTCCCTCCGGGTTAAATGCCAATTCTCCGATAATACCCGGCAGCGCCATTCGGGCGAATATTACCGTAACGATGGCGCTTCCGAAAAGATGCCACGTTTTGTTTCCGGCAAAATCCTGCGTGGGAGAGTTATATGTTGCCGATATTGGGATACCGCCGTTTGTTTTAAATAAAGATGATGTAAAGGTATCGATCTTAGAAGATGAGGATATCGTTCTCCCCTACCGATATGATGATACCCATAAGTATGAATGCGGTAAAGTTGCCGTTTTAGCCGGTTCCAAGGGATATACCGGGGCAGCAGCATTAACCTCCCAGGCGGCGTTAAAGATTGGCGCCGGGCTGGTGATTTTGGGAATCCCTGAAAGCATGAATCCAATTATGGAACAAAAATTAACGGAGGTTATTACCCGTCCCTTACCGGAAACCGCCCAACAGACCATCGGTAAAAAAAGCTTATCGGCAATCAAGGAATTAATTGATTGGTGTGATGTGTTGGCAATCGGACCGGGATTGGGAAGAACCACGGAAGTTCAGGAAACCGTCATCTCTATTTTAAAGGAGTGCTCCAAACCGGTGGTGATAGATGCCGATGCACTCTTTGCTCTGGCAAACCATTCCGAATTACTCCGGGAAAATTCTGACAGGCGGAACTGGGTTTTGACGCCACATCTGGGTGAGTTTCGACGATTTTTTCCCGAAACCAGTAAAGAGGAAATGTCAACGTTGCGGATAGAAAAGGCTCAACAATTTGCATCTGATTTTAATGTGGTGTTGCTGTT
>CAYYGL010000073.1:0-22183 GCA_964471235.1 uncultured Calditrichaceae bacterium
CGGTTACTCCGGTTAAAGTAGCGTTTCAATCCACGCGCCCGTGGGAGGGCGCGACCTCCGGATTCTACCCGCTCATTAGCTCGTGTTGTGTTTCAATCCACGCGCCCGTGGGAGGGCGCGACCTGAAGAGAAGATCGATCAGCTTTTTGTACAAGTGTTTCAATCCACGCGCCCGTGGGAGGGCGCGACCTTTTGGGAAGCCTCATAACTAAGACGCTTAATAGTTTCAATCCACGCGCCCGTGGGAGGGCGCGACCCGCCTGCAGAGCTGCCACATCATCATCATTGCCTGTTTCAATCCACGCGCCCGTGGGAGGGCGCGACGGTAACCTTTACTACCACATGTTTCTTATATTGGGTTTCAATCCACGCGCCCGTGGGAGGGCGCGACGGAGTGCTTTTGGTGGGAATGCCGCTGCTGATTGAGTTTCAATCCACGCGCCCGTGGGAGGGCGCGACTTACCGGGGTGGATTTACTTATTTGGATTAGACATGTTTCAATCCACGCGCCCGTGGGAGGGCGCGACGGTTGGTCTTAGGAGAGGGAGAAATGTTTAAGCGTTTCAATCCACGCGCCCGTGGGAGGGCGCGACTTGGAGCGAGTCTGTCATTTTATGATAGATATTATGTTTCAATCCACGCGCCCGTGGGAGGGCGCGACCGTATCACTTAAAAGTATAGTAAAATTAAGGGTTACACCAGCATAAATCGCTGATCGGTAAAAATTTCTCCCGGAGACGTTCGACGAAGCATCGCGCATCATCGTAACTCCTTGTTTTTCAAAGACCGCTAACCCCCCGGGATTTTCGGGTCCGCTTCGGTTAGCGATGCTCGAATCACCCGGGAAATACATCCCGCGCATCTCAAATGATCATCGGGTCATCGAGATCACCGCCTGGTCCCGCACCATGATGCTCCACCCGCCGTTTCCAATTTGCCCCCAGGTGATAAAAACGCAGGCTGTCCTGTTCTTCATCATAAATTGACAGCAGTTTGCTTTTTAATTTTTCCCACTGCGCCGGGGTCACCTGGCATTCGAACACCGAATTTTGAACCCGGATGCCATAGTTTAAACAGGTTTCTGCCGTTTTTCTCAGTCGCCGCCGACCGGCCGGGGTGGTGGTGGAGACATCATAACTGACCAATATCATCATGGTTGTTTCTCCTCATTTGAGATAAAAGGCCGGGTATTCGGGAATGTCGCCCCGGATAAAGCGTGCCATGAGTTGGGCCTGGATGTGCGGCAAGAGGCCGGTGGTCATCTTTTCTCCCAGGAGGGGATGGGTGACCGGTTCCTGTTTCCGTTTTTGATAGGCAGTGATCACCGTTTTGCGAGCCTGATCGCTGATTCGCACTTCGCCGGATTCTCGTTTCTCAAAATCGTCAGCGCGCACCTGGTTTAGATTGAGCAAATTGAGCATCACCCGGTCGCTGAAATAGGCGCGAAATTCTTCCATGATGTCTAAGGCAAGGCTGGGTCGGCCGGGGCGAATGCGGTGCAAAAATCCCACCTGGGGGTCCAGGCCGACCGCCTCCAGCGCAGAGCGAATATCGTTGACCAACAGGGCATAAAGAAAGGAAAGCAAGGCATTTACCGGATCCAGTGGGGGACGCCGGGTTCTGCCGTTGAAGGCGAAATTTCCGTTGGGGGTCGTTATCAGTTCGGAAAGAACGCTAAAGTAGAGATTGGCGCATTCGCCTTCAATCCCTCGTAATTCTTCCAGGTTCCCGGCATTTCGGACGCTCTGGATTCGTTTGCCCAATGCATCGCAAACGGAGTGCAGGGCGGGAGAGGATTTTTCCGGATGATTGCGTTTATGCCGCATCAGCAGCGACCGGGAATTGGTGACTTTGGCGGCGATAATATTCCGGGCGACAGCCAGCGATTGCTCCGGATCGTCCGACATCCGGTATTGGGATTTGCGCAGCAGCACATTTCCCTGCTGGGCGCCATAGACCCGGGCAAGAAATTTTCCGTTTTCCGATAAATAACTGACGCCGACGTGGTTTTCGGCACAGAAAGCCATCAGGGCGGGGGTGAGCGGCTTGAATCCAAAACAAACGATATTTTCAATGGAATGGATGGGCGCCTGGAAAACCTTGCGGTTCTGAACTTCCACCACAAACGTGTTCCGTTCTTTGCGTACAAAGGCGTTATCGGTGGTGATGTATAAGGTGTTCAGATGTCGTTTCATGGGGTATACAGTGTCTTTAGATATTGGTTTAATTTTCGTTCGCGCATTGCCCTGGGCTGGCAGGCATCCTGCAAGGAGCAGCGCTGGCATCTTTTAAGGAATTGGGATTGGGAGAGCTGGCTGCTCTGAAGCAGTTCCGTTAGGGTGGGAACATGCCGTTCGGCAATCAGTTGATGAACCGCCCGAATGATCTCCTCAGTTCGCTCCCGAAGCTGATCACTGATATCGACCGTGATGCGGCGGCGGATGCGCCCGTAAAAAAAGACGCCCCGGGGAATGCGGGTATCCAGCATTTCTTCCAGGCAGAGCGCCTGGGCGCAAAGCTGCACCTCGTCGCTGATATCCTGCTTGGGCTTCCCGGCTTTAAATTCCACCGGAACGACTTTGCGGGATGCGCCTCCCGATCCGTGAAACTCGACCACATCGCAGCGGCCGGAGATGCCCAGCCGCCGCGAGTGGATGCGCAGTCCGCGGACCGTTCTTATCCCTCCACGAGATTGATAGGTGTCGCTGTCGACTTTTTCGTGCAGGAGATTGCCCCGTACGGTATAGAGGTTTTCCTGCCAGATGTCCTCGATATAGATAAGCGCACACTGCCGGGGGCAAAATACGTAATGCTGCAAGGCATTGACGTGAATGTAATCTTCTTCGGAATGCACGTCGATGTTATCCTGTCACTTCAACTATTTTAAAAGTTTCGGTGACAGGCTCTCCATCCAGTAAAATCTGGTAATCCGAAAACTCACGCGCCGGTCCCTCAGTTGTACGCCGATGCTCTACTCTGGCGAACAACTCGTGTGCCGGCTTATTTCCCAGAGCGCTGCCATGTTTGAAAACAATCAGTTTCCGGGTGCTCATTAAACCACGGGCAGCGGAACGGTCATGTTCGAACATATCGATCAGAGCCTTCCAGAACAGATCAAGGTCTTCCTGGGAAAAACCGGTTTGCTCTGCCAGGTGAGCGGAAATGAATCCATGTGCGCGATACAATCCGTAAGGAACAGTGTATTTGCGGCCCATGGTACGGTTATCGCCGCCTTGCTTTTCTGCTTCCGCTTCCGTGGCAACTGCCATCCGGGTGATGCTGTGCTCCAATGCGACGACCGGATCTACTGAACGGGCAAAGGTGAGTTGAATCGGACCACGTACCTGGCCAGCATTATCACCAGTACTCATCACCGCTCCAAATGTCCGAATATCGAAATAATTTCTGCACATCCACGCCCGAGCCGCTTCCGTTTTTTTGTTTTTATCCTTCTCTTTTACTTCTGGATCTTCATGTGCCTCTTTAATTAGCTGATTCAGAATAGCCTTTTCTTTTACAAAGATGTCATACGGTCGTTCGTGCTTCATGACCATTGAGACGTAGTTTCTCACCTTCCGCTTCAAACAGACATCCGTGACAATACCCTCACCGTTTTCCGCGTCAATGCGCGGTAGATTGCCGGCATCCGGATCACCGTTGGGATTACCGTCTTTTACGTCAAAATAGAGAACAAAGTCATAACGATTGGTAATTTTTCCCATGATTAACTCCTTTCAATAAAATTGGTGGTTATGCTTCAGTTGATTCGTTTTCACTTTTTTTGCTGATAAAAAAATCCTGCCGCTGATGATAATAGCCGACCGAAAAGTATGCCTGATCCTGCAGGGTCAAATGCGCCGGGAATTCGGAAATCTCCGACATAATTTCTCCAAGCATCTTCTCAAAATTTACTTTCCTGCCCGGATTGTCCAGTTTTGCCAGATGGTGGTTTTTTAACTTGAGTAACTGCGAAAAAACAGCCACCGGGCTGGTAGAAGCAGCGCCATAAAAACGGTCACGAATGGTAGCGTTGATGCCGGGGTTGGCTTCTTCCTGAATTTTTTCCAAAACCGCAAAAAGCCTTCCCAGACGATAGCCGGTGTTGGTGTTGGTTGGATCGAGCGCCATGGTGATCTCCTTTTCTGGTTGGTTATGAATTCGGTTAAAACGGTTAATTGTCGCTTTTAAAATTGCCGCGCGGGTGCGGGTTACATGCTGTTCTGCACGAATTCGGCGAATACATTGCTGCAATAATGTCATCGGGTATGGGCTTCCATCAAGGATACTTTCAACCATCGCTCCCGCTAAGTTGGGTGGTACATTGTCATTTTTGTATTGCAATGCTGTGGCGGTAAGGATACGGTAAAGCGAGAGGTATTCCGGGTCCTGGGGTGATCGAATAATGTCGAAGTCATCAAAATGCAATTTAATTTTCTCACCAAATTCGGTGATCGTGCCCTGACGGAAGAACCGCACTGAGATCCGAGCCGCATTTGGTGCAAGTCCAAGCACGTAAAATCGCTCTTCACTGCGACTTAATCGCCCGGTGTTGATTGAGTCGTACAGTCCCTTTACAGCCTTCACACCCCGATCCGGGTCATCTTTGGGTGGGTCGGTAATGAACCATTTAAATTCACTTTCCAGATCATATTCATTATCGGTTTCCTGGTTTTTGCCCGCCCAAAAGACAATTGTGGTATCTGCTACAGTAGTTTTATTTTGTGAATCTTTCCCAAGCAAAATATTTAATGCTGTAGTGTAGGTAAACGCAGCTTCCTCACTAATGGGCGCATTATAATTTTGGGATTTATTATAGGAATTAAATGGAGACAGATTAAAGGAAACAAGCGCTGCACCTTTTGTATTTGCACCTCTTACCCCTTTAATATCCGGATGAAGTCTTGCTATTTCCACACCGCTTTTACCAGTAATCAAACAAATTCCGTCCCCACCAATGGTATCGGGTGGATAATGAGAAATTATATCATCACAGATAGTTGAGTGTGAATAGCCATCAATCTTAAAAACAATAAACGGATTTTCTTCTAACATTTGGTTCCATATGTCGGTAGAACCAGAATTGGTAATTTGGGCGACCGGATCATTGTTCAGAAAATTTAAAAGTGCATTTACAGAAGGTAGGTTCAGGCCACCTAATTCATTATTTATCCGATCTTTAAAAGCGTTATGGCGTTTTGTTACATCATCTCTTTTTCGGGGGTTGGCTCCGAGTGCATATTCAATATTATCCCAGAGCAAATAAGCCTTAATACCAACTGTCCGTTTTACCGATTGAGGAACCAGAAATTTTCGAGCACGGCGTTTGCGCCCTTCTCCCTCTGTAGTTTCCTGAATTTCAACGAATCCCCCATTTTCAGAAATAACGATGATGTAAGGAATCTCTTTGAATTCCCATCCCTGTTTGGGGATCAGATTATTGGGATCCACAGCTTTCCGTTGGTAATACTCATACAATGCCTGCAAAATCATCGCCGCACCTCCTCACTGTCTCGGGGTGGAACATGAACTACGCCACTTTCCAACCTAGCGCGAAAAAACATGGGTTGGGGGTCTTTCGGATTGGTGAAATCCAGATCGTAGAGCATAAATCCCAGGTCCCGGGTTTCCGGAATGGGTTTCAGCGTTACATCTTCCGGATTTTCCACCAGCCGAAAATGGCAGCTAAATTCCCGGCATCCCAGGTAAGGCTGGTTAAAGCACTGTCCTTTTTTTGCGCGGCGCTCAAACATGGCTAAATATTTGCCCGGGTTTTCATCCCCGGTGTCGCCTTCTTCTGAAGCGTCTTGCTTCCATAGGGTAGTCTGGGCATTTGGTTTTTTCTCGGTTGTCCTTTCTTCAGGCGGGATATATTCCATTGTAGCGAAGAAACGATAATGAACATCCCGAAGAAAAAGACTGGCGCGCTGCTGGCGCGAATCTTCAATAAAAATGCCATCACTGCGCTCACTCATTACATTCGCCACTTCATTCCGGCGCACCGATATGGTTTTAATAGGCTTGAGCACTTCAATTTTGTTCACCTGCCATCGGATGGCTGGCTTCCAAAAAACAGCCTCAAAAACCGCCCTTACTGCTGAAGGTGTGGGCACATCATAACTCACCCGCTCCACTTTCATTTCCGGTCGGGTAAAGCAGGCAAAGTCTCCCCATACCTCCAGGCAAAACGGTTTGAAATTTTGTTGTGTCATGGGTTTACTCCTTTCTATTAGAAGTTTCAACTGTTAAATGACTGGGAAACCCCCACTCCATTGATATTCATCCAATTCCAACCCGACACCCGGTTTGTAGACGTGTTCGGATGTCTGAACCCAGTAACCACAAACCTCCTCTACATATTCAAGCTTTTGCAGGCGTTCAAAGATACTGCGAGGAATGTTCACGATAAAGCGTTGAAGTCTCCGCATCAGTTCCCGGTTGGGTCCCTTATAGCGCAGATCATCGATCAGTTCTTTACTGTTATTTCCGGTTTTGGGATTAACATACCAGACCACGATACTCTCCTGGGCATCTTCAACAAGTTGAAAATCCATCGCCATTGAGCGGAAGCTGAAATCAAAATTTTGCGCATCTCTTACCAGGCGGTTGTAAAATTGTGGTTTATCAAACTCGTTTAATCTTGTGTAAAATTGCCGGAAATATGTTTTAAAAAGTTCCGGTGACAATTCCTCCACCGAATAGTTGCGTAAAATTTCCTTGCAGGCATCTTCTCCTTTTCTCAGCAGTCCTTTCGGCGCAGCTTTTGGAGGCAGGAAAACAATAACTTTTCCCTTTTCCCCTTTTGCAGCCAGTTTATTTTCCCGGTTACAGCGCCCGGCTGCCTGCGCTATTGAGTCAAAACCCGCCAGTGCCCGATACACCACCGGGAAGTCAATATCCACCCCGGCTTCCACCAACTGGGTGCTGATAACGCGAATTGGTTCATCTTTTCTGAGTTTTTCTTTGATTTCTGAGATCACCACGCTTCGTTCTTCGCCGCACATCAAACCGGAAAGATGAACTGTATCCTCTGGCATCAGATCATACAAGGTGCGGCAGTCTTTCCGGGAATTAACAATACACAATACTTGTGAATGCTGAACCAGTTGATCCCGGATTGTCTTCCATTCACCTCGGTTGTTCAAATCGGTTGGCAAGTGTAACTCGACACGGCTGAATTCTCGAGCTAAAGCTTCTGGGTCATCGATAATAGGTCTGACATTCTCAATGCCCTGAAGCATGTTGGGTGGTGAACCAATCGCGCCTTCCAGAGAAGGTTGCGTTGCGGTCATTAAAACTACGGTTACCCCAAAAAATTCAACCAACCCCTGAAGCACAGAAAGTGTCGGCTTTAAAAACTCCGGTGGCAGCATTTGCACTTCATCTAAAATGATGACGCTATTGGCAATGTTGTGTAATTTTCGGCATGAAGAGGTTCGGGCGGCAAGTAAAGATTCAAACAACTGAACATTGGTGGTAACGATGATTGGCGCATCCCAATTCTCGCAAGCCAGTCGATTTTGGGCGGTTTCATGTTTTGGATCGAGGTTGCTGTGGTGTTCTACAACCTGATCTTCGCCAAAAAGAATCTGATTGTTTTTCTTCCGTTTAACGATTTCCTCTTCATCGTCGGTACCGTATTTGAATACTTTGGCAGTTTGTTCAATGATACTGGTGTAAGGAATGGTGACAATAATTCTGTCTTTGTTAAATATACGAGCATGCTCCAGGGCAAAAGCCATTGATGAAAGCGTCTTTCCTCCTCCCGTTGGTACAGTAAGTGAGAAAAATCCCGGTTCCAGTCGTGCTTTCTCTTCACACTGCTGACGAATTTGTTTTCGTTTCCTGTTGATAGACGTATCCGGTGCTTCCTTCTCTTTTTCTGCCATGTAGAAATCGAAACGTTTTTTTAATTCCTCTAAAGACAGGTAGTTGCCCCGCATTGTGGTCTTTTCCGGCACCATAAAACGCTCTGTGTCAAGAAAATCTGCATCAACCAGACAGGAAAAGAGCATCCGAATCCAGAGATGCAATTGTTCTGTTGAAAGTTTTTGAGATGAGGAAAAAAGGGGCGGTGGGGATTTCGGTAAAGAGAGTTCCAGATATTTACGTGCTTCCGGTTGTTTTTGAACAGCCTCCAAATCATCAGTGATTAACCCGTCCTTATACACTCTGTTCACCAAATCACCGCCAGTTTTGTCTGGCTGCCAGTCTGGTAAGCCCGCATGGTGCCCGGCAATTGGATAAGCCAAGATTCGGGATGGAGGTGTTTCTTTCCCTTTTTTCAACGCTAACACCGCACCAGCAGTGCTGTGGTTTGGTCTTCCGCCTTTTCCTTCGATATGGGCTTCCGGATCATAGCCACTTTTACGTTGCAGATATGTTTGCCATGCCGGATGAAATTTACCCAAATCATGCCAATATCCAAGCACTTCCCCCCAATCCCGGCTACCAAATTTGTCTGCAAACTCCCCCGCCAGCCGGGCGACGGCTTGCAGGTGTTCCTCCAGGCTCTGAACACGCCAGGTACCATCTTCGTTTTGCAGCACATGTGCGAGGTTTCGGTATGCCATCTTCTCACCTCATCATCAAGTTAACTTCTGTCTAAAATATACCCCACCCCCCTGACAATCCCGGTCAGTAAAAATTCACATTCTAAAAAAATTCTCCGGGGAAGGACGCAAGGCGCAATTGAAAAACTGCTGTGTTTTCGTCGTGGCAACAAAACCTGTCCATCTGCTTCCCCTCCCCCATTACTCCATTTCTCCGTATCTTTGCATCCCTTCCCGCAACATGCAGATGGCTTTTTCGCGCAGCGCCACCGGCTCTAAAATCTCTGCTTCCCCGCCAAACCCCAACAACCAGCGCAGCCATTGTATTTCCCCGTTGATGATGGTATCGAGAATCATACTATCGCCATCCTCCTGCATTTCATCCGGGGAAAAACGCCCATCATTTTTGACGATTTCTTTGGCAAGACCCGTAAAGCGGACGCGTATCCGTTGCGGTTTATCCACAATGATACCCAGGCTGCCTTTAAAATATTCTTGCGCATCAAATGGCCGGGGTTCAAAGGTTTCCTTCTCCACTCTCAGCTTTCTGATCCGCGCCGCACGGTAAATTCGAAATTGCCCCCGCGCCGGGCTCCAGGCCACCAGGTACCAATTCCGCTCCCGATATGTTAACAGGTAAGGCTCAACTTTCAGGTTATGGGATAGTCTGCCGTCAAGATGCTGGTATTCAACTAATGTTACCCAACGGTGGGCATCAATTGACTCACGTAATCGACGGAAGACATGCCCCATAACCGGAGTTTTGGGCCCGAAATCCAGCACGATTCCCGTTTCATCAACCGGGCTATCCATTAGTTTGTGAAGTACTCCATTCACCACATCCTCTAATTCTTCATCGAGGTGCAAGGGAAGGTTTTGAAGCGCAAGGGTGAGCACCAGTTGTTCGGCATAGGTTAACGCTAATTGAGGAAGCGGGTTCTCCTCAGCTATATAATACCCCCGATCATAGGACAATATGACCCCGGCTTCGCCCAATGCTTGAATATCACGGTAAATAGTTCGCTCGGTAACCCGGCACATTTGTGTTAATTCGCAAACAGAGCGACGTTTCTCACGACACAACTTCCAGATTTTGAGAAGGCGGATAGACTTTTGCATGGAAATCTCCAGGGTATGCAACATGGGTTGATTTTTGGCAAAGAAAAGAGTACTCACAAGAATTGAAATCGTCACAAGGAACAATGCCGATGCGAATCCACTCTTTTTTGAAAAAAATCGTGTGGAATTGAGATATTAAGATAAGAGTTATGAAGAGTTGAAGCAAGTTGTGATAAATTAATGAATTTACTAACAAGTAACTCCAGTACTATCCGAAAAGAGCGAACTCCAGGGTTCAGGCAAGATTCCGGATTTTCGATTCCTGCTTTGCCGAAGATGGGACTTCCAGGGAAAGTTGCTCAGCCCACAGCATCTCCCGTATAACTTTTAGATGTTCCCGTGCGGAAGTATCCCAGGAGAAGCAGCGCACCCGGGCATATCCCCGACGAATCAGTTTTTGTCGCAAGGCGTTATCTGTCAGCACTCGCAACATCCCCTCTGCCATAGAATCCGGGTTTTTCGGATTTACATAATAAACCGCGCTGCCGCATACCTCCGGTAAACTGGCGGCAAAAGAGGCGACCACCGGGCAATCGTGCGCCATCGCCTCCAGGGGCGGCAATCCGAAGCCCTCGTAAAGCGAGGGGAATACGAATAAAGAGGCGTTCCGGTACAACGCTTCCATTTCCCTGTTTTCCACATACCCAAGGAGCATAATCCGCTCATCCGTCAATACATCAGCTGGGAGTCTGCCGCTGCGGATTTCCTTCTCAATGTGCTCTTCACCATCCCCCACGATAACCAATCGGTGAGGAATACGCTCCTGTAACAACCGAAATGCCTCTATCAGGGCAGTGATGTTTTTCATGGGGCAAATTCTGCCGACATACAAGATGTAGGGCGTGAGTAAACGGTTATCTATCTTCCCCGGCGATTCCTTATTCAGTGGTGCGCCGTTATAAATCACCCGGATGCGCTCCCCGGGGATATTATAAATTTCCTGTAACAACTTTCGGGTATGCTGCGACGGGGTGATGATCCGGCTGGCATAGCGCAATGCAAACTTCATCAAATATTTAAAATAGGGATATTGCTTCTTGTGGTATTGTTTAAACAATAAGGGTATCACATCGTGGATAGTGATGATCTGCTGGCGGCGAAAAAAGTTTACTACCAATTGGCTGGTGTTGAATAGTAGCACCTTGCGATGTTTCAGGGAAAGGTAGTTGGCGAACAACAACCGCAGCAAGTGCCCGGGGAACTTATAGTCGGGGGAGAGCCATTTTCCCACCCAGCGCACTTGAAAATTTTCCGGAAAGGCAAATTCCCGAAAATGCTTTCGGGCATTTTTGTTCAGATATACCAGAAATTGGATTTCACTCTCCTGCACGGTGAGCGCTTTCACCAGATTCAGGGCATATACCCCGATGCCGCTCATCCGTTTTCCAATATTGGTAGCGTTAATGATAACAGTGTTGTGCTGTTGGACTGGTGTTGATTCCATATTTTTCCCCTGGTGCGTTTGGGTTGAGATGCGGAGAAGTATCCGGTGTTCAGTGTTCAGTGAGTCAGTAACTCAGTATTCAGTGAGTCAATGGGGCAGTACTCACCGGATGAGGTGGAGGTAGTTCCGCCTGTGCCAAGGACAACCTCACCACGTTGTGGCGGCACTCCTTTGGAGGCGGGGCATTTCTTCCCCTCAATCTCGTCCCACGAATAAGACTGATGACGTTTTATTTAAACGCGGATGAGCGCGGACTTAGCTTCCGATATAAAAAGCGCTGCGAATCCCACAATCATGCCGGGAATGTGAATTCCTCGTTTTCTTCCACCGGTTGTTGAAGGAATTCACATTTCTCCAAAATCTTCGTATCTTATTTTTTCTATTGCCCTATACCCGAATCATTTCCCCGTACGCCGGTTCTCCCTCCTTATGCAGCCCCCTGCATGGCACGGTAAGCGGCGGCTACTTCCGCCGGGTCTCCATCCATGGCAATTTTCCCTTTGTCTAACCAGATAATTCGGTTGCACTGGGTAATCAAAAAATCAAGGTTATGGGAAACAAAAACGGTGGTGCTGCCTTCTTGCATAAGACGCTGCATCCTCAGCAGGCACTTGCGCATAAAAAACTCATCCCCTACTCCGAAAACTTCATCCACCAATAACACTTCCGGCTGAACGTCGGTGGCAATGGCAAACGCCAGGCGGGCATACATTCCCGATGAATAATTCTTCACCGGTTCATCAATAAAATCGCCCAACTCGGAAAACCGGAGAATGCCGTCCATGCGGGCATCAATCTCCGCCTTGCTATACCCCAGTAAAATACCCGCCAGATAACAATTTTCCCTGCCCGACAAATCCGGCTGAAACCCGATACCCAGTTCCAGTAAGGGCATGACATGGCGGTGAGGATGCACAAAAACCTTACCTTTTTGCGGCGTTATCACCCGGGAAAACACCCGCAGCAAGGTGGATTTCCCGGCGCCATTCCGACCGATGATGCCCACGTTTTCCCCTTGGCGGATGGTCAGCGAGACATCTACCAGAGCGTGAATTTTTTGGCGGGGCTGCCGCTTTAGCATTGCTGCCGCCCGCTGCTTTAAACTCCGCTGGTGAATGGCATGCCGCTCAAATTCGACGCCTACTTTATCTAATTGAAAAATCGGTTCCATAGATGCTTTTTAGATTTTAAGATGACTGATTCAGACGATTGGTGAATGTTCCGTGTTTCGTATTCCGTATATCGGGAGAATTCCAACGCACCACGAATCACGAAACCACATTACTCCACAGCAAAAGAGGCAATTACGTGTTACGTTTTACGTTTCAGATTTCACGTTTCACTCTCTACAGATAAAAAAAGAACCTCCCCCGGTAGCGCTGCATGATGACATATCCGACAATCAGGAAAAACAGACTAACGCTAACGGAGACCAGCCAGTCAATACTGCCGGGAAAAGCCGCTTCATACATCGGTTTCTGAAACAATGCGGCGAAATAGGTGATGGGATGCCACTTCATCAACCGCGCCTGAAGCGAGTGGGGATCAAACAAGTTCGCTTTAAATAAGATGGGCGAGGAAAAGAACACCAGCGTAAGCGACATTTGAATCAATGGTTTAATATCCCGGAAAAAAGTATAAAGCACCGCGCTTAGCATTCCCACCCCCAGTCCCAAAAGTGCCCAGGGGATGATGATTGCCGGTAAGATAATAATGTGATAGCTCCAGTTCTCTTTCAGGAACAGAAAAATCACAAATACGACGGTGAGAGAAAACAGAAACTCCACAGTGGCAATGATCCAGCGGGTGATTGGAAAGGCAGAAGGAGACACATACATTTTTTTCAGCAACCAGTCGCCGCCCACCACCGAATCCATACAGGTATTCACGATTTTCTCAAAATAGCGCCAGGGCACCAGAGCGCTGAACAGGAACACTGCATAATCGCTGATATTCATCCGGTTGACCACTGAAAATACGAAGCTGAGAATCAGTAAATACATTGCCGGTTCCAGAAAATTCCACATAAACCCCAATGCGGTATAGCGATATTTCAATTTTAATTGACTGCGGGCATAAAACCAGGTAAACCGCCAGGAGATTAGGTCCATGATTCCTCCGCATCGTGTTCATAATTAATTTTATCACGCTTTCGGTCGGTTTTTTCCGGGGCAGCAAGCGGTTGAGAGGTAATTCGCACCTCCCCAAGCCGAAAATCGCCGCCGGTTCGATGAGCTAACACAGCATAACAATAATCATCCGACAGCGGGGCGGTCAGGGAGACGGTGACATTTGTTCGATTGTCCAGAACAACCTTCTCTTCCGTCACACATTCCACTTTGTCAGATTTCAAAGTTGCATACCGGTGAATTTTCACTGTTAGCTCCGCGGGATCAGATGCCAGAGATGTCGCCCCGGTGATTTCAACAGAAAAAGTGCGTTTTCCACTGCCCAGCCAAAAATAATCGCTGTGAAAGATGGTAGGATCATCCCCGTCAGGCGGATCGGTATCGTCCCGGAAAAAATCAGCATGATCCTGGAAGAAACGTGAAATGCCCCGGGGCAATGAGGAGAACGGATTGATACTAAGGGTTGCCTTTTCCACCCAGGCGCGATATTCATCCGCCCTGACATCCAGAAACGCTTTGGCAGAAGTGAAACCCGGAAAGCGTAAATCATTGCGAGGGCTATCCTCTTCCTTGCGAAGAATAAACAAGATGGATGTGAACGGATATTTCCCACGGAGCAACTGGATATGGGGGGGCTGTGCTCCAACCGGATGATTTTGCAGACTCTCCCCGGAATAAACAAGCTGATGGATGTTGCCTGGCAGGGGTTGATTGGCAGCGTGATGGGTAATTTCCAGATGGGGATGGGCAACAAGAGTCAGCGGGCACTCTTCCAGTAAGTGGCGCAGGTAGTCGGCGGCGAAGATATAGTTATGGGGATCTTTTATGGTCTCATCTCCGAAATGAAATTCGGTAGTGAATACATAAATGCTGCCTTCATTCAACACCCGGTATACCTCCCGGAAATGTTGTAAGAAGTCCTGGTATTCCCCGATATGCTCGATAGCGCAGGAAGAGTAACAGAAATCAAAAGCGTTATCCGGGAATTCCAGGTAACGCATATCCATTCGCTGTGCTTCCAGCTTGCGGTTATCCACCGGGAAAGGTTTGGAAGACCGGATGAATTCATTGGGATCGCCGGTTCTTGCAGTATCCCAGGATGTATCCTCTTCATACAGATCGGTCACGATCAATTTATTGATGTGACGGGCAATGGAATAAAGCACCCGTTCATTCCCCCCACCCAGGGACAATCCCATTGCATCCGGTGTAAGGAAGCCCTGTTTTTGCAGGGTGTGGAAAATCATCGCAAATTCCCACTGCTTGCGATGAAACCGCGCCGGCTCTTGCAATTCCTGGTCAATTACTCGTTGGAGTTCCGCGTCGAACCAATCGGCGGCGTCACATATTTTGCTATAGGTTTGCATGGTGTTCCTCTGGATGTATTTAGATGCTGATTTCTCTGCCGTTGAGGTGAAGGCTGACCTTTACCCACAAATTCAAATGTTCTGCTACACTTCCTCAATTCAAACTTTTCGGAGCGTCTACCGATTTGGGCAGGCTACCGTTTTTCCCATTCGCACCGGCGCCATTCGGATAGTATTGTCGATGCGCCGGCATCACCGATTGTAACGCTTGCAGAATCTCATCAATACCGATATCAGTCATACAGACACTGGGTCGCATGCCGGTTAATTTGCAGGGGATGCGTTCATTCCGCCAGCATGCCACGCAGCCCAATCGCGTCCGGGCATCCACAAACCGGCAGAGCGGGTAATGTTTGGTTCGAATTTTTCCGTCGATTGGACCAAACAATCCCACGCAAGGGATATCCAGGGCAGCCGCCAGATGCACAAAAGCGGAATCCGGGGCTATAATTGCCTGGCAGCCCCCGGCTATGGCAAACGCCTGACGAAGATTATATGAATCGATCTTGAGAACATTTGGCAAATCAAATCCCTGAATGGGACGAGCGTCAAACACCAACACCGTATATTTTGCAGCAAGCATCTTCACCAATTCGTTCATGTGAGGATAATCCCGGTAGGTCTCATCCGCCCGCAATTGTATACCAATCACCGTTTTTCCGTTTAACCGATGTTCAGCAAAAAAGCGACTTTGGAACACCAGTTCTTCCGGGGTAATGACATAACGTGGTTTGGTACCGATGCGATGTAATCGAACACTGGAAATTCCCAGGGCATGAGCAAATATTTCAATGCGGGATTTCTTCACCCGGGGAGCGGTGCGTGCTTCCACCCGGGCTGCCGGACAATCACTAAAATTGTACCATTTGCGATACTTTTCGAAATCAATCTCAGCATTTTCGATATCCAATAAAATCACATCCGGATTGTGCTCGAATACGGCAAAATAACGTTTGGGGATAGCCAGGTAAATGTCTCTTTCGGGATGACGCTGCTTCAGGGCATGAATGGCAGGAGTCATCATCAACAGGTCGCCAATGCCACCCATGGCACGGGTGATTAGAATATCACTACGGATGCGCTGATTTCGGAATTTACGGTGCCGAGGAAGATTTCCATTTTGGGAAGTGACGGGCGGCAGTCGGAACGGTTTGCCATTCTTCTGTTCTCGGTTCACCAGGCAGATGCCCGGGCGCAGGTAGTTCAATAAATAGATATACCCCAGGAAGCCCAATCGAAGCAATGTCCCGAGACTTCCCAGCTTCCAGCGATCAAAATCCGGTAGCATAAAATAAAGTTTGTGAATCAAAAAATTCACTTTGTTCTTTACGGATATGCCCGGGCGCAGCAACAACTTATAACTGCGTTCATACGTAATCTGCAACTGGGTGACAAATTTTTCCCGGGCGGGCAAATCGGTATAAAAGAGTTTCAACCCCAGGAAAAGAAGTGTTTTGTAATAGCCAACATCTCCCAGGTGTACTGCCGCCTGGGAAAGATTAAACAGTATTTCCGGTATTCGATTGCGATCCGTTAACAGGTACGGACGGGCGACCAAATGGGATAGGATGTCGTATGCCCGGGTTAACTCCCCTTTCAGGCTGTATAGATGCGCCAAACGACTTAACAATTGCAATTGTAACTCCGGGAATTTACTGATTTTTAATTCGACGGCTATCTGCAGGTATCGGAAGGCTTCTTCGGTCAACGATAGCCGAATCAACTCTTCACTCCACCATAAGACAACTTCAAACACCTCCCTGGGAGCTCCCCCGTTTTTCCGGCAATGCTGAATAAAGAGCTGCACCATGCCATCAATAAATGCCTTCTCATGATTGGCTGATTCCTCTGCCTGAACCGCCAGCAATTTGCGCATCTTCTGGATGCCGCCCCACACCGTTTGACTCATAATATATTTGTTACAATAGCGGGCTCTTTCTGACGATGGGATTCGCTGAATAATCGCATGCACAAGCTCGTATTGCCCGGTGAAAGCCATGTATTCCAGTTCTTCCCGTGTCGGCAAGCTACCATTGCGGCTGAAACTCTTTGTCAAAAGGGATTGCACTTGCATGTTAATTATTCCTATGGCTTAAATAATCATCTTTCAGTGCTGCTTCCAACATCTGTTTTTCCTGTTCTGCCTGTTGCTGTAATTCCAGGTAGCGGTTGGGATCAAATCCATGGGGCGGGGGTTCGGTAAACTGTTGGCAGACATGCAATGCTTCCTGAAAAGCACCGATTCGAACCAGGCAAAGCAATTCCCGAAACCGGCTTTCCGGTAGAAACTGCGCTGAAACGGCTTGCACTTTCCGATGCCAGCGTATGGCTTCCAGGTACTGCCCCTGGTTTTCCAGCGTCAGGGCATACCAATACAGGGCATTGCAGGAAATATCATTCCAATCATTTTGCCGCTCAGCCAATTCCACTACCTCGAGGAAATATTCCCCGGCTTTCCGATACTGCCACTCCTGAAGTAAAATCCATCCGGCACGAAAACTACTGTTCATCCGTACAATGTCAATCCGGGTTTGTCTCGACGCTTTTTGGTACAGCTCTAGCACTTTCTCTGGATCACTCCCTCCGGATTGCTCCAGGCACCAGGCGCAATGAAAAAATACATCACCGGTATCCACTCCCTCTTTATAAATACACTCCTGAAATAATTGATAAGCGCGGTGGTAATCGCCTTGCTGTTCATACAACAATGCCATATCAAAAACACACTGGATATTGGGAATATAAGGACACATCGGTTTCCTATCCTTTCAACCAAAAAAACTACCTTCCGGTACACTTCCCATTAAGCCACAAGAGCGGTGGCATTTCAATTTAAAATCCACCGGGTTTTCAAAACCCTGATTTACCGAGGGGAAGGTTCAGGTCTATTCAGGAACTACGTAAACCCGACGGTTGACTAACAACATTTACCCGGGATTGGGGAACGAGCCCAAAAACAGATGACCCTAATCATGGAGATGCCAATATCCCCGGGAATACCGGAATAGCAGTTAGAATCAATGAAACTATAACTATATCTATGGAGTTGGGTGACTATATCTGACAATTTTCAATCATTCCAACGGGAGGAGTACCCCTTACTTTGCCTGATCCCATATACCATCTATCTATTTCCGGGTATAAGAGATACAAGCGGAATGCCAATAAATTCTGGGTAATCTCAATTACTAAGAATACAACAAGTTACGATAAGTGCGATTTATCGGTGGAATTTACAGGGTGGGAAAAAGAAGTGCCGGGTGCACAGTTGGTGTGCAAGGTGTTCGCAGATGGTGGGGTCCCCCCCTTACTTTTCATGAGCCACACTACGGAACCGGAAAAATCGTCATTTTTTTAAAAGCGGATGGGATTTGAATTCACTGTTACTATTTCCCGGGATTCGTCTGCACCAAACCCCGGGAATTGAAGAGCAACCGCCTGGCGGCGAAGAGAGTTTAAGATTTCCTCCCCAATCTACATTCAGCTTATTCCCGGTACTTCACTCTTCACTTCACCAGGAGCAGCTTTTTCACCGCGCGATATTTCCCGGGGACACTTAATCGGTAGAGATAGATGCCGGAGCTGACCGCATTGCCGCCATCATCCCGACCATCCCAAACCACCTCGTGCCGCCCGGCGCGATATTTCCCGTTCACCAGCGTTCGTACCTGCTCCCCAAGGGTATTGTAAATGGTGATTTTCACCGGGGAAGCCACCGGCAGGGTAAAACGAATGGTGGTCGTGGGATTAAAGGGATTGGGATAGTTCTGGAGTAACTGAAAATTATGGGGAACGGTCTGCGAAAGCGGCTGTTCGCTGCCGATACCGGTGGGAGTCCCCAGCCAGGTGAGACTGTTCTCGATCACCATATCCCGTATTCCCTGGGTGTTTTCAACTCCCTCCAGGCCAAACCCCAGGAAGACGGCTTTCCAGCCGTCCTGAGCATTTTCCACCCGGATACCAGCAATCCCGTTGGTACCGGACGGTCCGTAATTAAAACTGACCACCGGGGTATTACCGACGGTGAGAACATCTTTCGAATTTTGGTTCGTGGCGCCGCCGGACGTTCGCACCAACAATCCACCGCCGACCGGGTCACCATCAACACCTTTGAGAATGGGCGGGTTGTACTGACCGGAGAAGCCAACTTCCAGGTAATTGGTCAACAACACGCCGGCGCTGCTGCTTTCGGCAATATTTTGCCCGGTTAGCAGCAAACGCCCGCCGTTATCCAGGAAGGCTGCCAGGCTTTGCTGCTCGGCATCGGATAAGGCATTGGTATCGGCATCGCCGGTAAACCAGATGACGGTGCGCGGCGCAGGAAACAAATTATACTCACTGCTGTCGGGGATACCATCTGTTGCCACGTTCCAGGTAAAATAACTGGTACCGATAGCATTCAATGATTCCTGATAATATATCTCCCTCCCCGGCACCACATCATCATTCACCAGAAACACCGCCGCCGGATCCAGGTCAATGTCCAGGCTCAAGCCGCTAACATCCAGCACCACGCTATCTACGGTAGAAATCGGGTATGGAATTTCCGGCAGCACCTGGATGTCATACGTGCCGATAATGGTGCTGACGCTGTAATTCCCGTTGCTGTCGGTTGCCACCGTTACCCAGGGATCAGGATGGGGATTGCCCCTGGCAAAAAACTTCAGGGTTGCCTGGATCCCCTCTCCGCTGGTGGGGTTCCGCACCTGCCCGGAAATCACCGCCTCCACTTCCGGCTGCATGGGGATGTTGACCACCAGCGGAAAATTGGGAGGAATGGTTAGTGTCAAAGAGGTATCCTGATACGCAAATGCGCTGGCAGTCACGGTCACATTCGGTTGGGGAGACCCAAAGGCATATTCCCCGGTAGAATCGGTGACAATGGTGCGCCCGGTTTCCACCACATTTACATGCGCCAATTCCAATGGATCGCCGCTGTTGGCATCCTGCACCACTCCTTGCACCCGATATTGATAGGTGAACGACCCGATCCAGGTGCCCCAGGTGTTTTCCGGACTGTCAGCATATTCCACCAGTCCCCAGATGGTATTGGAATCTGCCGGGTCAAGGGCAATGCCCATATAATCCCCCCAGCGGTTACGGCTACCGCCAAAGGTCTTGATGTAATGGGCTTCGCCGGGTTTCAACAGGGCCGAGCCGGATAATTCCGGCGGGGAAGTTCCCTTGCGACCGGTGTAAGCCGCACCCACGTATTCATTATCCCCGGAACGACTGAACACCATCACCATGTTATCATTTTGATCCACCATCACTGCCGGATAAATGTAGTAGAAGCCATCGGCTCCGAAGGAGACATCTTCCAGCAACGTGTGGTTAATAACATCCACCCGCACATAGCGGGAAAAAGCGTATGGAAAGCTGGTGCCGCCGGCAACCGCCGTAGCCGTCCAGACAGAGCCGTCTGTATACACGGCATTTCGATATTTTCGCCCCCCGCTGTTTATCCGGGGCGAACCTCCCCCCAATTGATTGGCATCGGGCGGTGCAAAAGCGGCCGCCGTAGGAATATTTACCGCACTCACAATCGGGCTGGCACCCAGGGGGTCTTCAACAGTCCATAAGGTGATGAAGGTGCTGGTAAAATATGGGGCATCGACCACCCAGTACGCTTTGTTATCGGTAGAATCCAGGTGCGTGGCGGCAATTACAGGACCGAAAATTCGCTGCCCCGGGTTATTGGGATCACGAAAATCCCAGAAATCGGTATAATCCACCGGACCGCAGGTCATATCATACAACTGGGATTTGGGAATGATGCGGGTTTTGCTATATTGAAAACCATCGGAAAAGGCAAACTGGTTGGCGCTGATGTATATGGCTTGATAATCGTAGCCAACTTTTTCATAATCTCCCCAGGTAAAACTGTTGGAGGCACCGTTGAGATGAGCGGGGAATGCGTAATTGCACCAGTCGCCCATGGGGTCGGAATCATCGGAGACCGAGACCAGCCAGAAGGCGGTGTTGGAATTGCCATCTTCGTTATCCCAGACCATCACCCAGCGATCGGCAAAGTGGTCATAAACAATCACCGGGTCAAAAGCGCCGGAATTGGGCAATACGTTTTGGAACCAATCATCCGCAAAGGCTTGAAACAATTGATTGCCCTGTTTATCGAAGATGACAAATTCGGAATTGACCACGGCAATGACATGATTGGGACCAACCGCCAAATGGGGGTCGGGGGGGATGGTGGTGCCACGGTCGGGGATGCCTTCAAAATCAATCACCACACCGGGAGGGTCAAAAATCGGTGTTTGCGGAGTGGAAACCGCCGGGTCTATGAACTCATTGCTACGCAAGGGTGCCGCCGGGGGAGTGTTGTTCAACCGGTCGTCAGCCAGCGGTGGAGTGAAGTGATCCCAATGGGGATTCACGAGACGCTGTCCCGGCGGTGGTGCCAACAGGGTTTTTCCCTGAAACTGCCCGGTGGAAACGATTGCCCCGCCGGAGACATTGCCAAAAGCGGGTCCCTGAACTATCGACTGGCCATAAGCAGGGAATGGAACTATCACTTGAGTCAACAGACAAAAAACAATTGAGGCAAAAATGGTTGGATGGAAAACAAATCGCTCAACGAAATTCTTGCGTACGAACGGCATAATAATCCTCCTGTTAAAGAGTGGAAAAAATATTGGGGTAAAATTGCATGGCAAAAAACTGTATTTTAATAACGAAGCTCAATCAGAAGAAATGACCCGGTTCAAAATCCTGAGGGATTGGCAGTTTAATTTTTCCGGGGGTAGGAAAGACAACTGTCGAAATTGCTTTTGAGCCGGTAACCGATTCCGGGATCAGCTTATTTATAAGATTTTAATTTAGAAAGCTCACCAACAATAGACAACGGATTTTTGTAATAGTTTTACACACCAAGAGCGACCGGATGTAAAAAACAATAATTGCCCAACTTTCATAATGCCTTGATTTCAAAAACGATATTTTGTAAACTTGCAGACTTTTGGGAGGAAGAGATGACAGTGACGAAAGCGGAAATCATTGCCTTGTTATCGGATTCCACCGGGCTAACCCGGGCGGAGATTGAGGTGCTGGTGAATGGATTTTTATATTATATCATCGAGTCATTACAGAATGGGGATCGGGTGGAAATTCGTGGCTTTGGCAGTTTTTTTGCAAAGGAACGCGGGGAGCGCCTGGTAAAAAATCCCCGCACCGGAAAAGTGGTCTCGGTGGGTCATCGGTTTGTGCCGGTATTTCGCCCGGCTAAATTGTTTAAAGAAAGTGTGAATCAAGAATTATTAAAAAAACATGATGGAAAAGAAAATGGCTAAAACCTGTTCGAAATGTGGTGCCCAACTTCCTGAAGGAGCAAAATTTTGCCCGGAATGCGGTAAGCCGATTAAAGAAACGCTGGCGAAAAAATGCAGCAAATGCGGTGCGGAAAATCCACCGAGTGCAAAATTTTGTAAAGAATGTGGCGCCCAACTGCCACGCCGTGCCGTCGAAGTAAAACCTTCCGGTTTAGCTGCCCCGAAGCAGTACCTGTTCATTTTTGGTATTGGCGCCGCTGCATTGATTGCCGTATTGATTTATTATTAT
>CAYYGL010000074.1:0-22103 GCA_964471235.1 uncultured Calditrichaceae bacterium
TATCACCCCGAACATTGATTTGCTACGCATGACCACCGAGGTAAATGGGGAAGTGGAGCGGCGATTGGGCATTATTCAGGAAGCTGCCGAACGGGCAGCGACTCTCACCAAACAGCTTCTGATGTTTTCCCGCAACCAGCCGGTTAAATTGTCGCCTCTCTCACCCAATCATTTTATTCGCCAATTTGTACCGATTTTACAGAGCACCCTGGGAAAACACATTCGCATCTCCATGGAGCTGGAAAAGGATGTGGCAAACATTAAGGCAGATGAAACCCGATTAACCCAGGTGTTGATGAACCTGGCGGTGAATGCCCGGGATGCCATGCCCCAGGGAGGAATTTTGACTTTTCGCACCCAGATGGTCGATTATGAGGGTTCAGGCGAAGACATTAAAACAAGCGGTAAAATGGTGAGAATCTCGGTTTCCGATACCGGGAGCGGCATACCGGATGAACACCTGGATAAAATTTTTGACCCGTTTTTTACCACTAAAAGCGTGGGCAAAGGTACCGGTTTAGGACTTTCCGTCGTTTACGGAATTGTTAAAAGTCATGAGGGGCATATTGAAGTGGAAACCGCTCTTCACAAGGGAACCACATTTCACATTTACTTTAAGCCTACCAACGAGGAGGTGAAACCCTCCCCACGGCCCGGGTCTCTCCGTCATGTTTCCGGCACCGGGCGAGTGCTCTTAGTGGATGACGAAGACCTGATCCGGGAATCCCTGTGTGATTCCCTGCAAACACTGGGATATCGGGTTCATGAGGCAAATAGTGGTACCGCCGCCATTAAAGTAATACAGGAAAACCCAGATATTGAATACGCAGTGGTTGATCTGGCAATGCCCGGAATTAACGGAATTGAAACGATCAAAGCAATCAAACAAATTGCTCCCGGGATTAAAACCATCCTTTCCAGCGGTTATATTGACCAGGAAGAGTTGTTGAAACAACATTCGGAAATCACCGCCTTTTTGCCCAAGCCGTATCACCTGGAAGAGCTGGTGAAGGTGATCCGAAGCTTGATGAAACAAAATTCCCACCACTCCCAGGAAGTAAAATAATTCCCCCTGTATATCATTCGACTTATGTAAATGGCGAGTCGGTGCTCCCGGAATCGAGAATCCCGGGTGAAATCGGTCGCCCATTCTGCCACTCTGTTGCCTCCGGGAGCACTCCCGATTCCCCTCTCCCGAATAGTTTCAAAGTCTCTTTATTTTTTGAGAAAAGTTAAATAAGTTTAAGCTGTGGAACAGGGGAAGGGCAGCGCGTATCCAATTTCTGAAAGTGGTGACGGCTTCTCTTACGACAGGGGATGGTGACTGAGGATTTTTCCACGGAAGTGTGCTGATGAATATACTTTTTATGAATAGTATTGCGAAAGATTCCTGGGGGGGCGGGGAAAAGTGGATGCTGACGACAGGGGCAGGTTTACGGGAACGGGGGCATTCCGTTCATTTTGCAGGCAGAGAAAGTTCTTGGTTTTTGCACCGCTGTGCGGAAGCAAACTTTCCGGTGCTTCCCCTAATGATCACGAGTGATTTCAGCCCGGGAGTCATTGGGAAACTAATCGGGTATATCAAAAAAAATAACGTCACCACTATTGTTGCCAATTTTAACAAAGATGTACGATTAGCGGGATTGGCAGCCAAATTTGCCGGGAAGCCGGTGGTGGTGGCGCGGAATGGGTTACCGATTCTTCATAACAATTGGCGGTATCGAATCACCTATAAGTGGCTGGTAGACGGCATCATCACCAATACCCGATCCATTAAAGAACGATATTTGACCTATGGATGGCTGAGTGACGACTTTATTCAGGTAATATCCAACGGCATCTCGACATCAATTCCGACGGATATTGATTTCGAGGTCCTGCGGGAACAATTCCACCTGCCCCAACAGCAACCGGTGATCGGAATTTTTGGGCGGCTGGTTAAACAGAAGCAGCATACTATTTTTTTAGAGGTGGCAAAGAATATTCTTCAGGATTGGCCCGAGGCAATCTTTCTGATTGTGGGTGACGGACCGTTGCGGGATGAAATCCGGCAATATGCGTATGAATTAAAGATCCTTGATAATATTTACATGCTGGGCAGGCAGGAACAGGTGATGGAGTTATATGCATTATGCGACATTGTCTTATTAACATCTGAAGAAGAAGGACTGCCCAATGTGGTGTTGGAAGCCATGTTGATGGGGAAACCGGTGGTAGCCTTTGACGTGGGCGGGGTGAGTGAACTGATAGTAGCGGGGAAAAACGGTGTTACCGTGCCGCCAAATGACATTTATTTGATGACCCAAAAGACTAAAGAGCTTTTATTATCCCCGGAAATGCGGTTGGCAATTGGACGAGAAGCTCAGCAATATGTACAGCGGAATTTTACGCTAACGAAAATGATTGAGCGGATAGAGTCTTACCTGACCGGTTTACAAGCAAGCAAAAACAGGAGGGAAATATGACCGATAAAATTCGGGTGCTGGTTGCCAAACCCGGGCTGGATGGTCACGACCGGGGAGCAAAAGTAGTTGCAGCCGCGTTGCGGGATGCCGGGATGGAAGTGATTTATACCGGTTTGCGACAGACACCGGAAATGATTGTAGAAACCGCCCTCCAGGAAGACGTTGACGTGATTGCCCTGAGCATTCTTTCCGGCGCCCACATGACCCTCTTTCCCCGCGTTCTGGAACTGATGAACCAGAGGGGACTGGATGATGTACTACTGACGGGCGGAGGGATTATCCCGGAAGCGGATATTGAAAAATTACAGCAGATGGGAGTGGGTAAATTATTCGGACCCGGCACCGATACCCACGAGATCATCAATTACATAAAAGAATGGTATGAAAGACATCGGAAGAAACGGAAATGGGATGAGTGAGCATGGAGAAAAGTGGGTATCTCGCCAGATGATTCAAATATTCATAATAACCATTTCTAACTTCAAGAATGAATGTTCTTTTTTTACTGACAGGGCACAATAATAGTTTTTGAGTGTTTCATTTCAAAATTTCTGGTTGAGTTGTCGAAATTTTGATGATTTTTTTGAGGCGGCATATTTTTAACTAACTCTCCTTTTCATCCCCCTCTCCTGGAAGTGAGTTTGAGGGAATGAGTGGATAGAAACAGGTGCTGTTAGATCTTTAAAGACAAGAATTTATGAAATGTCTTTCTTAGTCCCTTTGAATGGAAAATTCATCGGTTCGAAGTGGGAATTGTTGGTTCATAGGCAAAGGGATGCGCAAAGTGGAGCATCTGCCGTATGCGGTACTCCCTGCGGGCAATCAGGACTAACATCGCTTCACCCAACAAACATTCACTTGTTATTTAGCATGTTCCATCAATCATTGAGGGACAGAATTTCGTTACCAATTTACTCCAGCTTTTTCACATTTCGAAACTCCGGAGCAGCCCATGAAGATTGAGGAACCATCCTTTTACCACACCAAAATCCCGGATTGGCCGGAAGGAGACCGTCCTCGGGAAAAGCTGATGCAACTGGGCCCGGCTCACTTAAGCGACTCGGAACTGTTAGCCATTTTAATTCGTACCGGCACCCCCAGGCAGACTGCAGTGGACCTGGCAAAAACAATTGTTACCCGCTATGGCAGCCTCCGGGAGTTGTCCTCTATGGATTATAAAGAATTTTTTCGGATTAAAGGAATTGGTCCTGCTAAAGCGGTAACATTGATTGCTGCCTTTGAATTGGGGCGCCGCCTGGCAAGCTTACCCATCGCCCAGAAATTAAAAGTGACAGATCCGGAAGTGGTTTACCATCGCTATGAGCCGCTCCTGTCTCACCTGAAGAAAGAACAATTTATGATATTAATCCTGAACAGCGCCAACACCCTGCTGCGGGAAGTACGCATCAGCGAGGGCACCTTAAACGCCTCCCTGGTTCATCCCCGGGAGGTATTTAAAGAAGCCATCCTGGAATCGGCTGCCAGCATCATTTTGCTGCACAATCACCCTTCCGGGGAGGTGGAACCCTCCCGGGAGGACAAAGCCATCACCCGGCGGTTGCGGGAAGCGGGTACCTTGCTGGACATCCCCGTGCTGGATCATATTATCATCGGGTACCGTACGTATTTCAGCTTCCGGGAAGCCGGGTTAATTGAAGACTAAGGGGGTAATTGATGAAACATCTTTTGCTGATCGGGTTCCTTCTGTTACCACCGTGGAAGATATTCCCTCAAAGTTACAGTTGGCTGGCAAGCTACGACAGCAGCAATGCCATCGCCCAACGGATTGCTCCCCCGACAGGATTTCAGCGGGTTCCCTCGTCCCCCAACACCTTCGCCAATTGGCTCCGGCATCTGCCTCTTAAGCCGGGGCATCCAATGGTCTACTTGTACAATGGCATTGAAAAACCGAATCAGAATGCCCATTTTGCTGTGCTGGATATCGATGTGGGTCATAAAGATTTGCAGCAATGCGCCGATGCCGTGATTCGACTCCGGGCAGAATATCTTTATTCCCGAAAATTGTATCATGATATCCACTTTAATTTTACCAGCGGTGATCGGATTGATTTCATGAACTGGGTAAAAGGATACCGTCCGGTAGTACGGGGAGATGCAGTGAACTGGCTGAAATCCGGTATCACCGGCGCTTCTTACAAATCATTCCGCCAGTACCTCAACGAAATTTTTATGTATGCCGGTAGCCTCTCTCTTAGTGAGGAACTAAAGGCTGTGCCCGATATTCGGGAAATGCGTATCGGGGATGTGTTCATTCAGGGCGGTTCCCCCGGGCATGCAATTTTAGTAGTGGATATGGCAGAAGCCAGGGCAACCGGAAAGAAAGTGTTTCTGTTAGCCCAGAGCTTTATGCCGGCACAGGACATCCACATCCTCAAAAACCCAACGGATCACACATTAAGCCCCTGGTATGCACTGGATTTCGGCGACACCTTAATCACCTCGGAATGGATATTCACCAAACACGATTTAAAGCGATTTTAGTAAATCATTCACAACCCTGTTCAGTATCTTCCAGCATTGTGCCGCCCCTTCCTGATCTGCCTGCCATTTCAACAAAGTTTGTGACCAGGGGTGGAGCAAATTGCGGTATCCGGTTAATCCTTCCGGAATAATATCGCTCTCCACAGAAATCCATTTCATTGCATTACAGGCGGAGATTAATTGAGTAAGTGACCATTGCTGCACGGGCAATGGTTTTCCTCCCTGGCGGGGTACACTTTTAACCCGGGCGATTTCGGTTTCATTTAATTTCGCGCGGGCTAACAACAGGGCATCCAGAATGCTCCCCATTAAAAACACAGCCGCCGTGTAGGCACCGACATCCATACATCTCTGCGCTTCTTCCCATCGTTCCGTTATGATTACATCTAAAAAGGGCATTGCTTCGGTAAGCTCCACTGCACCGGGCATTGGCGTTACCGAGCCCCGGTATTTTAAAATACCCCGTTGCAACAACTTTAAGGTGCTTTCACAATAGACTCGAAGAGCATATAATCGAACCTTGATATCATCAGAGTGGAACGCCGGATCGGAATCAAACTTTTGAATTACATAATGAGCGGGCGATGTGAAAGTGGTTAACACTAACCGGAATTCAATCTGCTTCGCCTCCACATCAACAATCGACGGAAAGCGTTCGACTGCTATATGCCCGTTTTCATGGCAAATCTCCCCCAGAATTTCACGGATAATTTCTTCCGGTTGAATGGTCATATTCTCAGCACCACTGCTTCTCTGCAAAAAGGTTTTAACGATTCACTCTTTTTTAATCTCCCCCGGAAGTTCTCGGGGCACCTGGAGGGCATCTTTTCCCAGTTTTGTTAAATAATCTTTTACATCATCGGCTGGCTTAATAGTAGAATTAAGAGAAATTCTCCGAAACCTCCTTTCCCCAACGCTCCTTCTAAAACCCCTATCATATCGGTCGATAATAAATTTGAGCCGACAATAAGAAAGGATTCTGTCGGGGGGGAAATGAAAACGGGTGCGACTCAAGGATGAGTGATATGAACAGTGACAGCTACAATATCTTCCAACATCAGACCCCCTTTAAAATTTTTGAGTTTGTTCTGGAAAATTATTTTCGAATACATCCCCCCCATAATATTGAAAGATACAGCGAAATCATTTTTCAAGCTTCACAATTTACCCGGGAAAAATTAGCAAAAACCTCTCCTTATCCGGAGATTGTAGAATTGTTGGTGCATGATGTGGACCCCTGGGTTCGGGATGCAGTGTGCAAAAATCCCTACTGGCAATTGTTGGGACAATTCAAACCGCTATTGAACATGAATGGCAGGGATAAAATCCGCTTTATAGAGCGGGAGGGATTGGCGAGCCTTCTGGTTTTTATTGTCTTTGAAAGGGATGTGGAAATTTTGCGTGCGGTTTTTGAAAATCCGAATGTTTCTATCCAAATGCTGGCATTGTTAAGAAAATATTTAACCCAGCGGGGAGAAGGCGAAAACGATGCGAATATCCTGAAATTAGTGGATACCATCATCACCCAAAAAAAAGAGCGGCTTTTAAAAATAGCTGCCATTCACGCAGAAACCAATTCGGATGAGCCCCTCAAAGCACTTCCCCGTATTCTGAAATGTTTATTAGACCGGGACCCGGTGGTGGTGAACGCCGCCCAAAGCGCCTTTAAAAATTTCTCCCGTGATGAATTTGAAGAATGGCTTTTCATGCCGGAACCATTTGATGAAGTTCATCAAATGTCTCCGTTATTTTTCTGGCATGTGCTGCTCATTCTACGAAACCATTTTTCGCAGAAGGAAACGGAACAGGATGCCGGGTCTGCTTCTCCTCTAAAAGCCCCCAAGCCCCCACCGGCTATTGTCAACCAAATAGAACAACGCATGTTAACCTTACTGCAATCCTGTGCAAACAACCTGAATGACGAAGACAGTTTTTTAACTTTGGTCCATGCCTACCTGGAACCCAATCCCGCAATAACCCATTTGCTCAATCAAATATTAACCATTCAGGAATTAATGATGCTGATTTCGGATGAATCTTTCCCCCGGCAATTGGCGATGGAAGCTCTGAACATTTTGAAAAGACACCCTTCTCCGAACGTTCGGCATGAATTAGCGGAAACCTTTGTACGTCTGTATGAACAAGCAAGACATAAATTAAGGGAGATGGAAGCCAGCATTACCGCCTGCTTCGACGTTATCGCAACGTATTTAAAGGAAATACAGGAAGCTTATCCTCAGCTAAACAGCCACCACCTGGAAAATATTTATTACATCCACGATATGGTTCGACAATTGTTGGATATCCCGGAAGAATTATACCAGCGGGGATTCTTTCCGACTTCGCCAACATCCGTAAGTCAGGAAGAGGATTATCAGAAAATTCGGGTATTCTGGAGAGCCACTATCGGACAATATCTTGGAAGGTTGAAGGATTTGGATGAGACCATTCAAAAGCTCTGGATGATTCTTTTACCGGATTCCATTTCTCAAATGGAATTTACAGCGGAGATACATACGGCAATCCGTGAAATTGAAATCCACTTTAAAAAGAACGTGGGATGCCATTTACAAATCGCTTGCAACAATTGTTTAAAAAGAACTTGCGCTGCAGAACGATTTTTAACGCAGAACGATTTCTTTTTAGTTGAGTTGAGTGACTTTTTAGAAGAAAAGAAGATATTCAGCAAAGAAGCCGTCTCATAGCACCGAAGCTCTCCTCACCCCGAGCACCCCGGCTCCTCCATTCCGCTGATTGTTCACATCTGGCAGGCCGATGATTCGGAATAGAAGCCGGATACATTCCGGTGTTCCATACCTCCGCCACTTGCTTAAAACATTCCATCGATTAGATGCCTGACAGAAACATCCCACCAGAAATGGCGATAAAAAAAAGTCGACCCGGATTTTCGGGTCGACACGAAATTAACTATTTCAGAAAAAACATTTTCCGCGGAACCCCAACTCCAACTTTCAAGGAGGGTTACAATGCGGATTTAAATTCTTTCCCGGCTTTAAAAACCGGAACATTTCGGGCAGGGATTTGGATAGTTTCGTTTGTCTGAGGATTTCGTCCCTGACGTGCAGCACGGTGTTGAACCTTAAAACTACCAAATCCAACCAAATTCACCGAGCCCCCTTTTTTCAACTCCTCTTTCACAGTATCCACAAAGCTGCTCAAAAAATTATCAGCATCTTTTTTGGAAAGACCTGTTTTTTCTGCGAGGGCATCAATTAGTTCCTTACGATTCATGTAAACCTCCTGAAATTTGTTTTAAATGAATTAGTAGGCGCAAAAATATCTGAAATATTATTGGGAATGTCAAGTAAATTATAGATAAGGCTATAAAAAATAGGGGAGAAGGATTCAAGATGTAGTTTGAGTGATTAGGAAGAGGATGGAACACCCGGGGGCATTCCATCCTTCAGCGGGGGAGGAGATCGGGTTACTAAGTTTTATCCGGTCGTAAATTGTTTAAAAAATCGCGCAACTCTTTACTCTTCAACATCCGATCCGCAACTTCATTCAATACCTCATCCTGGTCGTAAAAATTCTCTTCAATACGTTGACGAATCAGCTTTAATCGTTCCGGTGTCAGAGTTCCGCCTTGAGATAATTCTTTTGCTTGATCAGAAAGTTCCAGCTTGTCCGCCTGGCTCTTATGCTTTGCCGGTTTCGCATTCACTTGTCTCTCAACACTTACCACATAACCTAAATTGTCCAGGGAGTTAATTTTCATCGTTCTGTATACCCGCATTAATAAATTTTAGAAATTATCTTATGTTGATTCACTTTTGTTCTGTAAGATTTTAAAAATTGCAACCCCTTGTTTCCACTTATTATATAACTTAACACTTCATCTTTCTTCCGGTTAATAATATCGTAAACTTCCATGTTTACTTTAGTTACTTTTTTTAATTGTGTGTGCACTCGATCACGTAACGCCAGGAGTTCTTTACCCACATTGTCCTTTTGAAAATACTCTTCCACATTGATATTTTCAAGATGTTTACGAATTTTCTGTAAATGGTTTTCCCGTTCTGATAACGCTTTGGAAAATCCATCCCAATCATCCCGTTTCGCTGCTTTTAACAACGCAATCGTACAGACTTCGATGTCTTCAATCTCCGGGATTAGTTCCTGCAAAATTTCCTGAGCCGGTTCCGATTTCCGTCCATTATAATACGACATCTAATTCACCGTTTGCTTCCTGTTTATTTCCCTGAAGCCGTTGGAATGAATCGTAAATTTTTACCAATTCTTCCGGCGGCACTTTTCGCACCACTTCATCGGTAACCGGCTCTTTAATAACAATAAATACCGTATTCATCTCCTCGTTCACTTCAATTTGAATTTTCAACCGGGAACTTCTTAATTTCTCTTCCACGGTTCGGGCCAATTCCAGCATGCCCTCCCGATTCCCGGTTGCATCGGTTCCGTTTTCCGATTCGTGTGACTTCTGCACCGTCTCGCTTTTTTTAGCCAATAAGTTCTGGAGATGGGCAACATCTTTAATCTTCACGGGCACCGATTGCCGGGCTTGATCCGGTGCCTCATCTTTTGCGTTGCCGGCTGAGGCCTGCAATGCCGAGCTGAAATTTAATTGGGTCACTTCCATGTGATGATACCCCCGGGTTTTGGTGACTATCGTTTATTAAAAACGCTATCCGGCAAATCCGCCAGCTATCCGTGAAATAAAATTGGATTGACTGACAAATGTCGAATATGCCGCCTGGAGTTGGGCAAACTGTGCCCGGTAGTTCTCCAGTTTCTTATCAACGGACTTCTGTATCAAGTCGATTCGATTGTTCAGGGTGGTAATATTGTTTTGCAAAACATCTTTTCGTTTTTCGAGAATTCCATCGCCGGCGGTCATTTCATCCAGTATCGAATCCAGGCGAACCGAGAAGCCATCGGCGGAATTGAATAATTGCTCCACCTGACTTAAGTTATCACGTATCATGTTTTCCAATTTATTCGTATCGGAAATAGAGAGCTTACCATTCTGAGCGATACTAATCCCCAAATCGGTAAGCAAAGTGGGATCGCCCGCTGATAAACCGGTTACAGCATCTCCCATCGCTTCCCGTAATTGAAAGCGGAGATTGGTGATGGAATAATCACCACTAAAAGTGGAACGTTGATAGGTCGTGGTGTCTACTGCGGTATTGGTGATGATAAAATCCAACACATCGTTATAGGCATTTATAAAGTCTTCGATTTTCCCCTTAATACTTTCCACGTCATTACTGACATTAATCGTTACCGATTGTTCGCCGGTTTGTTGTGTTTTCAACAGATTAATGGTAACTCCGCCCAAAGCGCTGTCAATCGTGTTAGAATTACTTTGCACACTGATGCCATCAAGGGTGACGACGGCATTTAATTGGGTGCTGTCATACACATAGCCGCCGGAAGTTCCGGAAGTCTGAACCGAGTCATTCATGCCGATGGTGGAAAGCAAACTCCCGGAGGTATCGCTGATACTCATCTCATAATCGGCACCGGTCTCTTCGCTGGTAAACACCAGACGGCCGGTGGTGCCGGAATCCTGGACAAATGAGGCTTTTATTCCCACATCAGTGGTATTGTTAACCGCAGTGACAATATTGTTTAGCACGGTCTCATTATCATCCCCGGCGGTGATGTTTACGGAGACCGAGGTGGTAGTTCCGTTTACCGTGACATCAAAGGTAAAGGTGCCGGCACCCAGGGCAGTTGAGATATCCGTCCCGCTCAGGGTGTATTGATTTGAAACAACCTGATCCGATTTAGCCAACTGGCTGACAAAAAGGGTATGGCTGGTTACCACCGCCGAACTTGAAGCCGTGACGGTAGCAACGGTTTCATCCGAACTGGTTGCCGACTTCTTCCCGTAAATCGAAGTGCTGCCGGATGCTTTTAACTCTTTCGCCAGGGAACTCAGGGTAGACAACTTGGATTTGAGATCGTCAAACAACGTGATCCGGTTATTTAAGGAATCTACCTTTGTTTGCAGTGTCTGTATCGGTCGCTCTTCCAGACTTCGGAGATTTTGAAGCAGAATTTCAATATTGCTGTTGCTAAGCGAAGGAATCATTTCATTCTCCTTTTTTCATAAGAAAACCGTTCCCCTTACGAAACCGTTGAAGGGAACGGTCCATCATACAACTGAAAGAGTTTGAGTTAAAATATGGTCTCATCATACCCTATCTCATTTTAGTAACTCAAAAGCTTCAGCCCAGGTGTCGCGTAATTCTACCAAAATTTGTAGGGGCATTTGGGTTTCACCTTTATATAAACAATCCTGACAATATCGATAGAGCTTAAACAGCCCCAATGCTTCTTCCTGATATTCGAAATTTAATGCGGCAATCAGTTCGGTTAATACTAAGCCCGCTTTATGAAAATCTTTTTTCCGGATGGAAATAATTGCCAGGTCATACAGCTTCAGGATCAGCTCACTCGGTGTGGCATTTAAAATACTATTCTGGTGGTATCGGTCAATCCCTTTGCGAATTTGCGGATTTTTGTAAGCTACGGCTGTATCCATCGAACACTCCTTTTTCGGGTTTTAAGTTATCCATTACCGGTTGCGAACCTGCAAAAGAAGCCTTCAGGATGAAGACTTCTTTATTCGGGATTATCGGAAGAGTTGTAAAACATTTTGGGGTGCCGCATTTGCCTGAGCCAATTGGATAGTCGCCGTTTGCTGTAAAATTTGCAGCTTGGTAATATCCAGTTGTTCTTTGGCAATATCGGCATCCATTATCCGACTGGCAGCCGCATCGGTATTGGTAATGGCCGTCTGGAGTGTTGATTCTTTTACATCCAGCCGCTGGATCAAAGAACCAATCTTTTGCAATTCACTGCTGACAGTGGAAATAGCGCTATCGAGACTTGATAACGTTGTCGAAAGGCTACTTCCCTTCAAATCCGCTGAGGTGATGCTGTTTAATCCAAAATCCGAGGAATCCACACCGGCGGTCAAACTGACACTGAGTGTATCGCCACCGTCTGCACCGGTCTGAAATACCTTGTTTGTAAAATTATTATCCAGCAATTGAGTACCGTTGAATTTGGTTTCCGAAATGATATCATCCACCTCATTCAGCATATCCGTAATTTGGGTCACGATGGCGGTATATTCCTCGGAAGTATAACTACCGTTTCCTGCCTGAATCACTTTTTCTTTAATTCCCACCAGGATATCGTTAATATTCTGGAAACCACCCTCTGCCACCGAAAGAATATTCTTCGCTTCGCCTACATTATTTAATGCAGCGCTTAAAGAACGAGACCGGGCTTGTAATTTTTTGGAAATGGTATAGCCAGCGGGGTCGTCTGCAGCAGAATTGATGCGTTTTCCGGAAGCTAAGCGTAACTGGTGGGTGCCAATTTTACTGTTCAGTGCATTAAGGGCGTTAAAGGCATTCAGTGCACCGACGTTGGTGTTAATCCTGGAACCAGTGTAAAAAGCCATTGTAAGTACCTCCGTGTATTAGTAACTATTACTATCGGGCATCCATGCCCAATAACTTTGATTGATATTATCGAACCCTGTGAGATGAACTTTAGGAAGAGAACAAAGTTCGAGATTCTCTGGCAATATCCGGGAGGGGTAAAAATGTTCGATATCATTTTGGAGGAATTCCTCCCGGGGGAATCCTCGGGTACCGCATACACCCGGCGGAACAACACTTCCAACTGACACTACACACAGCTATATACTATAGAATGAATTGCCGAATTTTATCGTAAATTGACGGGGTAAGGCAAAAACCTTGGTTGAAAATGCTAATAAAAAAGGCTGCCAAAAGGCAGCCTTTGGGGTGCTGAATGAGCGGATTTGATTACCGGAACAGACTCAGTACATTTTGGGGCAAGGCATTCGCCTGCGCCAATTGCAGGGTCGCTGTTTGCTGAAGGATCTGCAACTTGGTGATATTCAGTTGTTCCTTGGCAATATCGGCATCCATGATTCGACTGGCAGCGGCATCGGTGTTGGTGATAGAAGTAAGTAGGGTAGATTCCTTTACATCCAGCCGGGAAATCAATGAACCCACTTTCTGCAATTCAGCGGTAACCGTGGAGATGTAATTGTCCACACTGGACAACGTGGTGGAGATGTTGGAGCTGGAGATGGTGCTGCTGGTGATGGAGTTTAAGCCAAAATCACCGGAATCAATTTGAGCAGAAAGGCTTACGGTTAAGCTATCACCTCCGTCAGCGCCGGTTTGGAAGACCTTGCTGGTGAACTGGTTGTTCAGCAGGGCAGTGCCATTGAATTTGGTTTCGCTGATGATGTCATCCACTTCCTTCAAACTATCCTGCAACTGGGTGACAATCGCATTCAACTCTTCTGACGTATAGGAACCGTTCCCTGCCTGAATCACCTTCTCCTTAATACCCACCAGGATATCATTGATACTCTGCAACCCCCCTTCGGCGACTGACAGGATATTTTTGGTTTCGCCGACGTTGTTCAAAGCTGCTGAGAGCGCTTTGGAACGGGCTTGCAACTTCTTTCCGATGGTGTAACCGGCAGGATCATCAGCCGCGGAGTTAATCCGTTTCCCGGACGCCAGCCGCATCTGGATGGAACCAATTTTGGAGTTAATATTGTTGAGCGCATTGAAAGCATTCAGTGCGCCCACGTTGGTATTAATGCGGGAACCACTGTAGAAAGCCATAACAACCTCCTTGTTTGTTAATGAGAATCCCTTCTCTTAGCAGCCGGGTTAATTAATGAGGCGGAAGCTGGCTGCAAGTCTTCTGACCCCTTAAAAATTCATTCAGCACATCCTATGCCTACTGCTTCAGCTTCAATTATCGTTTGAGAAATACGGAACTTGAGAAAAAGGATTGAAAGGGTGGAGAGCCTTCCCTGGAAAAGGCGGTAAAAATATTCAAAAGCGGGATGGTATTGTAGAACGATGCTACCTGTTGACCGGGATTTCCGCAACCAAATGTTGAACAGATTCCATATCCCCAGTTTTCAAATAGAGCGCGGTTAATCGCCGAGTTGCCATTTCCCGGTGCTCAGGAAATTTTTCTTTTATACTGAGAAACCAATGAATGGCATCTTCATAATTTCGTTGCTTGATTGCCGTTACCGCCAGGTTATAATAGATTTCATAGACGTTAGAATCCAATTGCAAAGCACGGCGGTATTCTTTCTCCGCTTGCCCAAACTGCTCATTGGCTAAAAATGCATTCCCCAGGTAATAACGATAAATTGCCTGATCGGGATAATGACGAGATGCTTCCTGGAAAAGTCTTATCTGGAAAGGTAATGTGTGCTGTTCTTCAAAAAACGAAGCCAGTAAGTGAATTGCTTCCGGGGGGTCATCAAAATCCCTTAATCGATCAATTAAGTTACGAAAAACCGGTTTTACCTTCGGGAGTACGGAGGGGGTATGATGCACGGCATTCAAAAAATTAGTTAAAATAGTTACCCGTAACCGGGTGGCAGACATAAAATATTTTACCCAGTAGGAGACCGCAGATTCCACATCATCCATTAGAAAACTGTATAATCCAAGCCGCTGGTAAATTAAATGTTTGTCAAATAGTTTATCGATTTTTAAATCTGTGAAAGAAAGCGTTAAATGTTTTTCCACCATGAGGAGGGTTTCAATTGCCCGGGGATACTCCTGCAGATTGGCATAACATTCTGAGAGTAAAAACCAACCGAGGCGTTGCCGGGGCGCTACTTCCACCACCGGTCGAATCAATTCAATTGCGCTCTGGTATTCCGCTTCTAAGAAAAATTCATTTGCAATAATCAACTGAGCAGCAAGGGCTAAGGGATCTTCATTCGCACACAACTCAATAACTTTTCGCAGTTGTTCTATTCCTTCATCCTTCCGCCCGGCTAACAAGACGGTTTGTCCATACTGGTAGCGAGCATAGGGGTTTTCAGGCTCTTCTTTAATTTGTGCTTCCAGATAACTCAAATTCCGTTCGATTTTCTTTCGGATTTCCGTATCCGGAAGATTGTAGCCCAGGTGTTCAATTTTTACATCCAGGTAGCCAAACCTGGCTTTAACCTTTTGCAGAGAAGGGGTGATTTGTTCATGAATCCGACCCTCAAACTGAACACCTGGTAATTTACGAAATAAACGGGGATATGCCTGTACATGAGGAATTCCTCCCAGGGCGTTCCCGACTTCGCTAAAGACTTGCAGATAATAGGCATCTGCCCGATTGGTTCGTACCGCTTTGCGCACAGCGTCATGGTATTCCGGGTGGAGACGCTCATCAGCATCAAGGTATAAAATCCAGGGCTGACTTGCCTGGCTTAGGGCATAGTTGCGTGCCCGGGAGAAGTGATTCTCCCACTGAAATTGAAGAATCTTCGCGTGGTGTTTCGCTGCCACCTGAAGGGTATTGTCCGTAGAACCGGTATCAACCAGAATCATTTCCGAAACCAGCCCCGCCACGCTTTCCAGACAACCCGGAAGATGACGTTCTTCATTTTTGACAATCATGCACAGGGAAATAGGTGCTGGTGTGCTTGATGATGCTCGGTGAGATGGGCGTCTCCTGCCCTTCTTTTTTTTACGGCGTCCTTGCCTCATAATGTCATCCTGATGGTTAATATCTCAGCATTCTTATAATGCTTTCTGCGAAACAACCTCAAAATTTTCTTCTGTAACAACGTCCCGAAAAAGTTTGGGGAAAACTTCCTCTAACATCGATTGAACCGACCGGCTGCTCTGTTGCAAAACCACTGCTATTTCATCGATGGAAAGACGTTCATAAAAATACAGCCCGATCAAAATCCGTTCTTGCCGATTCAATTGTTTGAGTCGCTCCAGGGTGATATCCATTGTTGCTGAACCGTTACTCGACTTCATGCTAACTCCCCAATGGTAAATTAATGACTCTTTTAAAAACTGTTGCTGCCTGTTTTAACCTGATGTGATCTGTTCGTGATGCCACTCGATTAAACTGTTTAATATTTTCAACCAATTCTTGACGATATACCAGCACATGCGCCGGGGCTGAGATACCTAATTGTACTTTATTGTGATCGATGCGAAGCACTTTAACCGAAACATCCTCTCCAATAAGGATGTTTTGTCCCAACTTCCTTGTCAATACTAACATTTTACACCTTCCTTGGTTAAAAGAGTTGTTGTGATTCACAACTTTTAAAATGAAAAATCTTTCAAATATCAAAGATACTATTCAGAAATACCCGGGATATGATAAATTTATCCACCAATCCCGGCTCTCTGGTCAGGTAATCGGTTTGGCAACCGACAATTCATCGGAGGTTAAGATCAGCTGCTCACCGGTTTTGCTATCGTAGTCGATGATTATCGGGCTTTTCAAATTGATGGTGACTTTGCCCCCTTCTCCGTTTAAAGTGACCACACAAAAAATATCGACCAGCTCATCGGAAGAAAAAATCCTCTCCACTAATGAATTGGGTAATTCCTTACCGAATTCCGGCACTACTAAAAACGGATTCAATACCGGAAAGCCAATTTCTTTTTCTTCTACGGAAATCAACCAACGAAAAGGTTCGTAATCCTCATCATCGATGATCAAAAATCGATGACAATTTTCAAACCCAATAATCCCTTTTTCAAAATGAATCAATAAATCTTCCGTAAATTCAAGTTCACCAAACTGTTTCGTCACTATTTTCATTACTCTCTCCACTCCGGTTATATCCGCTTTAAGGCAACATACATGCCAGTTCTTCTATCGTTGTTCAAGTGCGCTAAAATCAAGACATTTGCAATTTTCAATGTTCCCTTAGTGTCGAATTTCCCTCCCATTACCCCATTAGAATGCTTAAAATCCAACACCTGTTGTTAAATAAAATTGATCAGAGAGGTGTTCACTGTTTGGGATAATGTTTTTAATGCCACTTCCAGCGAGGTCTGTTCTCCCTGTAAATCCACAATCGATTGGGCTACATCTGTATCTTGCACCCCGGACAAAAATTCCTGAACGCGCAGGTCTTCATCCTGGAACTGACTCAGCAGTAATTCATAGCGATTTATTCGGGCGCCGGCTTTGGTATTGGCTTGCAACACCTGCTCTAACGCGGTATCCAATTCCGGCAGCAGACTTTGAATCGTCGGTACATCCTGGTTTACCAGTGCATCTCGTAAAGCAATGATTGTGTTGAAAACATTCTTGTTTTCGAGGAAGGCTTCCTGCCCGGTGATATTGTAGGCATCAAAGCGACCGGAACCAATCTCAGCTTTTAAGTCGCCATTAATTCCTTGTGGATTGGCAGTTACTGTGCTGAGATCACTTGCGATGGAAAATGGTGCCGTGGTGACATTACTCCCCCCAAATATATACCGGTCTTTAAATTTCGTATTGGCAACATCGACGCCCTTCTGAAGCAGTTCATTCACCTGCTCCGTAATGGCTTGAAATTCGTCGGGACTTGTACTATCCACTCCCTGGATGGCTAATTCCCTGATTCTGGAAAGAATATCCGCACTATCATTCAACGCGTTTGAGGTAAATGTCAAAAATTCGATGGTGTTGTTTAAATTTTCTTCATACCGATGATTCAATTGCAACATTCGACGGAAACGCAGTACGGATTCAATATTGGCAGGATCATCGGAAATCTGGTTGATACGCTTACCGGTGGCAAGGTTTCGCTGGAGGATGCTAATTCGCTCTCTGGTGTTGTTTACCTGACGCAGCAGGCTCCGGATACTATAATTTTGTGTAATTCTCATCGCTGTCTTCCGTGACATTTAAGTTCCATAATTCCATTTATTTAAATCCGGGATTATCCGTTCTCACCGGGCACCAAAATGGTAAGGTGCCCCGATAAAGGCGTATTGATAACCCCTCCATTGATGTCTTAGACCATGTTAATCACCGTATTTAATATTTCGTCCACTACTTTCACAATTTTAGTAGAAGCTTCCAGAGAACGTTGATATTTAATCAGGTTGGTCATCTCCTCATCCAGAGAGACACCCGAGACCGCTTCCCGCTGGTTGTCGATCTGCTCTTTGAGCAACTCCTGGTTCTGACGATTCGACTGCGCCACTTTGATTTCGGTGCCCAGATTGGCAATGGTGTCGTTATAATAATCATTCAAACTCTGGGAATTGTTGTTCAACACTTTGCGATCCCGTAATTTTGCAATGGTTAACGCCACATCACCGTTACCGGGGGTGCCGTCTAAGGAAGCGGCAATGTTTGCCACATTATCCTGTATCTCAACGCTCACGTTAATAGAGGCGGCATCGGTTCCGGTGAAGAAATCTAAACCGGTTGCACTGGTTGGCGGGTTCCCTACCGGCAATCCTTTGCCAAATTGATGCACCCGGTTTACCTCTTCAATCAAATGACTCGCCAGTTCATTCAGACGGTCGAGCAATCCCGGAATGGTGCTGTTATGCACTTCTACCAGCCCGGCAATTTTCCCACTTTTCAGGGCAAGGTCCTGCTGGTTGCTCCCTTTAATTTTTACAACAATTTTGCCGGAGTCACTGAGTGTCTCCGCTACCAACTCGCGACTCTCATAACCGGTAACAATTGCCTGTCCACCGGCAGTAACTACCATATTCCCCTGATCATCTTCATGGGTCCGAACATCCACAAATTCGGAAAGTTTATCCAGGAGTAAATCTCTTTTATCGCGCAGGTCGTTGGCGTTGCCGTAAGTGCTCTCGGCTATCGCGATTTTTCGATTCAAATCGCCAACTTCCCGACTGATCTCATTCACCTGATTGACAACACTCTTAATGTCCTCTCTTAGTGAGGTTTGCAGATTATGCAGTTGGTCATACTTCTGGTGAAAGGCGTCTGTTAATGTCTGCGCTTTCTGAAGCAAAACATTGCGATTGGTCATATTATCCGGTTCAGTTGCCAGATTGCTGAACTCGGAGAAAAAGTCGGTTAACAAATTTCCGATACTGCCCTCCGAAGGTTCCTGAAGCACTGTCTCCACCTGGTAGAGGGAGTTCTCCCGTACCTGGCTTTTGCCGAAGCTATGATTTGCCTGGCGAAATTGTAAATCCAACAATTGGTTGCGCACCCGGCTGATGTCGTCGGCATTGACTCCCAGTCCCAATTGCCCTTTGATGAGTTGCATGGGGGTCGCTGCCTCCGCATTCACCCGTTGTCGGGAGTAACCAGGGGTATTGACATTGGCGATATTATGACTGGATACGTCTATCCCCATCCGGCTTGCCCATATCGCCCGACGCGCAATTTCCAGGCTTTGAAATATACTTGCCATCCGCTCGTTTTTCCTTTATAAGGTCCGGTTAATAAGACGGTTTGACGATGCAACCTTTTTACCGGGTCCGTACAATCCTGCTTGCTGATCGCCTTCCAAAATATTTCGGAGTAAAGTACTGACAAATCCCAGGGAATTATCCAGCAACGTCCGGTTAGCTTCTTTAATTTGTTCGATCTCTTTGAGGAGCTGCCGTAATTGGGCTTGATGTTCTCGTAAAATCATCCGTTCGTCTTGGGACAATTGAAACCCGGAGAGGGTGTCTTCCGGCACTTCGGACAATCCATTCCCCTGGTACTGCCGGGTTAACAACCGCCGCCAGCTCTTCTCCAAACGGGCAATATTTTCCATCCCCGTCACCAGCTTATCCGATGTCTCCTGAAGCAATTGAGTATTGTGGGTTACCAACGATTCTTGCTGCTGTTCCAGCAATTCTTTTAGTTCACGAAATGCATGAATACGTTGTTGATATAGTTCTTGTAACTGACGTCCCTGTTTCATTCTTCGTCCTTTCGTTTTTCCCTGGTGACTTCATATTCGGTTTCCTAACAAGGTATCTTTAATCAAATGAAGCGGATACCACAACTCCGGATTTTCCCCTGATTTTTGTCTGCTGGAACAATGATTATTCTACCGATAGATAATTTGTTTTTTCAATCCGGAGTTTTTTATATATTTGTCAACCTTTAACGGGTAAATGTTATATGGAAATTCGGATCATCCCATGGAATCGAACGTCTACCGGGCTTATGTTGAGACAACGATTGGCACACTGGAAGTGACCTCCAATGAAGATGCTATTATCTCCCTCTCCTTTAGGGATCAACGAAAGCTCCCGGAATCGGTGGTCAAGCCTCCGGTTTTAAATTCCTGTCTGGAACAACTGGATCAATATTTTCGGAAAACGCGCGTGAACTTCTCACTCCACCTGGCACCGGAAGGAACCCCATTTGAGCAACGGGTCTGGGAAGCACTCTTGACGATACCCCACGGCAGAACCGCTACTTACCGGGATATTGCGGCAGCGGTTGGAAATCCCCGGGCAGTGCGGGCGGTAGGACGGGCAAACGGCAGGAATCCCATTCCAATCATCATCCCCTGCCATCGAATTATCGGGAGCAATGGGAAACTAACCGGTTATGGCGGCGGGTTGTGGCGAAAAGAATGGCTGCTTCGTCATGAAGGAAGTTTGTTGTTGTAATTCGTCTCTTGCAAAAAATCCACTTTTTACTAAAACGGAACCGTTCCTGATGGCACGAAATGCTCATAAGCTAATATATTGCCTGATTGCAATGGACATACTGCTCCATTTTCCCGCTTCACTTTTTTCTCAATCGGTCAAAATTTCCTTTCACCGGGCAGCCCAAACCCAACAGGTGGATTTTTATTCCTTTTCCCCCATGTTGTTGTTGGAACATGAGATCGGCCGTTTCCGAAAGCTCCCCAAAAACCCGGTACTTACCCCATCTCTCCGGGGATGGGACAGTCGAGATGTTGCCGACCCTTATATCCTGGTAACGGCCGATTCGATTACGCTTTTCTATGACGGCGATAATGATGATCACTATCATATTGGCTATGCGGTGCGCGATCCACAGGGGTGGCACTGGCTGAAACGGGGAAAACTCTTCAACGGCAGCGGCAATTATTGGGACATGTATCATCAGATCGCCCCGGTGGTGGTGGAAGTGCCCCAACACCGATTGCTGTACTATAATGGGAACAAGGAAGACAACGAACTGGGATATCAGTGGGGAGTAACGGCTTTAGATTTTCCCGGAAACCGGCGGGAACCTTTCCCGGATACTCCCCTGTTTCAAATGGATACGACCCGCTGGGACGGCTTCGGTATGGTATATGGCGACATCATCTATTTCCCGGAGAATGGCTTACTCCGGATGTGGTACACCGGCTTTCAGGGACCCCTGTCTGCCATTGGGTTAGCCGAATCTCGGGATGGGATCCACTGGCAGCGAGTGGGAGATTCCCCGGTGCTTACCTTGCTCCCCGGTGTCATTGCTCCGGAAGTGGTTTTTAATGGGAAAACATACACCATGTTTTTTGTTCAATTGGAAGTGACTGCAGGAGGGATGAGAACGCTAATTAGCCGGGCTTCTTCTATGGATGGTATTCACTGGGAGAATATAACCCCGGTTTTTAAGCCCGAAGCCAAATGGGAAGGAAGCCGATTGATGCGACCCAATCTCTCTTTCTTCGAACAACGGGTACAATTGTATTATTGTGCTCAGAAAGGTGGGAAGTGGCGCATTGGAGTCGCTTATGCCCATGCGAATTTTAAGCGGGAAGGGTTCTGGAAATCTCCGCCAATTGTCAATGCAGTTTCCCAAATCCATCTGAAATATGAACAACCCGAGGGAACTTCCCTTCTCATTAAACTAAACGATTACACCCACCAACGTAGTTTTAATTTTCCAATGGATAAACCGGGAAGACAACTCCGCCGGGGGGTGGAAGAAGCCGTTATAAAGGTTCCGTTAGCATTAATTCCCGGGGAATGGGACATTGAAATACGACTTTCCACCAGCCAGCCCCATTATTCACCGGTAATCTATTCCCTGGAGTTATTACCATAAATATTTGTAATGATTTAGCCACTCAGGCACAAAATCATCAGGATACACTACATACTCCCGGTTCGGTAAATTTTTTGCCGGTTTGAAATTTTCCAGCGCCGTTTTCACCTGGGCTACATAGGTTTAACCGTGATTGCGAGAAATTGCCCCCCTGCTAAAATAGTTTCGGAATATGCTCGTTCCCAAAGAGACGTTGGGAACGAGTAGGTAAACCGTTTCCGCGGTGTTGAGTGGAAGCCGTTGCTTTCCATCGCCCATGCCAAACGCCGGGAAGCGAGCAACAGAAAATGTTGAACTCGAAAGAAAATGACCGAACCGTGGGAC
>CAYYGL010000075.1:0-2344 GCA_964471235.1 uncultured Calditrichaceae bacterium
TAAATTGACCGGCATCCAGCCGGTTGTCCATATAAATGGCACCAATCAATTCCCCCTGCACCGTCAACGGCGTGCACATCACCGAACGAATGTTCTGGATGACGATGCTTTCCGCACCGGAGAAACGTTCATCCGCCTGAGCATCCATCGCCATCACCGGCTCCCCTTTCTCCAATACCTGATTTACCACACTGGATGATAACTCCTGTATGGAACTGATGCTTTCCCTGGAGATGTTGCGGGCAGTTACGGCTTCGAATTGCGAACCGCCGGAAGTGGTTTTTAAGAGAATGAAGCCCCGCTCCGCTTTTACGGTTTCCATGGCGATGTCCATCACCCGGTTTAATAAGGTGTCGCTCTCGTGCATGGAATTGATCTCCGCGCTAATCGATAATAATGCCTGATAAGGATTGACCGGTTTCATAAAATAATATCCTTTATGTTGATTTTCCCCCTTTACTGAAGATTCGATTTGGAACGGATGAAACGAAGAATTATCGCCTCTACCGGTTTAGTTTTTTTCGTCACCTTTAAAAAATTCGTAACTACTCAGATTGTTATACCGCAACGAACACAACGTTCGCAACGAACAGATGGTTATCTCTTTCACGTTGGAGCCGTCGTGTATCCGCTGCGATCATGGCGGTAACGAAAAAGTTTTGATGACAAAAACAGATCTCTACAGGAACTCTTGCTTATCTATGTCCTAAATAGCTACTACCTGAGTCGTTACAAAAATTCTATACTGCGGGTAGTTGGGTTTGATGGATATGAAAAGTATCGCTTTTTACTGTTCTACTTTACCCCGTACACTTATACGAACATCCGGAAAGCCAAAGAGCAAAGATCGATTCGGATTGTTTCTTCATTCCGTCTTCGTTAAAGTAACCCAAATATATTGGAGAGTAGAAGGAAAATCAAGAAAGGGATAAAGTGACTTACCGGATTTTACCGGTATACTCTTCACAGAGTAGCGGAATTGTTTCGCTGTATCCCTGAATGGCACTACGAGGGAGAATGATTGCTTTTTAAATAATCCAGCAGTTGCCGGAGGTTGCCGGTTGCCACTGCCACACATTTATCGGCTGCACCATAGTAAAGCCGCACTTCGCCGGTAGAGCGGTTAACGACTGCCCCGGTTGGAAACGTTACCCCGGGAACATCGCCCATGTATTCATAATCTTTTTCCGGGCCCAACACCCATTCGTTGCTGCGATAGATAATTTTCCGGGGGTCGTCCAGGTCTAAGAGCGCCATGCCCACCCGGTAAAGACTTCCCGAAGCCGTGACCCGGACCCCGTGGTAAAAGATCAACCATCCTTCTTCGGTTTCAATGGGCGGTGGTCCCAGCCCTACCCGGTGGTTGTCCCACCAGCCGGGGCGCACCGGCAGCAGCACACTGTGATCTCCCCAGTATTGCAAATCCGGGGAAAAGGAAATCCAGATATGCGCCTGCCCGCGGATGATAGGACGGTGGATCAACACATACCGTCCGCCGATTTGCCGGGGGAACAAGGAAGCGTCTTTATCCTCCGGCGGCATTAAACACCCCATGCGGCGGAATCTTTTAAAATCTTTGGTCATCGCCACCGATACCACCGGACCCCCCTGAGAAAAACTTACATAAGTGATGGCAAACTCCTGCCGGTCTTCCAGCCACACCACCCGCGGGTCTTCAATGCCCCACTGCTCTTCCTTCTCCTCAATTTGGGAAACGAATGCCGGCTTCCTGTCAATTTGCCAGTTGGTATACCCATCCTTGCTGCGGGCAATGGTCAGATGGGAAAAGCCTTTTAAATCCTCCACCCGCACCAGCAGCAAGGTTTCACCATCAATTTCGACGGCACCGGGATTAAATACGGCATTTACCGGGTATTTCCATTGATGGGGTGTTAAGATGGGATTCCGGGAAAATTTTGTAAACAACCGCTCCGGCTCAAGGTCTGCTGGTAAATTTTTCATTTAGCTCTCCGTTATGACACCTATTTTGAATATCTGCTGTCTCAAGTTCTACACACTGGTTTCTTCCATGGGCAAAGTTTTGGTATTTAGCGTTTTCTCCAGCGTCTCGTCATAGGTAACCATCTCGATCTCCGTGAGATACATTTCCGTTAAAGCAAGCAGAAAAGAGAGGGTGGACTCCGCTCCCTGGTTCTGGTTCAGGCGGTCGATTTGCAGGGCATCGTGACAGCCGCCGGTTGTTGGATTGTACAATGCCACGCCCAGATCGTTGTTGCCCAGAAACCATTCAAATGCCCGGCGGGCTTCTTTATACCACTGGCTGTTTTGGGTCACCCGGTAGGCTTCCAATGCCGCGGAGGTCATGGAGTAGGCTTCCAGAGGC
>CAYYGL010000075.1:2354-22051 GCA_964471235.1 uncultured Calditrichaceae bacterium
GGCTGTTGATCAAACAATGCTTTGCTGCCCCTGCGACGGTAAAATCCGTCTGATCCGATAGGGCGGAAATGCCCGGCTTCGGCGGTCTGTACCTCTGCCAGCCAGCGCAGGGTTTTTAAGCCAATATCCAGCACCTTGCGGTCTTCCATTTCGTGCCCGCTCTGAATTAAGGCATGGGGGATAATAGCGTTGTCGTAGGTTAGCACATCCTCAAACCAGAGCCAATCTTTTCCGGCGGTTTCCTCATACAACCGCACCAGACGCCGGGTCAGGGTAATGCGATATTGGTTGACCAGCCGGTCTCTGCCCAATCGCCGAATGTATTCATGAATCCCCATTAACCCAAACGCCCAGGAACGGGGTGAATTGAACTCCAGTATCCGGGGCAATGCCTGTTCAAAAAGTTGGGTTGCCCACATCTGCAAAGGACGATATTTAGAACGATTGACACAGGTGCCCAATGCCCACAGCGCCCTGCCATGGCTGTCTCCGGAACCACATTCTTCCATCCATTGCCGATCATAACTCATGAAATTACGAAAACATTTCTTTTTCCGGTTAAACGCATAATTCAAGAATGCAGCATAAGTATGGGTCAGTTCTTTCAACTCCCCGTTTCCGAAACCGGCTTCTTCTAACAGGGTGGTCAAAATCAATGCCCGGGCATTATCATCGGTGCAATAGCCGTCATCATAATTGGGGATGGAGTAGCGGGCATGCTGCAACATGCCGGTGGAATCGGTCATTCGCCGGAGATGGTCCCAGCGGATGGAGGGTAATCCCCGGTGAAGCTCCTCGGTATGGGTGGGGATAAGTGGTGTTTTTTGGCGAACAGGAAAGTGTTCCCGGGCTTGCCGAAATGTTTCCCCGTAAAGCCGGGCAACATTTTCCCAGACCATTTTTCTGCCATTCATGTAGGCACGTTTTCGCATGGCATGTCTTCGGGGAGCGTCATTCAATAAATCTAACAATGCCCGGCTGATGGCTTCCCAATCCCGGAATGGAACCAGAATTCCCCGATCCTCTCCCAGTAACTCCTCGGCATGCCAGTAAGGAGTGGAGATGACTGCCTTGCCGGTGCCAAAAGCGTAAGAGAGGGTTCCGGAGGTTATTTGAGCCGGATTCAGATAAGGGGTAATGTAAATATCCGCTGCTCCTAAAAATTCCAACAATTCTTCCGTCTCCACAAACCGGTTATAGAAAATGACATGTTTTTCAATATCCAGGTCCTGCACTAATTTTTTCAGACGGAGGCGGTAGGCTTCTCCCTCCTGGCGCACTAAATTGGGATGAGTGGCGCCCAGGATAATATACACCAGGTTGGGCACCGTTGCCACCACTTTGGGTAACGCTTTTAATACATATTCGATGCCCTTATTGGGGGAAAGCAGCCCAAAGGTGAGCACCACATACTTTCCTTCCACCCCGAATTTGTCTTTATAAAAGTTGGGATCGACAAAAGGCATGTCCGGGATGCCGTGGGGAATCACATCAATTTTTCCCGGGGGTACGTTGTAGTTTTCCTGAAGGATGGTGCGGCCCATTTCGGTCATCACCACCAATCGGGAGGAAAGGGAAACCAATTCCGCCATAACCCGGTGCTGGGAAGGTGAGGGCTCTTTTAACACCGTGTGCAGGGTGGTGACCACCGGGATATGTAGATCGCGCAACAGCGCCAGGATGTGACTGCCGTCTTTACCACCGTAAATTCCAAACTCATGTTGTACCGATACCACATCCACATTGCTGAAATTGAGAAAATCCGCCACCCGGCGGTAATCGTTGATGTTCTGCTCGGATATTTCAAAGCGAACTTCCTCAGGGTAGTTGTATCCCTCCTCCCGGTCGCTGACCGAGACGACCAGACTGTCTATTTTGGGAAATTGAATGGAAAAGGAATGATATAAATCGTGGGTAAATGTGGCAATTCCACAACGACGCGGCAGGTAATCACTCACAAAAGCAACTTTGTGTATCTTATCCGATTTACTCATACCTTTACCCTCCATTTCATTTTTCTATTCCGCTTCAAAGATCGTGTGCTTATATAACGCCCAAGGGCTAACAAAAGTGCCCGGGAATGTGGAAAAAACACCGGTTTTGTGTTTGAGGGTATGAGGGCATCTATAGGGCGCATCTATATTCACTAAATGAGACTCCGTAAATTGGATAAGATTTGTTTTCTTTCTTGCATCCGTTCCATAAATTGTAAATAATGTGAAGTAAACGGTTGGGAACCCGAAATAAAACCGGCATCTTTACCGGCAATCCTGTTAGGAAATGAAAATCTCGGGAACGGCTCTGATCAGGATAAGTAAAAAGGGAGCGACGAAAATTGGAGGAGAAAATGAAGAATCGTTCAATAGATCATCATTTTTTTGAATTCCCCCTCTCCTGTGTTGTGGTTGGATTCTTACTGCTAAGCGGGCTAACAACGACCACACATGCCCAGTATTTTGGTCGTAACAAAGTGCAGTATGATCGCTTCAATTTTCACATTTTGAAGAGCAAACACTTTAATGTTTATTTTTATAAAGAGGAAGAGCCAGCCGTAAAAGACGCCGCCCGGATGCTGGAGCGCTGGTATTTCCGCTGGAGCCGGCTTTTTGATTATGAGCTGCCGGATAAACAGCCGCTCATTCTTTATGCCAACCACGCCGATTTCCAGCAGACCAATGTGCTGAGCGGATTTATCAGCCAGGGCACTGGCGGGGTCACCGAAGGGATTGCCCGACGGATCATCCTCCCCTTAGCCGGGGTGAACAAAGACGACGATCACGTGTTGGGGCACGAGCTGGTGCATGCTTTTCAGTATGCCATGGCAGATTCATTCGGTCGCGGACTGGTCTCCATGAACCAACTGCCCCTGTGGGCAATCGAAGGGATGGCGGAGTACTTCCCCACCGGCAGGGAGGATGCCCATACCGCCATGTGGCTGCGGGATGCCGTGCTGAACGACGATATGCCCTCTATCAAAAAAATGACCATCGACCCCCGTTATTTTCCTTACCGCTATGGGGAGGCGCTCTGGGCGTTTATCGGCGGGAAATGGGGCGACGACAAAATTGCCCCCATCTACCGGGAGGCTTTAACCAAAGGGCTGGATTCAGCGTTTATCGATATTCTGGGGGTGACCAGCGATTCGCTTTCCAAATTATGGGTGGCGGAGGTTCAGGAACATTTCCGGTCGCAGTTGGAAGGACGCACCCCGCCCAAAGAAGTAGGGGAGCGGATCCTGGCGGAAGATATTGACGCCGGGGAAATGAATTTAGCGCCGTCCATCAGCCCGGACGGCAAATATGTGGCGTTTCTCTCCGAAAAAGACCTGTTCACCATCGACCTGTTTTTAGCCGATGCCCATACCGGCAAAGTGCTTCGTAAAATTGCCAGTTCCAACCGCGATTCTCATTACGATGCCATCAGCTTTCTAAAGTCTACCGGCGCCTGGTCGCCGGATAACCGCCGGTTTGCCTTCGTGGTAATCCGCCAGGGCGATTACGGTATCTCCATTGTGGATGTGGATACCCGAAAAATCACCCGAACCATCCAGATAGATTCCATCAAAGCCATTTACGATCTTGCCTGGTCGCCGGACGGAAAATATCTGGCGTTTTCCGGATCGGAAAGCGGCATCAGCGACCTGTATCTGATGAATCTGGAAAACGGAACGGTGCGCCAGCTTACTAATGACCGCTATTCGGATATTCAGCCGGCATGGTCGCCGGATGGCAACTGGATTGCGTTTGTTTCCGACCGGGGAACGGGCACGGATTTAGCGACTCTTGCCTTCGGACCCATGCGGATTGCCCTGCTCAATGTTCAAACCGGTACCATCGAGACGCTTTCCCTTTTTCCGGCTGGCAAGCAGATCAATCCCCAATTCTCCCCGGATGGCAGCAGCCTTTATTTTGTTGCCGATCCGGACGGTATCAGCAATCTTTACCGCTATTCGTTCCCAACCAATCAAATCTATCGCCTTACCAATATTGCCACCGGGGTTAGCGGCATTACCGCATTTTCTCCCTGCTTAACGGTATCGCGGGAAACCGGTCGGGTACTCTTTTCGGTGTTTGATCATGGGAAATACAACGTGAATGCCCTGGAGGGTGATGCTTTAACCGGCACAGCGGTCTCTCCCGGCGAGGTGACTCGTTATCATTACGCATTGCTGCCACCCGTGGCGCTAACCGGCAGCAACCTGGTGGATCAATACCTGGAGAATCCCAGCAAAGATATTTTAGCCGATACGACGTTCACGGTGATGAATTACCGTTCTTCCCTGGGGTTAAAATATGTCGGTCAGGCATCCATTGGTGTGGCAGCGGATCGGTTCGGCACGTCATTGGGCGGCGGTGTAAGTTTCCTGTTTGCCGACATGCTCAACAACCACGTGCTGGGGGTTGCTGCCCAGTTAAACGGCACCCTGAAGGATTTGGGCGGGCAAGTGGTTTATCAGAACCTGGCAGGGCGCGCGAACTGGGGGGCGGCACTCAGCCACATTCCCTACCGGGTGGAACAGGCGTTTGTGGGATATGATACGGTCTCTGTGGGCGGGGTACCGTTTTTAGCGCAGTCGGTTATTTTCCAGCGCCAGCGGGTGTTTAACGATCGAATAACACTGCTGGGAGACTACCCGCTGTCCACCAACCGGCGCTTTGAAGGGGCAATTGGCTATAATCGAATCGGTTATTCGGCAGAGATAGAAACCATCACCAGTGTGGGAGGACAGGTGATAGACCGTAACGTGCAATCTCTGCCCGCACCTTCCTCTTTAAACCTGATGCAAGCCTCCCTGGCGTATGTGGGAGATTATTCCTTTTTCGGATTCACCTCTCCGGTAAACGGCAGCCGTTATCGGCTGGAGGTGGAAGGCACCCTGGGTACCCTCAATTTTATTTCCGTTCTGGCAGACTATCGACACTATTTTTTCCACAATCCCTTTACTCTGGCGTTCCGCTTTCTGCATTACGGTCGCTACCTGGGGGATTCGGAAAGCAATCGGTTGACCCCGTTGTTCATCGGGTACGAGACTTACGTGCGGGGATATGAAATCGGCTCCTTTGATGCCACGGAATGCACCCGGGGCGCTAACCCTGGTGAATGCCCGGAATTTGATCGCCTGCTGGGGTCCCGTATGGCGGTGTTCAATGCCGAATTGCGGTTTCCCCTGCTGGGCGTCAAACGCTTCGGATTGATCAACTTTCCGGTTCTGCCCACGGAGTTTGCCCTTTTCTTTGACGGCGGCACAGCATGGACCGCCAAAGAGAGCCCCAGGCTCAAATGGGCAACCCGTTCCAACGAGCGAATTCCGGTGTTCAGCGCCGGGGCGGCATTGCGGTTTAACATCTTTAATGTGCTCATCCCGCAAATTTATTACGCATTCCCATTCCAGCGACCGGAGAAAACCGGTGTTTTCGGCTTTGTATTGGCGTTAGGGTGGTAAACGCAACAGGTGAGGGGCGCCCTCAGGTAAAACAACCGGTGCCGATTCAGCCCTCTTCCCGGGGGGTGTTTAAACCGGAATCAAGTGAAAGACACGAAAAAGGTTTGGGAACCATCTTTTCGGGTCTTTCGCGTAAAATGGCGGAAGCCGCATTGAATTCGTCCGTCATTTATTTAAACAGCAAATACTTGGCAATGGTCGCCAACTGCATGTTGGAAGTGCCCTCGTAAATCAAACCGATTTTGGCATCCCGGTAAAATTTTTCCACCGGATAGTCTTTGGTGTAACCGTACCCGCCGAAAATTTCAATCATCCGGGAAGTGACTTTTTCCGCATTGACCGAGGAAAAATATTTTGCCATGGCAGCTTCTTTCAGGAATTCTTCTCCGGCATCCTTGAGACGGGCGGCATTATACACTAACACCCGGGAGGCTTCTAACAGGGTGGCGGCTTCGGCAATCTGAAACTGAATGCCCTGGAATTGGGCAATTGGTTTGCCGAACTGCACCCGTTCCAGGGAATATTGCATGCCGGCTTTCATGGCACCGGACATAATACCGATCATCTGGGCGCCGATTCCGATTCGCCCTTCATTCAAGGTCTCAATCGCCGCTTTATAGCCCTTACCCACTTCGCCCAGAACATTCTCTTTCGGCACCACGCAATTCTCCAGAATAAGTTCGCAGGTGCTGCTGGCGCGTATGCCCAGTTTGTCTTCCTTCTTGCCGACCCGGAATCCTTCGAATCCCCGCTCCACGATAAAGGCGGTAATCCCTTTGTACCCCAATTCCGGATTGAGGTTGGCAAAGATGATAAAAATATCTGCCTCCCCGGCGTTGGTAATCCACAATTTGGTGCCGTTCAGCAGATAGTGATCGCCTTTATCCTCGGCGCGAGTCTTCAGGGCAAAGGCATCGCTGCCGGAACTGGGTTCGGAAAGAGCATAAGCACCAATTTTTTCGGTTGCCAGTTGCGGCAGATACTTCTTCTTAATGGCTTCATTCCCCCAGCGTAAAATGCAATTGTTCACCAGGGTGTTCTGAACATCCACATAGATTGCTGCCGAGGCATCCACTTCTGCCAGCGCCTCAATTGCTAAAATTGCCATAAAAAAACTGGTACCGGTTCCGCCGTACTCCTCCGGCACCTCTATACCCATTAAGCCCAGTTCAAAAAACTGATCCAGCAAATCACGCCGAAATGCCGCTTCTTTATCCATTTCCATCACATGGGGGGCTATCTGTTCGACTGCAAAATCGCTTACCGCATCTTTAAACATCTGCTCTTCTTCGGTAAGCCGGGTTAAGGGCTGAATAACGCTCATAGTGCTCTCCTTTTAAATTTTCTTTTTCACAAGATAATATCGACATATTTAGTCATCATTCAGGTCTTAAAAAAAGGACCGGGAGAAAGCTGTTTCATGACTCCCACTCGGAAGTTCTCCCCGGGCATTGTGTATATATAAAATGAGTTATTATTTAACAGGAAGCATGATGAGCAATGTGAAAACAAATCAAAAATTTGCAACCTGTAATAAAAAACGGTATATTCTTCACAGGGAAAATCCGGTGCTTTCGATTTCTCGGCAGATGCAGCAAGACATTCCAACCCCGGTTAAGATTAAGCAATGCAACGGTCATAATACTAAACTTTTAGAAACCATATCAAGAGAAATTTATGAAAGAGATCTCAGAAGAAGTGTTAGCTCGCTTGGAAAAAGCCCAAAGATTATTTTTACAGAAAAAATATCAGCAATCCCTGAAAGAATATTCCCGGGTGGAAAAACATTTTCAGGATGACCCGGAATCGCTTGCCATAATCCATTTGGAGATGGGCTGGACTTATTATGCCGCCGGTAATTACCGGGGGGCGGTAAAATATTTGAAAAAGGCAATCGGGAATGCCAAGTTGAAAGAATATCCCAGGGAATATTTCGACAGTTTGGAAATGTTGTCGTTTTCCTGTGAAGCAATCGGGGATACCACAGAAGCCATTCGGTATTTTAATGAGGCGATTCAGGTAGCGGTAGATGAACATTTAAAAATGCCGCTGTTTTTTGAGGTGGGCAAAATTCTTTTTGTTCAGCAAAAATACCTGGAAGCAAAATCGTACCTGGAGAAAGTTATTGAATTCCCGAACACATCAGCGGAGCAAATGTACCGGCAGACTGCCATCTACTACCTGGGATTTATAGCACTGTTTGAAAAAGATTACCCCACGGCAATTCGCTTTTTTAACCGCTACATTGAAGAGGCGGGAGAGAAAAAAGAGCGGGCACCCGGGTATTTTGGCCTGGCTCATGTCTACCAGGCACGGAAAGAATATCCGGCATTACTGGATACCTGCAAAAAAATTATCCATCTGGATCCGGATTTCTTTGACAAAGAAACCCTGGCGTATTTCCTTTGCATTGGGTATATGGAATTACAAATGTGGGATGAGTTAGCTATTTTTCTGCCGGAATTAATGGCAAACTACCCGGAGGGGCGCTATAAAGACATTTACCCAATCTTCGAGGAGGCGCTTCGGGAGCGCAAACGACCGGGTGAGAAAGGAAAGGGATAAAGGCAGAAGCAGGGAAGACCCGGGAATGTGTTCCAATCATTGAGGAGTTGGAAAGTTGCTAAATTTGCAACCGCAACATATCGAAAGTGTTTTGAATGCTCGAATACCTCTGTGAAGTGCAACATGCGATCCCGGGTTGTGGTCTTCATGATGCCATCCCGGCAAATATTATAAGTCCAATGTCAGTTTGTCGCCGGTGTTCAATAACAGCATCCGCTCCCGAAACAACTCATAAAGCATGTTGGTTGCCCGGAAACCGGTGGAATGAAGCGGCACAACATACCGGGGATTAATTTGCTCAAAGCCTTTGACAATGTGTTCAATCTTTTTTGTGGAAGCTTCCGAGAGGTTCATCCCGCCCATGACGGCATAAACTTCTTTGATGCCGGTGAGATTCATGGCATGTTTCATGGTATTTACCGGTCCGCTATGACTGTCTCCCAATAATATGATAAGACCTTTGCTGGTTTTGAGGATCAACGCCATGTCATCATGCAGTTCGTCGGTGATATAGCTTTCCAGGCTCAATTCCTGGTGTATCTCATCGGGCACTTCGTAATCGGTGATGCGGGGGATTTCACCACTGGAGAGAATGTTTTCGGAAAAATTGTAGGGATGAGCATGAAATTCAAAAGTTGCCCCTAATTTGGTTAACTCGCTTTTTTCCTGGGGAATCCCTACTTCCAGTTTCACATCGTCAATGATCCGGAATTTCCGGTTGAAAATGTTGTAATGGCAAATAACGGTTGCTTTTCCGTATTTCTTCAAATAATAATATAAACCGCCGGTATGATCATAATGCCCGTGGCTGAACATGATTTTTTCCACTTTCGCCAGATCGATTTTCAATTGCTCGGCGTTCCGTAAAAAGGCATCGCGCAGCCCGGTGTCGAAAAGCAATTCCGCTTCCGGTGAGGAAATGTGCATGGATAAACCCGGTTCGGCAATCAATAATGGATTTTCCACCCGATTTTCCGATAAAATGGTAATTGTGACCTGGTCAAGCATAATCTGCCTCCTGATTGTGATGTTTTGGTTCCGAACTATTGTACGGCTTTATCCCCCCTGCTTTCAACAAAAATTTGTTTTTATGTGGCATAACATACTTAAAAATTGGTAACTCCTCAAGTTGTTATACCGCAACGAACACAACGAACAGATGTTTATCTCTTTCACGTTGCGGCTGCCGTTCCATATCCGTTGCGATCATTGCGGTAAAGAAAAAGTTTTGAAGACAAAAACAGATTCCTACAGGAACTCTTTCTTATCTACGTCCGAAATAGCTACTACCTGAGTAGTTACCAAAATTGTTCTGCCAGGAATTTTCAATAATTCTAATTTAAGACCTCGCTCTTGCTGAGGAATGGGTAAACAGACGCGAATGCATTTGTGGAGATACCCGCATTCGAGGGTATGACAAAATAGCGGTAGATGTTGTCACTCCTGTGTCGCTCCGAATGCAGGGGTCTCATTACACTGGACTCCGTATGAGCGAAATACTTTACGCCAATAAAATTTCCCGAATAAATTGGGAAATGACAACAATCGCATTGTCATTATGGAGAATTTGAAAAAAGTCAAATATTGCTCCATCGGTCATCCGATCGGTATCGGGGCATCGGCGCATTATCTGCAATTTGAGCGCTTCGGGGTGTTGTTAGATGCCGGATTAGACCCGACGGTCAATGGGGTGGACGCGCTGCCGGATTATCATTTGCTGGATAACCGACCGCTCAATGCCATCATCATCACCCATGCCCATTTGGACCATATCGGCAGCCTGCCGGTAGCCATCCGGCATTTTCCCCATGCCCGGGTATATATGACCCCTGCCAGCGCAGAGTTGACCGAACAGATGCTCTATCACTATCTCCGGGTGCAGCGCAAAAAAGAAGGCAAAGATGCCATCACCATTTTTTCCGAACCCTATCTGGAAGAAATTCACTACCTATATCAAACCTTTGAGTATAACAACGCATTCCCCCTGCACAGTCGGGAGGAGAGCGGCTTGCAGTTCACTTTTTATGATGCCGGGCATATCCTGGGTTCGGCGGGGGTACTCATCGAATGGCGTGGAAAACGGATTTTTTATACCGGGAATACCCGAAAATCCACCCAATTTATTTTAAAGGGTGCCCGCTATCCCGAACCGCCCATTGATTTGCTGATTAGTGAATCCACTTACGGCGCCGATGCCGAAGCGGAAAAGGTGCGGCGTAAAGCGGAAGTAAAGCGTTTTGCCGAAGCGCTCAGCGAACGGCTGCGGGTCGGGGGGATTGTGCTGCTGCCGGTATTTGCCCTGGGACGCACCCAGGAGATGATCATGTTAATTGATCACTTGCGGAGGCGGAACAAAATTCCGGTGGCGCCGATTTACATCACCGGGTTAGGGCTGCGGATTAACAAAACTTATGACCGCCTGCTGCATAAAATTTACCCGAATTTTGACGCCGGCACCATCCGCGCCATGACCTTCGACCGCTGGCATCATACCCGGCGGTTGAAAGGACCGACAATACTGTTGTCCACTTCCGGGATGATGTACCCCGGCAGCCCCTCATTCGAGTATGCCCGGGAACTGGTGGAAAACCCCTGCAATGGTATTTTCTTTGTCGGATATGCCGACCCGGAGACTCCCGGCGGGCTGTTCCGGCAGAAAAAATACGAAACCCTCAAACGTCTCTTTGGAGTGGACAGCATTGCCTGTCGGGTGGAAATCTTTCGCTTTTCCGCCCATTCCCACCGCCGGGAATTGCTGGCAATGATCAAACAGATGCAGCCCCGCCGGGTAATATTGGTTCACGGTGACGCCCCGGCTCTGGAATGGATGGCTGACCATACCCGGCAGATCCTGCCCAACAGCGAAGTCATTATCCCGGAAGCGGGAGTGTGGTATGAGTTTCGTTAAGGAAAAGCAAGAAACTTAAAGGAAGAAGGAAACAGGAAAAGGGTAAAAGGAGCTGGTTGGATTGAGGGAGTTATCCCGTAGCCAGAACGATACCCCATTTGCCTGTTACGCCAATCAATCCGGTCTCCAAATACCCGAATTCCCTGGTATGCCAATATCATCATTTCACTCCATCTCCAAGGTACCGCTGACCGCCAGATGCCGGAGACTCAATCCTTCGAACCCCGGAATGGTGGCGGCAATAAACACCACAATCTTCCTGTGGTATTCATAAACGCTTTCAATACGGTAGCACAACACGCAGCCGCGCGAGTCCGGCAAGTGCTTATCTTTTTGCAAAACTTTGGCTCTTTTATGATGGAGGAGTTGCAGTTCCAGCATCTGTGCGGGTTCCTCCCAGACAGGGCAAACCCGATTTGCCGCCCGATGTGTGAGCAGCAATTCATACTCCGGCAGGGAATCCGATAAAGTGAAACCGTCGGGCACCACAAATTTCACCCGGTTGTCTTCCGTGGAAAAATACTGGCGGTTGTCCCGGTAGGTCAGGTCTGTGACCGGGTGATAGAGCAGCAACTCGCCGGGATTGTTCAAGCGAATCCCGTATCCTACCAATTGCGATATCGCATTCTGAAGATTTCGCTGCCGCAGTTCTCGAATCGGTTTCTCATCGATTGTACCCCGAAGGCGAATCGGTGCAGAGGCAAAACGGTTGCTATCCACATCGAGCACAAAAATTTCACTGTAACTCTCCAGGCTGCCTTCTTCTATTCCATAACGTTCAAATGCAAAATACTTCCCACTTTCGGAAAAACCAATCACGTGGATTCGGGAAGTGTCCCCGGCAAAGATACCGGTTATCAACAGCATCATAAAGCATAACAGAAAGTGGAGCCTGCGCATAACAAACCTCATTGAAAAACAAACATTCCTGAATTATCAGGCAATTTATCCAACCCGGGGGAAAGGGACAAGGAAATATGTGAACCTTTTGAAATACCCGGCAGGATTTTGTATATTTCTTCTGTTCTGGCAAGGAGAGGGTAAGAGAATGGGAACGGAACCCGAGGTAGAGCCTTTTGCGCAATTCAACGTAAACGATGGGTGCCCGGAACCGATATCCGGTTTTATGATCTATCCATCGTCCGGGTGTCAAAAAATTACCCGGTTCGTACCACTTTCCCCACAAAACGACTCCTACACATTCCCGAAAAATCATGGTGATAACATCGTTTTGTTATTCTCCGGCAAGGTAAAAACCATGAAAGCCTTACCCGGCAGGCAAGGTACACGAAAAAACCTTACCGGGTGGGGAAAATCGTATTCATTTTTTTCAACAGGGAGTCTGACCAATGGAAGCTAAGTTAAACAAAATCTACTTTTACTATTCCCTCTTGTTAGAGGAAAAGCGGGTAAAAGAGATATCGTATAAACCCATTGGGATAATTCATTCCCCTTATAAAACACCGGAGGAGGCGCCGCAGCAGCCGGAGTTGGCGGAGAATACCGAAGCCATTGTGGAAGTGTTTCCCCAATACAAAGACGGTTTGCAGGGGATTGAACAGTTTGAGCGTATCGTGTTGATCAGCCATTTCCATCTTCATGAGCGTTTCGTTTTGCAATTGCACCCCCGGGGAGATCAGTCTTCCGTAAGAGGTGTTTTTGCCACCCGGGCACCGCAGCGCCCAAACCCCATTGGTCTTTCGGTTGTGCGTCTTTTAAAAATCGAAGGAAGGAATTTATTCATCGAAAATGTTGATCTCGTGGATGGTACCCCAATTCTGGACATCAAGCCGTATCGCAGCCAATAAGCACTTCTCGGCTAAACAATAATGGACCCTATACAAAGGAGAGTGATGATGAAAAAACTGTTGTTCCTGTTGATGATGATGGCTGTTGGTTTCTGGAACAGCTCTGTTTTTGCCCAGGCAGCGCGTCAGGATAAGGGCATGATGGTAAAGTATCAGAACGAATTCTGGCAGCACATTAAATCCGAATCCCAAAAATACTGGGAGAAGGAAAAGAAGCCCCGCATGGTGTTTAAAATGGATTTCAGTGGGATGGATTTGCCGGACACCACTGCCCAATTCATCCAATCCTGGCACAATCCCCCCATCTCCCAGGGATGGACCGGCACCTGCTGGTGCTTTTCCACCACCTCCTACCTGGAATCGGAAATCTACCGGCTTTACAAGAAGAAACTCAAACTCTCGGAGATGTACACGGTTTACTGGGAATATGTGGAAAAAGCCCGCCGCTTTGTGCGAGAACGGGGTGATTCTGAATTTGGCGAGGGATCGGAAGCCAACGCCGTGCTGCGGATGTGGAAAAAGTATGGCATTGTGCCGGAGGAAGCATATCCCGGCAAGCCGGCTGACCAGCCCTTTCATGACCATCATCTCATGTTTGCCGAAATGCGGCATTACCTGAACAGCGTCAAAGAAAATGATGCCTGGAATGAGCAGGAGGTGCTGGCAACCATCCGTTCTATCCTCGATCATTACATGGGGAAGCCACCCACGGTAATCAACATAAAAGGCAAGAAGATGACCCCCATGGAATATTTTAAAAAAGTTGTCAAATTGAATCCGGATGATTACATCGACTTTATGTCATTAAAAGAGAAACCGTATTATCAAAAAGTGGAATATGAAGTACCGGACAACTGGTGGCACAGCAAGGAATATTACAATGTGCCGTTAGATGACTTCATGGCAATCTTAAAACGGGCGGTTCGGAAAGGATATACCGCAGCCATTGGCGGAGATGTTTCCGAGGCAGGATATGATTCCCATCATGAAGTCGCCATGGTGCCCACCTTCGACATTCCCCCGGAATACATCGACGAAAACGCCCGGCAGTTTCGCTTCAGTAATCATTCCACTACCGACGATCATGGCATTCACCTGGTCGGCTATATGGAGAAGGATGGAAAAGATTGGTATTTGATCAAAGACTCCGCCAGCGGATCCCGGAATGGTCGCAACAAAGGGTACTATTTCTACCATGAGGATTACATCAAATTGAAGATTATGAACATTATGGTTCATCGGAGCGTGGCGGAGGATATTTTGAAAAAGTTTGGAAAGAAATAGCCCCTTCAGTTGTATAAATTTCAGGGAGTAATGGAAGGCAGGAAGCCAGATCTCGGGGTTTAAAATTAAGGAGGAGATGTTATGTGGCAAGGCTGGGTAAATTTGGTTTTAGGTGCGTGGTTAATCCTGTCTACTTTCGTCACCTCATTGCGCACCCCGGCAAACCTGATCATTGTTGGCATCCTGGCAGTCGTTTTCGGATTCTGGACTTATAAGGACTGGCGGGGCGATGTTGCCGGTATTCTCGGCTTATGGTCGTTCCTTTGCGGGGTGTGGTTCCATATTTTCTCTCCGGTAAACTTCTTTATTGTCGGCTTACTCCTGGCAATTAGCGGATTGTGGGAAGGTTTAACCAAACATGCAACACCACGCACCACATAATTTCCGTTGCGGAAACCCCGCGGGGTTAACCTGCGGGGTTTCTTTTTTAGCCGTTAACTCCATCCCCCTGTCACAAGAGGGAAGAGTCTCAATCCCAATTCCGTCGCAACATTCTGTGGAAATCTAAATTTTTGTCGAGTATTGAGGGTGGCACTCGATTATGTAAAAGCAAATGTACGACAAATTACGCGTGAATGAGTGAGGGGTAAAAGATGGAACATCTTGCCGAATTATCTCGGGAAGAACTGCTGAAGCTGATCGAAGTGTATGCTAAAAACTGGTTGGCGCATGACGGCTGCTGGTTTTTGGCAGCGGAAGACAACTACGGGATGGACATTGCCATGGAATTGGATCGTAAGTCGTGGGAACGATTTGCCGTAGCGGAAGCGCGGCGAATTATGAAAGCGTTTGACATTCCTCCCAACGGCGGTTTAAAAGCGCTGGAAAAAGCGCTGCAATTTCGATTGTATGCTGCCATCAATCAACAGGAGATTGAATGGATAGATGAGAACCGGATGCTTTTTCGGATGGTAGAATGCCGGGTGCAACAAACCCGTCGTCAAAAAAACTTACCGGATTTTCCCTGCAAATCGGTGGGGATTGTGGAATTCAGCCAATTTGCCAGAACGGTTGATCCCCGCATTCAAACTCGCTGTATTGCCTGTCCACCGGATTCGGTGAGGGACTTTTTTTGCGCCTGGGAGTTTTCACTGAAAACCTGAAACTATTCCCTTAACTAACGTGAGTTCGATGTAACTTGAAATAGCACACAGATGAAACATATCATGCTAATTTACACGATAAGATTGTTCATCATATAAAAAAAATCGTAACTATTTAACCCCAGACTCCCCAGAGTTTTCAGAAAAGGAATTCAGGGGAAAAGCTGGAAATCACGTAAAAATTTATGCAATTTTTTCGTTATCCCGTTTTTTTGATATCTTTTTTCATATTCTCAACGCCCCCTGTGCTCTCTGTGGTAAGACAACTGAATCGTTATCCGGGTCCATCCGCAATCTATGTTTCTGATGTCGAACTGACGTTAGATAAGTTCTCCGACCGAATCCCGGGGCAAAGCTGATTACCAAAACATTTAACCAAGGTGTTCACTCATGAAAAAGCGAAAAAAAATCTTAATCGTGGAAGATGATGATGCCCAGCGGATGCTTTATGATGAGGAGATTTCCGAAATGGGTTATCAAGTGGTGTTAGCCAGGGACGGGCTGGAAGCTCTTGAAAAATTTACTGCCGAAAAACCGGATGTTGTGGTTCTGGATTTAATGCTTCCCAATATGCACGGATTGGATGCGCTGAGAAAAATTTTGGGTCAAAACCCGAATGTGCCGGTTATCATCCATACCGCATACTCTCATTACAAAGAAAACCTGCTAAGCTGGGCAGCGGAAGAATATGTGGTCAAATCCGCCGATTTAACCGAACTGAAGGGCGCTATCAAACGGGCATTGAAGCCGAAGAACTTTCCCCGGTACGAATAACGTTTCCAGTGTCTTCTGCCCAAGAATTAATGGTAAGTCAATCACTAGCATCGGTAATGCACAACGATAGGAAAAATTTTTCCCGTAAGTTGGGAAATTATAACTACCTAAAGCCTTCTCCCCATTTTGATAATTTATTGTAACTGTTTAATTAACAGCAAATTACCAGACAGGTAAATCCGGACTGGTATTGTTTTTGTCTATTTTATTTTCGTTGAATTGTTTTAAGTATTCATAAAGATACCAAACAATACAACGATGGTAAAAATAGCTGTGGTTAAATAAACTATCCGGACTTGAAAAGACAAGAGAAACCCACATATCTTCTTTGGGTATGTATCTGGCAAATGAGGGGCTCATGGGTCGGGAATTTTTGAGATGGGTTGTGATGGGGGCGCTGATTGCCTGGCAAGTGGGGGCAGCCCAGGTACTGGTACTGGAAGGGAAGGTAAAAGACGCAAACACCCACCGGGAAATTTCCGGGGTCAACATCTCTATAAAAGAATTAAACCAGAACACTTTCAGTAATGCCACCGGTCATTTTTTTCTCCGGGTTGTTAAACCGGAGCCGGAAATGCTGGTCACTTTTCAACATGTTGCGTATGACACATTGCAGTTGACCATTGAAGATGTCCTGTCTCGATCGGTTGTATATATGCAGGAACGCATGATTCCGGTGCCACCCGTGGAAGTGGAATCCATCGAAGAACAGTTGGAAGCCAACAAAGATATTCCCCAAACCGTATCGGTCATAGATGCCCGGGTGTTTGATTTACGGGGATTCATTGACGCCGGGGATTTGCTGCGCACCGACCACAGCATTCAAATCGATGAAGATATTAGCGGAAAGAAGGCGGTATCCATCCGGGGCGGGGAGCCGGATGAGGTAATCGTGCTCTACAACGGTATCAAAATGAATAGCCCGCTGGATAATATTTTCGATATATCCCTGATTGATTTAACGGATGTTTCCCGGTTTGAGGTCATCAAGGGTAGTAATACCGCCCTGTACGGACCGGAAGCTTTTTCCGGGGTAATTAATGTGGTTCCCAAAGCCCAGCAAGACTATAACGCCCGTTTCCAATATCGTGCCGGTTCTCATAAAACCTCCGGTCTGGGTTTAAACCTGTATCGGGACTTTGGTCATCTGCACTCCGCTTACAGCTTCAAACGAAACGGGTGGGAAAGAGAATATCCGGATGAACCGGAAGGTCAACGGATTCTGGAAAATGATTCCGAGCATCATACCGCCAGTCTGGCATATAATTTTTCGGAAACGCCTTCCGGGCGCCCCCTTTCCTCGCTGGGGGTGCTGTTTGTTCGCTCCCGGGTAGATTACGGAAACCAGCGCGACGGGGAAAATTTATCCAATATCAATAATATGATTACCGGGCGATTCGGTGGCAATCTTGCCGGTATCCGCGATGTGTCCATTTCCGCTGCCTACCAATGGCTGGATGAATCTCAGCAATTGCGTTTTTTTAATTCCCCGGCAGATTCCGGGCAATTGCAACGCGCCATCACCGATAACTCCTGGCATCTGAACGCTGAGAAAGCCATTCACCTGAGTTTTATCGATCTGCTGGTCGGATATCAATTTCAAAATTTCGAGCTGAGTTTTAAGGATACCCGCTTTTCCTATAATGCCCTGCCGATCGGGGTGGAATCAGCAGAACTCACCCGCCGGCATCATGGGTTTGTGGGCATTGGTAAATTTTCTTTACCACCGAAAACCGGCTTTCTGAAAAAGATAAGCCTCAATCTCAGTCTACGGTATGACCGGGTAGAAGACCGGCAGTCCGAAAAAACACCGGCAGATAATCCTACCAAAGTAACCCGGGCAATTGTTGTGGGCACCATCCCCAAAAACACCTGGAACGAGACCACTTTCAAAATTTCCACCCATTTTATCAACAATAATGGGATTACCGCATACAATGCCTTTTTGAATTTGGGAAGCAATGTAAAATTCCCAACGCTTTTACAGCAAATCAGCACCCGGAATGTGCTTTCAACTCAATTCACTGAGCCGAATTTATTACCGGAAAAAAATTATAGTGCAGAATTGGGGATAAAAATTACCAAATCGGTCAAGACGGCTCCCGGGCTTTACGGATGGGAATTCAGTGGAAATGTTTTTTACAATAAGTACAAAAACAAGGTACGGAGCTACTTTTTACCCGGTACCCCCATTCCGGTGTTTGATGATGTAAAAAATGCCTGGATTCATGGAGTGGAAGGTAAACAAACCCTGTATTTCTTCCACAAAAAGATGACCCTGGAATTTGGTGCCGCTCAGTATTATTTTTCCAATCCGGCAACGTTTCCCCTCCGTTCCGATAGAAAATATACTCTGAACATTATGCTGGATCAGGGCGGGTATTCATTCCAGCTTTTTGCCTACCGGGAAGGGGAACAGGTAGCCCAAATTCGAAATAACAGCGGCGGATTTTTTCAACTTCCGGTTCCTGCCAATAACAACATCAACTTGTATTTCAGCAAAACGTTCGATATTCAGCAGTATAAATTGATCCTCACTGCCAGTGTGCGCAATTTGTTGGACGATCCCTTCCGGTTGGAGGGGTTGCCGATTCGTGACCGCCGTTTTTATGTAACCCTGGGTGTGCAGCGTTAAGCCGCCAGGAGTTTCGGTAATACGGTTTACCAATCCCCCCGGTCAAGCTCACCCGGGTTCGGTATTCTAACCGATGAGTAAAATACCGTAGCATTTTCCTGAACCGAAAATTATGGAGGGATGATGCCAAAAGCGAAGTTTATCCCCTTGCCGGAGTATGTGGAATATCCTCCTGATGAAATGATTAGCCGTTCCCGGGAGTTTTATCGGGAGGTGAAACGGCGTCGCACCGTACGGGATTTTTCCGACCGTCCGGTACCCCGGGAAGTTATCGAAAATTGTTTACGCGCCGCCGGCACGGCTCCCAATGGTGCCAACCGGCAACCCTGGCACTTTGTGGTGATTGGTAATCCGGCAATCAAACAAAAAATTCGGGAAGCTGCCGAACAGGAAGAACGGGAATTTTACGAACATCGGGCGCCCAGGGAGTGGCTGGAAGCATTGGAAGTGTTGGGAACAGATGCCAACAAACCTTTTCTGGAAACCGCGCCTTATTTGATTGCTATTTTTGCCCAGAGTTACGAGATAACCCCGGCGGGGAAAAAGCTCAAAAATTATTACGTGCAGGAATCGGTGGGAATCGCCACCGGGATTTTGATCACTGCCTTGCATCATGCCGGGCTGGCAACATTAACCCATACCCCCAGCCCCATGGGATTTCTTAATGAGATTTTGCAGCGTCCTGCCAACGAACGCCCGTTCCTGTTGCTGGTGGTCGGTTATCCGGCGGAAGATGCCCGGGTACCGGCTATCTCTAAAAAAGAATTGGTAGAATTTGTAACATTTAAAGAGTAAAATGTCGGGCATCTTGCGGTGCTTAAATTCCTTTCTCCTGTCTTCTCCCAGTTCGGATGGCGGCATCCCGGAGGGTAAGGCTTTCGGAGCCCCATTGTTTTCGGAATCCTTTCTCCCTGCTTAAAATTTAATCCTCGCAGCCGGAAAGTTGCAAATGGTCAGTTGAGCTGGGCACTTAGCGATAACTTAACCCGGGGTAAAGCAAATTGATAGCAAGCTGGTACACCGGTCCGAAGACATCATCGAACATAAACCAGGCGAGGATCAACCCGATGAACCCCAGCCCGGGCTGGTTTAAAAACCCCATAATTTTTAACGCCAGAGATTCTTTCAGAAAAAGGGGAAACAGGCTGCTGCCATCCAGCGGGGGCAGGGGGAGCAG
>CAYYGL010000076.1:0-21852 GCA_964471235.1 uncultured Calditrichaceae bacterium
TGACGGATCAGAACTTCCTGCTTCAAATCCAACCGGTGATTAGCGGTAAATTGCTGGCAGTGGCGTAATATAGGGAAAGACCCAAAATCATAAACGATTCGATGGATAAATTACAGGTAAAACAAAAACTGCTCTCGGTAAAGCAGCTACCGGCTCAACCCCATGTGGTACGGGAAATCATCAAGCTGTGGCGGAATCCCAATGTATCGATGAGCGAGTATGAGCGGATTATCTCTCAGGACCCGGGGCTGTCTGCTGAGGTCTTGAAGGTGGTCAATTCTCCTTTTTACGGGCTTGCCCAACGGGTCTCCAATCTGAAAATTGCCTTAACCATGCTGGGACTGGTGGAAATTTACCGCATCGTGGCAAACAGCAGTTTTTACAAGATCTTCCGCACCATGTTTTATAATGTGAGTTATGATTTGAACATCTTCTGGAAGCACTGCCAGACCACGGCTAATATTGCGTACTACCTGGCATCGATATACCTGCCGGATAAAACCGCGGAAGCCCATATTGTTGGATTGCTGCACGACGTGGGCAAGCTGGTGATGGAGCAGTTTTTTAACGAGCAATGGCAGGAATTACTGTTGCGAATTGAACAATATAAAACCGATAGTATTGCTCTTGAAGAAGAAATTTTTGGGTTGAACCACTCTGAAATTGGCGCCACTCTGCTGGTGCGCTGGAATTTTCCCAAGGAAATTGTCATTCCGGTGCGTTATCATCACGATCCCCTGGCAACGCCGGAATATGAAAGGCTGGTGTTAATTTCTTATTTTGCCGAGAAGATTGCCACGGCGCTGCTGCCGGCAGATGAACAACATATCATCCGGGAATTTTTTGTGGCAGACAAGAGGTGGCTGCAACTCTGTCGGGAATATCCGGAATTGAATATCCTGGGAGATAAGGAAAAACTCGCCGAATTAAAACCCCTGCTCCATCAATCCATGGCAATGCCCCGCAAACGGGCTTAATCTCAAATGCTGTTCCGGCAGATTGTTCGGGTGCGCTGTACCGTGGTATTGTTTAAAGTGGGCAACCGCAATGATTTTTCCCCGGTCAGTTCTACTCCGCTTCCCGCGGCTCCTTAATGCACGTTCCCGGTACATTTTGTTTAGATAACCGAAGAAGGTCTCAATTCCTCCATTGCCGGAAACTGCTCCATTGCAGCCACAACGATACCCGGGCGGTCACTTCCGAGAAATCCCTGCCCGCCGTGTGGCGGTAGTTGGCAACATCATCCCAATAAATTTCCAGCCCGATATGCCCGAGGGGGTGGGGCTTGAAAAAGGCGCTCAACCCCAGCCGAAACCGGCGTTCCACAATCCCGAACGGAAACGGCTCCGAATATCCCTCCGCCACGGTGAAATTCAGGTAATCCTGGTTAAATTCCCCGGCAACGCTGCCTTCTCCCTGGCGGGTGAAGGTACTGAACACCCGAACCCGGAAATCCGGGCGCAGCCAGTAAGTAAAACCGCCTTCCAGCCGCTCCAGGTTATTGCCGGCAAAATAGCCAATCACTTCATTCCGATGAAGATATTTTTCCCAGTCGCTGCTGGAAACGTTGTAAGTGCGGTTGCGAATCTGTACATACTCGGCATCCAGCACGGAATGGGAAAGATTCAGGGGATTTGCCCAGCGAAGACCGCCCAGGAATCCCAGTTCATTCGGTTCCAGGTCGCCGGGCACTTTTTTATCTATCTGGAAATCATCCAGCAGAAACTCCCCGTATATTTCCAGTCGGGGGAGAAGGTATAAATCCCACTCCAGGTTATAGAGCACATTGCCGTTGGAAGCGCCCGGTTCCAGGTTCACGTTATGCAGGTAATAGATGCCAAAGGGGTTCATAAATCCCAATTCCCAGGTGCGTTCCGGTCCGCCGTACACAATCACTTCCGAGAGGCCGATGAACACCCGATTTTTCAGGTTGAGGCTGAAGCGGTGCCCGTTCAGGTAGCGATTGGCAGCCACGGCGAGGGTACGGAGGCGATCATCCTTTAACGTGCGTTTGTTCAGCATGATCCCCCAGAAAGAAAACTGTAACACCTGCCCGCCCACCCGCACGTGGTACAGATCAAACGGGCGGCTATTGTCAGAGATGAGCAACTGCCCGCTCCGCCCGGGACCCAGTTGAAGAAAATCCCGCCCGAATTTCGCCTGAATCCACTTCTTGTGCACGCTGACATAGCCCTGCTCCACAAACCCGAACAGTCCCCGGAATTCTTTGCCGATGTAGTTGGAATCCGCCCGGTTAAACACTTTAAAATTATTGTAGAAAGTGAGTTGATTTTTCCAGAACATCCCAAACTGGGTATGGAAAGCCACATCGCCGAATTGTTTGCCGCTGTCACCCCGGTAATTGAGACCGGTCTCACCAAATCCGCCGGTTTTGATGTCCGGGGCAGGGGAGCGGTTGTAAATTTCCAGTTGCAAAAATTCAGCGGCTTTTTTTAACAGGGAACGCCAGCGCGCTTTTTCGCTTCTGCCCAACTGCCGCATCTCCGGAAAAAATTCCCGATACAGGCTTTTGACAATCGTGCGATCCGTTGGGGAATGGGCTAACCTTCCCCAATCGATTGTCAGCAACTGGCGGGCAATTTCCGGGCGGTCAAAGGGACGGTTGATAAAGGATAAGCCCGGTAAATAGCCCTGCACCTTCAGGTAGTCGATGTAGTCATTTGCCCAGTGGTAGGGTGGTAAAGTCTCCTGGGCAGACAGGATACAGCTACTGAGTAAAATCGCTGGCAAAAGCAGGGTGCGCAAGTATCTCATCGGTCACTCCGTGATATGAAAGATTGCCGGTTCATAACTGATTATTTTTCCCCTCCCGGGTTTATGGGAAGGCTTTCCCATAATTTAATAAATTCCTGGTCGCGCTGCATTTCGTGAAACGTGGCAAATTTTGCCACCGACCGTCCTATTTCCAGCAGGCGTTCTTTTAGTTCCGGGTCAGTAATGTTCCCTTCCCGGTCAAAATAGTTGTGAGCTTCCGGGATGGAGACCTCCTGGGGCAACACCCAGGCGTGCAGGGTTCGACCGATACTCCGCAGGGAATTCAGGGCATTGCCGGCGCCCAGTCGACCGCCGGAAACGCCTACCAACCCAATCATCTTTCCCTCAAATTCCTCAAACCCCATCAAATCCAGGGCATTTTTCAATACGCCGCTCATACTTCCGTGGTACACCGGGGTGCCCAGCAAAATTCCCTGGGCTTTCCCCACATCCTCCCGCAGCCGAGCCACATCTGCCGGGTAATCTTCCTCCTCATTCATTCCAAAAAAGACTAACTCATATTCCCGTAAGTTGATCAATTGGGTTTCGGCACCGAACTCCCGGGCGCCTTTCAGAGCATAGGACAATGCCATCTGGGTGTAACTGCCCTTACGAAGACTGCCGCAAATCCCCACCACCCGAATCCGGGGCTTTGGTTTTCCGCTGGGTTTCATATCTCACTCCTCTGTTGTAATCCGGTTCATCCGGGGGAGGACGGTACAGGGAAAGGAGATGGAAAATCCGGTATCTTGAGAAAACAAAACATACCGAAATTCCATTTGTCACCCCCATTCACCCTCTCCATGAACCAGCCTCAGTTTTCACTTCCCCATTTCTCATTCCCAAATCCCATTTATTCCACCTCCCTTACAATTTCCGGAAAATCGGTGAACACTCCATCTACCCCCAATGTTTCCATGCGCCGGATATCCTCCCGGCGATTTACGGTATACACATAAACCTGGAGTCCTCTCCGGTGGGCATCCTCCACCAATGCTTCATCCAGAAATTCGATATCGGCGTTGAGGGAGTAGGCCTTCAGTTCCTCTGCCAGGTAGGCATAGTGAAGCGGTATGCCCACAATCAACGCTCCGATTGGAATATCGGGCATCTGTTCCTTGAAAAGATGCAACTCCCGGTGATTAAAGGAGGAGACCAGAAATTCCCCGGTATCCCATCCGCTGGCGAGATAATGGTTGATCAACTCCGCGACCGGTTTGGCAGTGCCTGCACCTTTCAGTTCCACATTAATTCCGGCGCGGTGATGGACGGTATCAATCACTTCCCGCAACAGGGGGATCCGTTGACCATCGCCGGCATCTAATTGCCGCAGGTACGCAAGGGAGTGGTCCGTGACATACCCGCTGCCGTTGGTGGTTCGTTCCAGCCGCTCATCATGAATCACCACCAGTTCGTCTTCCACCGGAAACACATCGACTTCAATAAAGTCCGCACCCAGAGCAATACCTGTTTCCACCGCAGCAATGGTGTTCTCCGGCTCATGCCCGGCAGCGCCCCGGTGCCCGAAACACAACAACCGTTTTGCCGGCTTTGCCATCTTCGTTTCTCCCCGACCAGACGTGTTTTATAAAAAGCTGTGAAGGTGATGCATGCTGCCCGATTTAGTTGCTCGATGATTCTCGCTGCATAATTGTAAGTGACTAATTTAGAAGACTTTTTCGGTTTTCAAAAGCAAGAAATTTCCGGAATGCAAAATAATGCCCGCGCTTCCGGTTTTGATTTTTTATTGAGAAAATCGTGGCTGCCGTATTAACTTACCCCCTTGCTGAGTTATATTTTGGAAATCATCACTGGACCTTAAAAACCGGTGGATTATGAGAGAACAAAAGCTCAATAAAATTGCACGGAATTTCATTGGTCGGATAAAACCAGCCTGGCAGATGATTTTTTTCCCGGCAATATTGCTGTACTCCATTGCCCTGTTTCATTTTTTTTACACCCATCCGGCACCCCGACACTTCAGTGAACCCCTGCTGCGCAATCTTGACCTGGCAAGTTTCCTGATTGCTATTGTGCTTGCCGGGATTATTTTTAATATGAAACGACGGTATTTTTCTTCCCGGTTTATTCGGCGTTATGTGGAAATGTTGCAGAAACAATCGCCGGCAATGTCCATCGATAAACTAACCGACGCAGTTTTTGAATTTCTGCGCCGGAAACTTATGCGGGTCTGGATGCTGGGCGGTGTGATTGTGCTGGAAGGGGTGGTGTATTACTGGATCACCCTGACCAGTAATAATATGCACACCTATTTTGTGATCGGTGCCTTTTCCCTGTTTCTGAATTATCCCCGCACAGCGCTTTTTGAAGAAGTGCCCTGGTATGTTCGACAGGCACAACAGGAGGGACGTACCGCCACCAAAGACTAAAGCTGCGAATGGCGAAACTGCCGTCAAAACGGGGCACCGATGCAGCCGCAATTTGAAGAAAAACCACTCTGTTTATGTTAAAAAAAATTACTACCAATGCATTGTACCTGTTTTTGGGCGATGTGGGCGCCCGGCTGTTGGGCTTTCTGGCAACCATGCACATTGCCCGCTCCCTGGGGAAAGAATATTTTGGCCTGGTGGTGATTGCGCTCTCAGTGGTATCCTATGCCCACTGGCTGGCCGATATGGGGATGGCAACCCTGGGCACCCGGGAACTGGCACGCCCCTTTCAAACCCGAACATTTCACCTGCGGGATTTCCTGATTGTCAAATTTTTGACTGCCACAGGGGTGTTTCTGCTTTTTCAGTTTGGTATCACTTTTATTGACCTTCCTACACCGCTCCTGCCATTGCTCAGACTCTATCTGCTGTTCCTCTTTCTGGATGCCGGAATGCTGGAATGGTATTCCAAGGCAATCCAACGCTATGCTGCGGTTGCGGTTGCCCGCTGGATATCCGGAGGATTCTATCTTGCCGGGGTCTACTGGATGGTTCACACACCACAGGATTATCTAAAAGTGCCGGTCTTTTACCTGGGGGGGCTGTTTGGGGCTGCCCTGTTGTTCTATCTCACCAAAAAACGGGAAGATTCCCTGCGGGGACCGCTATCTTCCTTTGCGCATTATCTCTCCCTGCTCAAAAGCGCTTCCTCCATCGGAATGGCTACCTTTTTTGCCCAGGTGGTGCAGTTACTGCCCCCATTAATGCTGGGAGTTTTTTACAACGCTTCCGAAGCCGGCATCTATGGTGCTGCGGTAAAAATCATTTTCGTCTTTCAACTGATTGATCGGGTTTTTGTCGCCCTGTTTTTACCGAACCTCTCCAGGGTTTGGGCAATTGACCCGAAAAAAATTCCCGAACGGTTGCAAATCATTCTGAAATCTCTCCTCTGGTTCACCCTTTCCCTGGCAGTCATGATTATCTTCTACTCGTTCCATCTTATTCACCTGATTTTCGGTGACCCGTATCTTTCGGGAACACCGGTTTTATCCGTTTTAAGCGGCTTTATTGTTTTCACCGTGTTAAACAGCGTTTTCTCATTTACATTGATTGCCACCGGCAGGCAGCACCAATATTTTCGGGGAACCGCCAGGGGCAGTCTCATGGCGATTGGCTGCATCGTTCTCTTTTCCGCTTTATGGGGCGCCAGAGGAGCCGCTGTTGGGGTGGTGCTGGGCGAATTTAGTATCGCCATGCTGGTGTACCTGGAATTCCGGCGTTTTTTCCCGATGACAATCTGGAAATCGTTTCTTACAGGAACGGTATATAGCAGTTTATTTTTAGGCGGTTTATCGATCCTCGGCGTTACAACTCCCTGGTTCGCTCCCTTGTTCTGGGGAATATACGTGTTGGGGGGATGGTTGTTAAGCGGAATTCGTTGGCAGCATCTAAAAAAACTATTTCAATTATGAATCACTCACTTTTAACCGGCATTCTGGAACTGGATCCGGGCTGGCAAATTCTCCTCAGTCAGTTGGGAATTGCCTGGCGCCGGATCGATCAGGTACGGGAGATCGAACCCGCCACCTATGCGGTGATTATTGTCAATCGCTTTCTTTCTCCGATGGAGGTCATGAGCCTGGAAAAATATGTTCGGAACGGTGGCGCAATTTTGGATAATGGTGAGTTTCTCCAAAAATCCGGGAATTCCCGGGTTAAACGGCGCCCTATTGGCACTATTTTCCCCGAATCGTCTGATCAAGCCATCACGGATATGCTGGATATCCTGGATGTTTTTACTACTGTTAACACGCTTCCCGGTGCCCGGTACTTAAAGAATACCGTGGATGTTCGTCCCGCAGGCAACGGGTGGATTGGCTTTGTGGGATTTGACATTTCCCGCTTGCTGACCGATACCCGGTCCCGGCGAAAACAATTCTATGCCAACACGCCCCGTTTTCCATCTGAGATTGTTGCCACTGTCACCAAGGGAGCGCTGTTGCGGATAGTACGGAATGTGCTTAAGACATTATTTTTTAAGCGGGGTCTGCCCTATGTATACCGCTGGTATTTCCCCGGGGATTTCCCCAATGTGTTCACCTTTCGGATTGACAGCGATGACTCCCGCCCGGAACAGGTGGATGCCTTTTTTGAAGCCGCCAACCGGTATGGGATTAAAATGACCTGGTTTTTACACGGTGAGGCGCATGAGGGGTGGTTCAGCCATTTTCGCAACTATCAGGCACAGGGGCATGAGATGGCAGTGCATGGGTATCGTCATGCCACCTACCCCACAGCGGCACAGAATCGCCATAACATTGCCCGCTGCCAGGAGCTGCTGGATAGGGAAGGGCTAACCTATGAAGGATTTGCTTCGCCTTACGGGTTCTGGAACACCGGGTTAGCCCGGGCAATTGCGGATGCCGGTTTTACCTACAGTTCCGAATTTTCCCTTTCGTATGACGCCCTGCCGTTTTACCCGAATGTGGAAGGCGATGTTTCCCCGGTTTTGCAAGTGCCGGTGCATCCGGTCTGCATTGGCAGTTTGATAGTTGCCCGGGCGACCGACGCGCAGATGCAGGAGTATTTTACAATGATTCTCCGCCAAAAATTGGCTTCCCAGGAGCCGATCTGCTTATATGATCATCCCCGGCATACTTACCGAAATGTGCTGGAGAATATGTTCCAACAAATTGGAGATAGGGGAGTGCCGAATATGACCATGGGCGAATATGCCCGCTGGTGGAAACATCGGGAAGCCGTTGAGTTCCGGGCGGAATTCCAGGGGAAGCGGCTAAAGATTTTATCGCATGAAGTATCCCCGATGCACCGGCTGGCAGTTCAGTTCTCGCCGGAACACTATGCCCTGATTGAGAAGGAAGGGGAGTATTCACAAGATATTCTTTCCTGGCGGCAATTACCGGATGCACCGACGGTAGCGAAGAAAAAAATCACCACATTACGCCGGTTAACGCCCCGGTTCATATCCTATCACCTTTTTGCTGCCTGGCAGCGGTGGAAGAAGATGAAAGATGAAAGATGAATCGTTCCACACCGGAAACTTTTTACGAATTTTCCTGTTGGAAATAACACGAATAGCGTGTTAAGATCGATAAACATACAAGGGAAAACCTTGATACCGAATGTTTACTACAACACTTCCCTGAGCATTCTTCTCTACCTATGGATACCGTTTACTGCCCCCACAGCCGCACAAACCGATTCCCTTGCCCAATCCGCCGGTGATACAATTCCTTTAAAAAAAAACGTGGCAATGACGACGTTCCAGACCGATAGTTTAAGCCGGCTCGCCCGGTTAGCTCAACTGCGTTTATGGCTCTGGCAGCATGATACACTTCCCGCCATCTCTCCGGGGATTTCCAATAAAATTCCCCGCTTAATGCCCCCAATTGCCAACTTTACCGCAAATCCGAACGCCGCCTATCGGGAAGATTACGATTTCCGCAGTGACCTTTCCTATCGCCTGAAACGGGTTGAACGTCTCAGGCGGGAAGCTTCCGGTGCCCCCAGTAACGTGCTGTTGGCACGAGTTCGCATTCCCATCGGCAACCTGGGGAAGAAAATTTGTCCCGATGTGAACCTGACCAATTTGCTTCAGGAAGGTCAACTATGGCTGAGTGACCGGGAGTTGGATATGCTGGAGGTGCTATGGGTTTACCGGGAGTTATCCACCCCGCGCTGGTATCAATTGTATTACCAAAATTTTAAAACCGGACCGCTTACTTATACCGTTTTTTTGGAATATATTAACCAATTGGAAGCCAAGCGAGTGTTGTGTCGAAAAAAATCTCACTACATCGGTATGTTCTATGATGCAGCATTTTCGCTCCCCCAATTTCTGAATGAGATAAAAAACGCCTTAGCCGCTATTGATGTTCTCAGTAAACCAAAACGGTACCGGGTTTTATCTAATATGTATCAAAAGCTGGAAAATGTATTATTCAGCGATTTATACTTTTCCCGTTATCGTCATAAACACTTGCGACGTTCCCCATAACTGCCTCTTGCAGCCGGTATATAAACAATCTTTTCCTATCTCATGCTTCCATATTTCCGCACACCCTATCCATCTCACCTGCCTCTCATTTGATACGGTTTTACAAAATAAAAACCTTATGCGTGATAAAGTATTTCCCGGAGAACTCGATTATTCTGAAAAAAACAATACGGAAGAATAATGCATACATTGATTTGGGATAAATGGTCTCATGGGTTACAATTAGAGGGATATTATGAGCACCATTTCATCCATCGCCAACCCGAGTTAGCCTATCAGTTAATTCAGGCGTTAACAAAGGATTCCCGGAAACTATTCGGGTTAATTGAGGAGGTGAAAGCGTATGTTCAATCCTCGCCCATCAGTGCCTCGGAAGTGTTGGATTCCCTCTTCAAACTGCGGGATACGGCGGTCCAGCTGGATGGGGAACTCACCGGCTTTAATGCTCATTCTTTTTTGAAAAACATCCAGGCATTCATTCTTCAGTTAAATCAGGGGCTTCAGGGAAGCGGCACGTCCGAAAATGATGTGGGGACGGTTCAATTGCCGGAAGCGGTTTCGGATGGTCATTTTTATGTGGAATTGGATGGAAACTTCTGCATTCGGGGAACGGATCCTGCCCTGTGGGAGCGGTTTCAGTATTCCAAGGGAGAATTAACCGGTGCGCCGTTAGCCGTTCTGTTTTCGGAATCCAGTCAAAGTTTATTGCGGTTTGCGCAGGACCAGTTACAAAACCGGAAACGCCTGTCCATCGAATTCGAGATCGAAGCAATCGACAAATTCGGGCAGCCACTGCAAACCATTCTGAAAATCAACGCTGAGCCCAATGAGGACGCTTCCGGTTATCATGCGGAGATTCGGGATCTTACCTACCGTGCGGAAACCGAGAGCCTTTTAAACCTGATGTTGATGGCACTGGATAACGTTGGGGATGGTATCGTCATCTCCGAACCGTCACAGGAAGGGCGGATATTGTTCGTTAACCGGTCATTGGAACGGATAACCGGTCACAACCGTCACACCCTGTTTGGTAAGGGCATTAAATTTTTGCAGGGGAGATTTTATAATAAAGAACGAAGTGAGCAAATTTTTAAGAATTTGCTCAGCAGCGGATGGGAGGGGGAACTCAACCTGGAACAGGCGGATGGGGGGCGATGCCCGGTCTATATGCACATTCGACCGGTGCGGGATAATCAGCAGCGGGTTGCGGCGCTGGTCAGTAGTATCCGGGATATCCGCAGCGAGAAACAGCGGAAAGAACAGATTCGCTGGCAGAACAAACGATTGCAATTCCTGCAAAACCTGGCAGGGATTCTGAATTCTACACTCAACATCAAAAAGACCCTGCTGGCATTTACCAAAGAAATCAATCAAAATTTACCGGTGTTAACCCTGGATGTTTTTCTCCCGGTGGATACCCAAAAGAAATATGCCCGACTCATCTTTTCCGCTGAAAACCTGAACATCGATTATCCGGAAAATTTGATTCTTAACCTGGATGATTGCCCGCTTTATAAAAAACTGATTAAACGGTCCGATAATGCCTATTACCGGTTGCCATCGGATTTGTTTCCCTCCCATCCTTATTTTGAAAGAATTAAAAATCTGAGTTTGGGGGAATTGTTTTGGTTTCCTTTGAAATTTACCGGTGAAATTATTGGCTTGATAGCAATCGGGATGAAGGTGACTCCGAATACGGTGCTAAACAACCTGAAATTCTGGGAACAGATTATTGATCATCTTACGGTGGCGGTTAAAAATGCCATCCAGTTTGATCAACTGGAAAAACAAAATCAAAAGTTAAACCTTGTGAACACCCTGTTTCATTACCTCAATCGCCAGGCGACGACCGAATCGTTGCTGCACAATGCCCTGAGGGATTTTTCCCACACTTTTGGCTACACCGGGATGGCAATCTATCATGTAAAGGAAAACCAACAGTGGACGTGTCTATCAAAGTATTGTGATTCCACTGAAAAAACACCGCCTTTTCCGGATGCGTTTACCGGGTCGGAGTACCCGGCGGATGTCCCCCGTTTCTGGCTGGATGTCTTTCCGGGGAAACCGTTTGATAAGCTCTGGAAGAAGCATTTTTCTCCACAGATTCCCAAAACCATTCTATGGTTACAAACCAACACGGTGTTTCATCATCGGCTGGTGTTGATTGGTTTTTGCAATCATCATTACCTGACCGATCTCTCCTACGGATATCATGTGAAATTGATGCAAGCCGGATTGGAAAAGTTGGCAATGGCTCTGGATCATCAATTGCTGTTTCAACGGACGGTGAATGCAGAGAAAGAATGGGAAGCAACCTTTAACGAGGTTCATATCGGGGTGGCAGTGGTAGATGCTCAATTTAACATGAACCGGGCAAATAATGCTTTCTGGTCTTTGATGGGAACTACCGTTCCACCGGAGTCGTTGACAACCCACTTTTCCGAAGTGATGGCTAAGTATATTAAAGAGATTCAGGAGAGCCGGGAGAAGAATCAATCGGGGACATCCCGTTTTGAGAACATGGAATGGCGGGAAAGACGACATCACAAGCACCTCCATATTCGGTTTTCAACTTTTTATACCGGGGATGATGAATTTACAGGGGGGGTATTCACGGTGCATGACATCACTGCGGAATACCAGAAAGAGCAGCACATTCGCTATCTGTCAAAATTTCCGGAGTTCAACCCCAATATTAATTTAAGCCTATCCGAAAGCGGTGAGATTGTGTATTACAATGAGGCTTGCATGAAGCTGCTGAAATCGGCTGGCTATACTGAGGAAGACATCAATAAATTGGTCCCGGTAACCCTGATTTTTGAATTGCAAAACGGTCAGTTTAAAGTCAATCAAGCGCATGAATATATCCACAATTTCAATGAGCGGATATTTCAATATATTGCCTATTTGCCGGAAGAAGAAGAGAATATCTTTCTTTCCGCCATAGACATTACCGATCGACTGGAGTTGCAGAATAAGCTAATTCAAACGGAACGGATGCGGGCGATGGGAGAGATGGCTGCCGGGGTGGCCCATGATTTTAACAATCTGTTAACGACCATTATCGGGCGAACCCAATTAATTCGTTTGAAATCGAATGATGCCCAGTTGGAATCGGAATTGGCTGTGGTGGAGAAAGCCGCTAAGGACGGTGCAAAAATTGTAAAGCGGATGCAGGAACTGACGCGGGAGAAACGTCAACAGCAGTTTGAGAATGTGTATTTTAGCGAGATCATCCAGGACAGTTTATTGTACTCGGCGCAAAAATTGAAACTGGAGACCCAGGTAAAAGGGCAGAAAATTCAAATTCATACCGAATTTGAAGAAGACATTGTGGTGTTCGGTAACCCGATTGAGTTAAAGGAAGTGTTTACCAATCTTATCTTCAATGCGTTTGATGCCATGCCGGAGGGGGGCGAGCTTTTTCTGCAAACCCGGAAACAGGGGGAAGATACGGTGGTGGCGATTGTGCGCGATACCGGTACCGGCATACCGCCGAAAATCAAACAAAAGATATTTGATCCCTTTTTTACCACCAAAGGAGAGCGGGGAACCGGGTTGGGGCTCAGCCTGGTATATAAAATCATTACCACTCATAATGGCACCATCAAAGTAAACAGTGAGACTGGGCAAGGCACCGAATTTATCATCACCCTGCCCATTTCGGCAACCAAACCGAAAACGGAAATTCATGAAGAACGCACTCCCTATACAAGGCTCAATGACATCCGGTTGCTGGTAGTGGATGACGAGCCGGAGTTATTGGAGACCATCGCTGAGGTGCTCAAACTGAAATTTAAGAAGGTTGACATGGCGCAAAGCGGTAAAGAGGCCTTAGAGAAGATTGGCGGCGAGGAATATGATGTGGTGTTAACCGACCTGGGAATGCCGGAGATGTCCGGTTGGGAAGTTGCCCGGGAAGTCAAGAAACGGGCACCGCATTGTCATGTCATCCTGGTGACCGGATGGGGGATGCAGGCGGAAGAGGAATGGCAAAATCATCATTATGTGGATTCGATTATCTCCAAACCGTATGACCTCCACAATCTCCTGACCATGATAGAGCAACTGGCTTCCCATAATCAAAAAGCCGAACAGGTGTGAGAAACCGACCTGAGCCATTCGCCCGGCATGGGTTTCAGGAGTTCTCGGTTATTGCCGGTTCGGCAAGATTTCGGGCAGCGTCAATCAGCATGTTTGGGATACCGTCTTCAACCACATATCCCAGTTGACAGTGCCGACAAATTAACGTTTCGGCATCGTTGTTTTGCTCATCAATATATAACGTTAAAGTGCCTGCACATTGAGGACATGCCAACAATTCCAATTTTTTCCGGTCAATCATATTTCCTCCCGATTGGGACGATGGTTATTTTTCCCGCCAGGCACCCATGGCACTATATTTCTCAATTCGCATTTCGACCAGTTCATCCGGGGGAATTTGGGTAAGTTTCTCCAATTCTTCCAACAGAGCGGTTTTCAGATTCTCTGCTGCTTGATCATAATCCCAGTGAGCACCGCCAGGGGGTTCCGGTATAATTCGGTCAATCACGTTGAGTTTCAGGAGGTCCGGGGCGGTCAACTTCATTGCCTCAGCAGCTACGGAAGCCTTGGCGTTGTCTTTCCACAAAATCGCAGCGCACCCTTCCGGAGAAATCACCGAATACCAGCAGTTCTCCATCATTAGAATGACATCTCCAACTCCAATGCCCAGGGCGCCTCCGGAGGCACCTTCCCCGATGATCGAAACAATGATGGGCACCGGCAAATGAGACATCTCTAACAAGTTGCGGGCAATGGCTTCCGCCTGCCCCCGTTCTTCGGCGCCGATGCCCGGGTAGGCTCCGGGAGTATCGATGAAGGTTAATACCGGTAAATTAAATTTCGCCCCCATTTTCATTAACCGCAACGCCTTCCGATACCCCTCCGGGTTTGACATACCGAAATTTCGATAGAGATTCTCTTTTACATCCCGCCCTTTCTGCTGTCCGATAACGATGACGCGGTATTTCTCAATTTGAGCAATCCCTCCCACCATGGCAGGGTCATCGGCAAAGCAGCGGTCGCCGTGCAATTCGATAAACTCACTGGCAATCCGTTGAATATAGTCCAGGGTGTAAGGACGATCGGCATGACGCGCCAGCCGCACCCGCTGCCAGGGCGTTAATTTGGAATAGATATCTTTGCGAAGCGCTTCCGCCTTCTTTTTTAAGCGCTTGAGGTCTTCGTTGATATCAATGCCGGTTTCCTGGGAGTATTCTTCCATCTCCGCAATCTTCTTCTGTAAATCCACGACCGGTCTTTCGAAATCCAGAATTTGACGAAAAGTCTTTTTCAATATGAACACTCCGTTAATACTTCCCGAATAAACTGAGTATTTTTAATTTCCAGACGATGTATGCTGCCTCGATCATAATCTTCCGGGACATTTTCGATTTTCCCACCGAACGATCAGTAAAAATGATGGGGATTTCCTTGATGCGAAATCCCCGTTTCCAGGCTTTAAAATTCATTTCGATTTGAAACGAATACCCGTTGGATTTCACCTCATCAAGGGGAATCGCGGTTAATACTTCCCGCCGGAAGCACTTGAAGCCGCTGGTGCAATCCGACAGGGGCAATCCGGTAATGATGCGGGTATATTTGCTGGCAAATACACTCAATGCCAGACGCGCCAGGGGCCAGTGGATAACGTTGATGCCATTGAGATACCGAGAGCCAACCACCAGATCGGCTGCTTCAATGGCTTTCAAAAAATTGGGAATCTCCCGGGGATCGTGAGAAAGATCCGCATCCATTTCCATTATGTAATCATAATCACGTTCCAGGGCATACTTGAACCCGGCAATGTAAGCCGTTCCCAACCCCATTTTACCCGCTCTTTCCAACAAAAACAAGTGAGGATTGGTTTTCATTAATTCTTTTACCAGGTCAGCGGTACGGTCCGGAGAATTATCATCAATGATAAGCACCTCCAATCCCGGTAGGTCCAAATCAAAAACAATTTCCAATAATCGGGTGATGTTCTCCCGTTCGTTGTAGGTAGGTACCACAATCAGTGTTTTTTTCATAAACGATGAGCCTTTAGCATAGAATTTGGTGTTTCAGGAATTCCAACGCATCATCAAGGCGTCTCGGGTGAAACCCCAGCCTCTGTTTTGCCAATTCAATCGATAAACCACCCCGCATGGGTCGCGGCGCTTTTTGATTTAGTTGATCCGTTGTGATTGGGTGGATCAACTCTGTTGAAAAGTCGAAAATTTCGGCAATCTTCATGGCAAAGTCAAAGCGATTTAAATAATCTGCCCCTGCCAGATGAAATACCCCGTATTGCGATTGACGGATGATCAAGCGGATCCCTTCTGCCAGGTCTTCCGCCAGGGTGGGATTGTTGTATTGATCCGTGACCACCCGAATCTCTTTTGAATCTTTCAGGCTCTGATACACCCAGAGAAAAAAATTCGTTTTGACGCCTGTTCCCACCCCATAGAGCACATTGGTGCGCACAATGGCGAAGGGAATCCCGACCATGCGTACGACATTTTCGGATGCCAGTTTGGATTTGCCGTAATACCCGAGGGGGCTGGGTTTGGCATCTTCCGGATAGGGACCGTCGGTTCCCTCAAAAATATAATCCGTGGAAACCTGGATGAGTTGCGCCATGTTTTTCCGCGCGCAGGCAGCTAAATTTTCCACCCCCTTCACATTGGTCTTCCAGCAGGTTTCCCGTTGCTCTTCGCAGGCATCCACATGGGTAAAAGCAGCGGCATTGACGATGACATCCGGTTGAAAAGCCAAAATAACTTCTTTACATTGTTTTAAATCGGTGATGTCCAGAACCTGGTATGACACCCCCGGGGCATCAATCTGTAAGTGGGGATGCCTTCCGGTTGCCAGAATCTCATACTCCTGATTTAAAGACGTAACCAATTTCTGTCCCAGGAGGCCGTTCGCGCCGGTAATTAATATCTTTTTGTCCATAGCAATGTCTTTTTTATTGTAAATCGGAAGCGTCGGCAAAGATGCTCAGCTTCTCTGAAATGGTGATTAAAGATTCCCCAAAGATGTGGTTTTAATGGTACCGAATAATCAGGGTTGTTCAGCCCGGGTCATTTTTTTGATCATCTCCATGGTTTCCGTCAGACGATGCATCTCATTGGTGCCCCGCAGCAGCGCATTGGCAGCCGCCACCAGTTGAGCATATTCCACGGATTTATTGACATCGCCGGAACGCAAAAACTCCACCACAAAACCGGCACCAAAGGCATCCCCGCAGCCGGTGGTATCCACCACCTTTTTTAAGGGATATGCCGGGGTTTCTTTGTTGGCTACCATCCCATCCCGACGGTATAACGTAATCGCCCCTTTTGCTCCCCGGGTGACGAACAACGTCTGGTCTGCTTCGAAGTATTCCTGAAAGAAATCGACCACGTTACGGTTCTCTTCTGCCAGAATCTTATACTCGGTTTCATTCATCTGAACGAAACGGGCGCTGCGGAGCCAGCTTTCAACTGATTTCGGGCGATAAGGATTCCGGCGACCCAGGTTATCCACATCCATCACCAGGTAATGGATATCCAGGTACAGTTTATCCCGTACTTTATGGCTGATTTTTTTCATAGTTTTTTCAGTAATATCCCAACCGCTGATCATGTTCACGATAATCATATCCGCATCCAGGAAAGATTTTACCTGGTTCCATTCCAGAGGCGGGAAGGGGAAGAGTGATTTTTCCCGGCGTCTTACAGGGGAGGTGTATTCCAGAATCACTTTGTGATTTTTCTGGGGAACTTCTGTTAAGCCCTCCAGATTCACATTGGGAAGTTTTTGGAGGACCGCCCGAATGGTGCCTGCCACGTCCTCTCCCAGGTAAGCCACCGGTATAATTTCATCTTCCTCCGAGAGTAATTGGGAGAGGATGGAGATGTCATAGAAAATCCCCCCGAAGCTTTCGATTGGGGTGTTACGGAACGGCAGGATTAAATCCTTGTTGACAGTGCCAATGATAGTAATCTTCATGATGGTAATTTACATCCGTTTTGTTTGAATGAGATGAGTTTTTCTTTGATGACGGAATCGCTTAATGCCAGGATTTCGGCGCTGAGTACGGCCGCATTCCGGGCACCGGCTTTACCGATCCCCAGGGTCGCGACCGGCACCCCGGCCGGCATTTGCACAATGGAATAGAGGGCATCTACCCCGTTCAAATCACTGCCCGACAGGGGAACGCCGATGACCGGGAGAGTGGTAAAAGCGGCGATGACGCCGGGAAGATGCGCTGCCATCCCGGCACAGGCTACAATGACGCCATACCCGTTATCCCGGGCGGAAGCAGCAAATTGATGTACTTTATCGGGGTTCCGATGGGCAGACATCACAAACACTTCCACCGGAATGCCAAAATAGTGAAAGTAAGGGAGGGAAGTCTCCACCACCGGACGGTCCGATTCGCTGCCCATGATGATTGCCACCTTTTTCATTCTTTCCTCCGGGTATTTTTACCGGGTTCAACCAATTTAAATGTGTGTGCCATTACATCCAGTTGATCCAGAAACGGTTTTTTACGCTGCCCGATTGCCTGAACATAAAAATCTACCATAAAAATCATCTTCCGTTTTTTGTCCACAAACGTGGTATTGCGAAAAGGACCGCCAATAATATGGGTTGGGTTTTTCCAGGTACCCTCCAGCCGGTAAGCGGGATGCCCGGCAAATTGCACTTTCTCCAGATGGGTTTCATCTTCGACGACAATGTCGCCTTCATAAATTTTTGCTGTAATTTTATTCCGGGTTTTCACTATCCAGTTAAAATCGAGATGGATGGAATCCGCATAATCCAGCCAATGGATAAACATAGAGCGGTCCGGGTGGAGCCGGCGCAGCCAGACATAACGGTCTTCCGTTGATTCATCGACCAGCACATAATCCGCCGGAATGCGCAGGGTAAACGGGTAATGTGTCGCGAGATATTCTTCCAGGTCCTTGTTCTCCATGTGGGCATATATATGTTCTTTCAAACGGGTGTAGTAAGATTTCCGAAAATCATCATACACCAATTCGCCCAGGTCGTAGATGCGTTGCAACATATCATTTTTGGTGGGTGCGACCAGAAAAACCACGTATTGGCGCAATGCCCACACATCCTTCTGGGGAATGTAAAAGTAATCACCCGATTTAACACCGGCAACTACTTCCTTGTTCAACAAATCGGTAACCATTTTGGAAACCGGCATTTTGGAAGCCAGGTTGCCGATAAACATGATATTTTTATATTTCTTGTATTTTTCGATTTGATCTGCCGGTTTCCAGTGCAGCAGGAATTCCCTTTCGATTACCGGCGTAATTAATTCTTTACCGAAAATGGAATTTAAAGCATCCTGGTAATCCAGCCAGTCGACCGAATCGGCAAACACGATGATTTCATCCAGGTTGCCGATGCTGTCGGTTTTTTGTTTGCAGCCCTGGGTGAACAAAATCAGGGATAGCAGAAAAATTCCCAAAACATATCCGATCGGGCGGGCGAGATGCATTGTACTCCTCCTTCTATTTGGGTAACAAAAACAAACTGGTGACAACGTGTTCCTGGGGAGGGTTCTCTCCCGGAAAAGTTGCAACCCAGCTCAGTTGCTCTCCCAGGGCATAATGGGTGTTCAGATTGAAGCATCCAGTTCATCTGCGGCATCCGCTGCCGATTTGTGACGGTAGAAAATCATTAACAACCCGCCCACCGTGCTTACCAGCATCGGAATTAGTGTGTTCAGGAACGAGAGTGATAACGCTTCCGCAGGACTGACTCCCAGCCGGGGGAGCAGCAGCACGTAACCGGTATCCCGAACCCCCAGCCCGTTGATGGAGGGAAACAACCCCATTACAAACGTCACTGGTATTACCAGAAATAAATAACTGATGGTCACCTCATGCAGCCCCAGAGAGAGTGCCAGAACGTAGTTCATCAAAATTAACAATAATTGGCATGTAACGGAAATCAGGTACCCGAAAAAAATGGTCTGCTTGGAATTGCGAAACGCATGGATGGTGCTAAGTACCTGGTGGAGTTTATCTCCCAGGTTAAAGATGGTGATGCGCAGCAAAATGGAACTGGTAAAATTAAACAACCGGGGATTGAGTAAATTGAACAAGGTAAACAGGACAAACGCCAGCAGTGCCACGGTAATGATGATCAAACGATAGGAATGAAAATAGCGGGCAGCCCAGATTAAGGAGAGGGAGCCTAATGTTAACGTTGCCAGCACTCCCAGAATCCGCTCAAACAACACAATTCCGAAACTTGCGGCTTTATCGCCATGAGATTTCGCCGCATTAAACGCCCGGCTGACATCCCCCCCGATGGTCGTTGGCAAAAAATTGTTCAAAAAATATCCGATTAAATAGAACACCAGCAAATGCCAGTACCCCGGGGAAAGACCGGATTGTTGCAACAGCACCTGCCAGCGCAGCGTGAAAAAGAGAAGCGCCACCAAAAAAAATAACACCGCCAGGCCGAAATAGGAAAAATCCACCAACCGCAGGGTTTCAAAAATTTTTTGCAGATTTGCCAGGTGAATTAAGTATGCCAGTAAGCCAAAACTGACTATCACGCGTAAACTGTTAACGGCAATTTTTTTCATTCGCGACATCCCTTAGTCATTCCCCGCTTGTTCCTCCTGCAATTTACGAATTTCCGCCAATTTTTTGGTGGTATACTCGTCGTCCGGTTTTGCTTTTAACCGCTTTTCCAACATCTCAATTGCCTTGTCATAGGCTTTTTGTTTTTGGTAGATGTCAATCAAGCGTTTCCGGGAGGCTATCGACAGGTTTTCCACCACATCCGCCCGCTGTTTGTCGGTCATCTGTTCATAATATTTCTGGTTCCGAAGGGCACTTCTTACATAGTTGGCAACTTTTACACCGGTGGGATTGTTATCGATCTCGTTGAGAAACAGTTCATAAGCTTTGAGTGCCAACTGTTCATCCCCGTAATCCGCTGCCATGTCGCCGAACATCTGGAGGTCTCTCAAGCTGTAGTTCTCTAAGGAGAGAGAATCCACCGAGTAGATACCAGCCAGAAAACCGTACATCTTAATTGCCCGGGCAAATTGAGGATTCAGCATGGGAACCACTTCCGGGGGCATTACCTGGTAAGCTTTCTGCACCACTTCCCGAAAGCGTTCTTTATCCTGGTGGCTCAGGTAATAATTGGCAAGCTGGAAAAATGCCGAACGGTAATTCTGAAGCAGTCCCACGATGTTCTCATTAAAATAGACATGAGGATTGTTTAAGTTTCGATACCGGAATTTATGCATCAGGTTGTCATACATGATATCCGGGTCCATATTCCAGTTGGGAATGGTGGTGATTTTAAACACCAGCCCGTCCATCCGCAGGTAACGCCGTAATCCGTCTAATTGATTGTTGGTTGCCGTGGTCACCGCAAAGTACATCGGTTTTTGAAAATGATTTGTGAGCAGGGTGTTTAAAATCATGTAATCCTGCACCCGTAAAAATCCTAATCGACGTCCATTGCCTATGTTGATATGCCATTTGGGTCCTAATTGAAACGACACCGTGTTGGGCACCTGGGGATTCTCTACTTTCATGGAAATTTTATACTGCTCCAATTCCGCTTTCCGGATGTCTTCCGGTATGGTTTTAATCTCCACCTTATCCCGCCGGGGCCAGGGGAACAACCCGGTCGGTCCGATTTGCTGGTAAATGGGAAATTTTTCTCCGAACAGTTGAATTCCTTGCTGATGCATGTGCTGGGGTAGGTTATGGATTTGCTGATTCGTCAGACTGATGGGCACTTTCGGTTCCCGGTTTTTCAACTGTTCGATATACCAGGGAGTGTTTAACAGGCTCAGGTTGGCTACCCGGACATCCGGACGAACTTTTTCCACTTCCTGGAGGTACCAGACCGGGAAGGTGTCATTATCGCCATTGGTGTATAAAATGCCATTGGGTTCGCAGGAGATCAGCATATTGTATGAATAATCTGAGGCAACATAATTGCCGGAGCGATCGTGAGTATGAAAATTTCGGGCAAGCACAATAGCCGGGGAGAAAAAGAGCAGCACCGCCATGGTTATCGGTAACAGTTTCTGCATTGAGCCACTCATTTGCTCTGCCTGTTCACTAACCCATTCCAGAACGGCAGCCGCCCCAATCCCAATCCACATTGAGAATGCAAAGAACGAGCCCACGTAACTGTAATCCCGCTCCCGCGGCTGGGGATCCGGTTGGTTAAGGTAGAGGATAATTGCCAGCCCGGTCATAAAAAAGAGCACAAAAACCGCCAGGGCATGCTTCCAGTCCCGGTTAAAATGGTAGTAGGCGCCGAATATTCCCAGTAAAAACGGAATCATAAAAAACTGGAGCCAATTCACCCCGGGACCATTCTTTTCCATCCCGACAAAATTCCAGAGAAAATAACGGATATACATTTTATTAATTTGATAGCGCCAGAAAAAATCCCAGGCACTGGTGTAATTTTTTCCATTGGGGGAAGTTTTCCAGACCTGCTCCCGGTTCAGGATGCTGTGTTCCCCGTATTGCTCCCGGTTCAGGTAGCTGATGAAATTTTCGATGGTTTCCGGGTTGTTTTCATCAATGTTGGGGTCCAGATTGGAACGGATATAAATCATCAGGTAAGAAGAATAACCAATGGTAATGA
>CAYYGL010000077.1:0-21480 GCA_964471235.1 uncultured Calditrichaceae bacterium
GTGTGTTTATAAATCATTAGAAAACAATAACTTCTGAGTTTCGTGAAACCCTATATGAATTAATCAGGTTAGAAAGCAAATAGTACCAAATTTACTTCTCCTGAATTTTCGCAAACAGGATTTCCAGGTCTTCCCGGGTAAGCGATTTCACGAAACCGGTATCGGAGGTGATCAATTCTTTGGAAAGGGCTTTTTTCCGTTCCTGCAGGGTAAGGATTTTTTCTTCCACGGTATCCTTGACGATGTATTTATACACGAAGACCCGTTTATCCTGCCCGATGCGATGGGCGCGGTCGGTTGCCTGGCGTTCCACCGCCGGGTTCCACCACGGGTCCAGATGAATGACATAATCCGCCGCGGTCAGGTTCAATCCCAATCCTCCCGCTTTTAATGAGATCAGGAAGGCTGAAATTTCCGGGTTCTCCTGAAAATTGTGAATGCGCTCGGAACGATTTTTTACCGTGCCGTCCAGGTACTCATACCGCCAGGCGTTGGCATCAAACATCTGTCTGACCAATTTCAGAAAGCGCACAAATTGAGAAAAAATCAATATTTTATGCCCTTTTCCCAGCAAATCTTCCAGCATATCCTGAAGCAGCAGCATTTTTCCGCTATCCCATAATTCCATGCCTTCTTTCAATATTGCCGGGTGACAGGCGATTTGCCGCAAGTAGGTCAGGGCTTCCACAATCTTTATGCGGCTTTTGCTCATCCCCTCCCGGTCGATCTGGTGAAAGATTTCCTCCCGGTAGTAAGCCAATGAATCTCGATACACCTGGCGTTGCTTTTCCGGCATTTCTACATACTGCACAATCTGGGTAAGGGGCGGCAACTGCTTTTCCACTTCTTCTTTGGTTCTCCGCAGGATAAATGGATAAATGATCTTTTTTAATGCGGCGATTTTTTCCCTGCGCTCCTCCTCCGCAATTTCCACATAACGGTCTGTAAACTGCTTAAGAGTGCCCAGTAGTCCGGGATTTACAAAATTCATCTGCGCCCACAGATCCGTCAATGTATTTTCCACCGGTGTTCCGGTAAGGGCTAATTTGTGGGGCGCTTTTAATTTGCGAACCGCTTTATATGTTTTGGTCTGAGGGTTCTTAATCTTTTGGGATTCATCCAGGATGATGTATGCGAATTGTTTCTCCGACAATTGTCGGGCATCCTGCAACACCACCCCGTAGCTGCATAAAACGGCATCATATTCCTGAATACTTTCCAGGAGCTGCTTTCGTTCGTTGCGATTACCATGATAGCGCAACACCCGTAGTTGGGGAGAGAACTTCTGAAACTCTTCCGACCAATTAAAAATCAGGGTCAGCGGCACTACAATGAGCGCAGGGTGGGGGAGGGCATTTTCTTCTTTTAATTTCAGCAGCAGGCTGATTACCTGAACGGTCTTCCCAAGTCCCATATCATCTGCTAAAATGCCGCCAAAACGAAAATCCTTCAGAAAAAAGAGCCAGTTCAGGCCGTGCTGCTGGTATTCCCGTAACGATCCGTTAAATGAAGCCGGTGGAGTTACCGGCTGGATGTTGCGGAATTTTTGATACTTGTCGATTAATCCGGCGGATTCTTTATCCAACCGCAACTGGGCATCCAGATTCTGCAATGCCAGCAAAAGTGAGATACCTGCCCGGGAAAGATGAATTTCCCCCTGCCCGGTTTTCATATCCAAAAAATTGGTGAGTGATTTCAACTGGGAGCGAAGCTGTTCGGGAAGGTACACATGGGACCCATCGGCCAATTTCAAATATTCCTTCCCGTTTTGTATTTGCCCGGGCAGATCGGGAATCTTAACCGCATGTTTGCCAATCATAAGCCGATATTTCAAATCCAACCAATCCGTTTGGGAACGCACTTTTATCTCCAACCGGGGAGTCTGGCGATAAACCCGGTAACGGGTTAACTTTTCCTCTCCGATGATGGTAAATCCGGCTTTGATTAACCTGGGAATAACCTGGCGCATCCAGTCCAGGTAATGGTAGTCTGCCGCGATATGCCAGTTGCCGGAACTGAAGATCAACCCGTTTTCTTCCAGCACTTTGCGCAGGCGTTCCTCTGTCTGAACATCCCGCTGAACGATTTGCAGAGTTTTGCCTTCGCTGGCAAGACTCCGCTCCGCTGCCGGATACGCCGGGAACTCATACTTGCCATACTTAAATATCACATCGATCTGGAGATGATTGTTGATCTCGCTGAAAATGATGAACCGCTCCGAAAGAGGCAATTCTTTTTCCTGAATTTTTTCTCCCAGGTTATTCCAGTCCAGCACCGGTAATAAATGGGGCAGGTAGATGCGCACAAAGTCTTTCAGCTCCGCATAAGGAATTTCAAAATACTCCTGAATCCGGAAATAATTGTTCCAGAAAATTGCCGGTAGTGCAGAGGTCACCTTATACAATTTTTTGTTATACAATAAGAAAATGGGATTGGAAGACAACACCACTGCCGGTTTTTCGATTTCCAGGATGTCCTGGTTGTTGAAAAGAAGCGAAGGCTGGAGGTAATACCCCTTTTTGCTCCGTTTTAAGCGCATGATGATGGTACCCATTGCCGGATGAACCGTAACTTTATAAGGTGTTTTATGGGCAGCTTCTTTGACATACAATTCGCTCTCCGTCAGCCACTCCAGCAAAAACCCAATTGCCTGGGTATAGCTGAAAATGGAACGGGAGTTATGGGATGAATCGGATTCCAGAAAAAGCAGGCAGTCTAACTCTCCCTGGGTAATATTGACTTTGCTGCTGTCGACAATGGCAAGGGTGAGACGGACTTCCCTGCCGGGGGAATTATCCAGCCGGGTATAGGCGGCATAGGGGATCAACTCCCAATTGTTGGCGCGAAGCTCTATGACGAAATAAGGCTGGTAAACCCCGGTTTTGCTTTTAAACGATCGAGGCCTGGGTACTTTTTCCACCAACCCTATCAATTGTTCTAAGCGATTTCTCCAGGACATGAGTTCATCAACACTTTGTTGGTTGTTGTCAAAACATGCAAATCGTTATATGGATATATTCCGAGTGAAAAACGCTCAAAGACTCCGATTTTGTTCCGTAAGTTTCCTCTCTGGGGGTGTTTCCGAACCTAAGCGTATGTTCTGATACCCGTTATGGGACTTCCGATCAGTTCCCTTGCTTCCCGGGTATCCCACCTGGTGCCGATCAGGATATTGCCCGTACTTTTCCGGACCGGATATAAAAATTGAAAATGAATTTATGCCACACGAAGAGAACCAAAGCGCTGATAATATTAACCGACATCAATCCAATCCACACCCCGTTCAGGCGGAGGAGATGGGCACCCAGATAGGCAGCCGGCACCAGCAGGATATATAAACGGAAGATATTTGCCCACAGGTACTGGCGTCCCAGACCAAGCCCCTGGAAACTGGCAACACTACACAGGTAAATGCTGGTAAAGCTGTAGCCGATTGCGCTAATTCGCAGAGCAGTACTGGCGATATTCAGGACTTCCGGGCTGCGAGCAAAAATCCCGGCAAAAGTTCTCGGGGTCAGAAAAATAATGAGTGCCGGAACAAACATCATTGCAAACGCCACCATAATACCGGTTACATGAACTTTTTTTACCCGGTCTAACAATCCGGCACCGAAGTTATGCCCGGTTAAAATGGTAACAGCCTGGGAAATTCCGATTGCCGGCAGGAAAACAACCATTTCATAGGTGAACACGATGGTGTAAGCCGCCCGGGCATTGGCGCCAAACGGGTCCAGGATGTAAAAGACGATTCCCATTGCCACGCTGGTTAAAATTTGACTGACCGAGGAGGGCAAACCCACCTGGAAAATCCCCTTAATGATCTGCCATTCTATTTTAAACCTTGAAAAATAGAGTCGAGTGGGTTTATATTTCACCAACACTTTATATAACACATAAAGCAGAGAAATACTCCGACCAATACCAGTGGCAAAGGCAGCACCGCGCATTCCGAGTTCCGGGAACGGTCCAATGCCAAAAATTAAGAGCGGGTCCATGATAAGATTGATAATATTGCCCAACAGCATAAATTTCATGGGGGACATGGTGTCTCCCCAGCCCTGAAAAATACTGTTGCTGAACATGCCAATCAAATTGATCGGGGTAAACAGGAAAATGATGGTGAGGTAGTCGATGATATACTGTAACAACTCACCTTCAGCGCCCATCAGCCGAAACAGCGGTCTCTGGATGGTTAAGCCCAGAATTGCAAAGAAAATACCCAGGGTGCCGCCCAGAAAAAAAGCATGGAGGGCACCGTTTTGAGCGGTTTCCGTCTGCTTGCTGCCCAGACTGCGGGCTATAAAGGAATTGATACCGCTTCCCAAACCCGAGCCGATGGATATGATAACCATCTGAACGATAAATGCCATGCCAATAGCAGCGGTGGCGATATCGCCCAGGCGACTGACAAAATAACGGTCGACATAATGATAGCTGGTGACAAAGATAAAGGCAATTATCATCGGGGTCGCCAGCCGTAACACATGCTTTAAGATCGATCCGGTTAACAAATCCTGTTTTGTATTAGTGCGTCTCATCTTCATTTCCGTTTTTAGGCATTTTAAAATATAATGAAAAAAATGAAATTTAGAATGATAAAAATTAATTACCTCTACAATCTGCCGAGAGTGTAAATTTATTACGAATAACCCGGGATATTCAATGGCACTATCTCGAAACAAAATTTTATACATTGAGGATGATCCCTCAACCCGGCAATTGATCGGGCAAATCCTGAAAAATACGGATTATGAGTACTTCCAGGCTGCCACCGGGTTAGAGGGATTGCAACTTGCCGAAGAAATTCAACCGGATTTGATTTTGATGGATTTAAACCTGCCGGATATTTCCGGTACGGAACTGGCAACGCAGATAAAATCCATCCCCCGGTTAAAGGAAATCATCATTGTTGCCATCACCGGTTTCAGTCGTGAAGAAGCCCGGGAATTTTCCCTGGTCGCGGGCTGTGACGGGTACCTGACCAAACCAATCGATGTAAAAGCATTTCCTCAACAACTGGATGCTTTTTTACAGGGGAAACGGGAAGAGGTGGCAGCAGAGAAGCGCGAGAAACTGCGAAAACAATATGAAGAAAGCCTGGTAAATCGTCTAACAGAAAAAATCAAGGAATTGCAGGAGAGTAATCAGTTATTAAAATCACAGAGCGAGGAACTTCAGAATTACAACCGGAAACTGGAAATCCTTCTTCAGGTAATTCATTACTTGCAGCTAAGTACATCCCCGGAAGATTTGCGGGAGCGTTTGCTGGGGGAATTGTGCCGGGCACTGGGGTTTCCCAGAACAGCGTTTCTGGAAATTGATCATGAGCAGATGGCTTTACAAATTACCGAAGCGCATGGATTTAAGGATAAAAAATGGCAGGATGTTCAGATTCGTTACGAAGTACCGCTGTTTCAAAAATTGTTTCGAAAGCATTTGTTGTTGCAGATAAAGGACCTGAAACAGATTCCGGACAGCCACACCCGTCGAGTATTGAAAAAAATTGGTGCCCGAAGATTTTTGTTTGGCATTTTAGGCGCCACCCCACGGGAAGCAAGTGCCCTGCTTCGCATGGATAGCGCCCGGCAATTGTTTGACAATATTATTCCCACCCTCTATAATCAACAGGATACGGATATCGAGATTATCAGCGAGCATTTGCAGGAATATCTCTCTTCGGAAATTTTTTATATTGGTGGATATGTGTTTATTGATTTGCCCCCCGCTGACGGGAAACTCTCACCGTACGATATCCGGATTCTGGAAATGCTGCTCCGTACTGCCGGTTTGATTTATCAAAATTTACGCTTGCGGGAGCAATTAAAGAAGTTGTTTGTTCGAGCGGAGAAAGATGCCATTACCGACCACCTGACCGATCTGTTCAACTATCGTTATTTTACCCAACAGCTCATCCGGGAATGCAATCGCGCCCGGCGCCATAACAGCCGCTTTGCTCTGTTAATGCTGGATATCGATTTCTTTAAAAGCTACAACGACACCTTCGGTCATCAGGCTGGTGATCTGGTTTTGAAAAAAGTTGCCCGGTTGTTGCAGGCAAACACCCGCAGTAGTGACTTTGTTGCTCGCTATGGCGGGGAGGAGTTTATGATTATCTGCCCGGAATTAAACAAACAAGAAGGAAAACAACTGGCGGAGAAGTTATGCCGCATTATCGAGGAAACACCTTTTCCACAGGAAACCAAGCTGCCTCACAAAAAAATTACCATTTCCATCGGTGTGGCAGTATTTCCGGATGATTCCCAATCGCCCAAAGAACTGATTCACTTCTCCGATATCGCATTGTACAAAGCCAAAAATTCCGGCAGAAATCAGGTGCAGTTATACGAAAACGAGGACGGGAAAGATTAAAGGCTTATCGGATTAGGACCATTTTCCGAGTTTGGATAACCCGGCTGCCAACCCTTAGCTGGTAAATGTATATCCCGGAAGCTACTCGCTGTCCCGCATCATCCCTGCCATCCCAACGCACCGAATAACGCCCCGAAGGCTGTCGGTTATTCACCAGCGTTTTGATTTCCCTGCCAAGTACATCATACACTTTCAGGGTTACCCAATTGTCAATTGTCAATTGATAATTAATAATGGTTAATGGATTAAACGGGTTGGGGTAGTTCTGGAACAGAATCGTTGATTGGGGAATTCCGGGATTCTTCCCTGCCGCGATATCGACTGTTACTCCAAAATATGCCCGTCCAATAAGGGAGGTGTCCATCACAAACGGATTCACTTTTCCGCCCTGCAAGTTGGCAATTGCCAGGGTGCGGGCAATCTCGGCACTATCCACCGGGTCTAAATTATTCCAGTGACGTAACACATTTTTCTGAATGGTAAAGAAATTCGGGTCGGCGCTGTCTGCTTTTTCCCGGTACATGGTGTAAAAATAGAACATGGCGCGGGCAACATTACCCTTGTGGTCTTCCCGGGGTTCAAAGCGGGTGTTGAAGTCCAATTCGCTGTATTCGTCGATATGGTCCGGCGGGATGTTGGGCAATATATCGGTGTCACGGTACCAACGGTCGGTCAGGTTGTCCGGAATCTCATCGAACGGAAAGCTCGCCCGGGCAGAGTTGGCATTGGCATTAGTGGGAAAGAGATGATGAAGGTCCCGTTTTGCCATTCCGGTAGCGCCTTTACTGCGGGGCCAGGTGTGCTCGGCATTGATAATCGGATCAGCCGCATTGGTGTAATTCCGCGGGTGGAGCGACCCATGGGGCACAAAAATCGTATAGCCGGTATACACCCCGGTGACGCTGTCATTGTGATTATCTATATAAGCGTACATGGAGTCCCGGGCAGTTCCATAACTCAAGACAAACGGGGGTTTGTAGTTTGCCACCAGGCTGTCCAGCAGTTCTTGACCGGATAATCCCGGAAAAATGATTCCCTGTCCGCAAAGGGAAGAGAACCAGAAAATTATCAACCCATAGAATAAGAATCGAATACGCATCTGGAAACCTTTGGAGCTTATGTTTTTCATCCGCTTAAATGCAAAGGTCCTCCCTCATCCTTTATCCCAATCCCTTAATATTCTTTATTTTCCGTGCCTCTTGTTTTGTCTGGCATTATGAGAAACAGGGAAACGGAATGGAACACCTATTATAACCGTTGAATATTGCAACGTGACCGCGTTTCGGCTACCTATCTCCCCACAGTTTCCCCTGCCAGACGTTTCGCCGGCGCATCTCCTGTTCAATGTCATTTTGCACCGTAGCAGCCCGCACTCCCCAGATGGGGGCAATCAGGTGCCGGGGATGAGTCTCTCCCACCAGCCGTTGGATAAGAATATCCGGGCGTAAGCGCTGTAAAAATTCGATGACCAGGTCAATATACTCCCGGTAACCGAATACCGGAAAGGGATTGCGTTTGTATTCCGTTGCCAGCACGGTTTTTTTTACCACATGCAAGTGGTGAATTTTCAGGGAGTCGATGGGGTAGTTGGAGATGGTCTCGGCGGTATGAAGCATCGCTTCGCGGGTTTCCCCGGGTAACCCCAAAATCACATGGGAGCCGATATGTATCCCCCGCCCGGCGGTCATCTCCACGGCATCCGCCCATTCCCGAAAGGTATGCCCGCGGTTGAGCTGCTCCAAAATTAAATCATTGGTGGATTCTAACCCATATTCAATGCTGATGAAATACGCTTTTGCCAGGCTTTCCAGGTATGTTAGCTTGGCTTCATCCACGCAATCCGGGCGGGTGCCGATGGCTAACCCGATTACCTGCGGGTGGTCCAACGCCTGCTCATAAAGCGATTGTAAATAGGGCAGGGGGGCATAGGTGTTGCTGTATGCCTGAAAATAGACCATGAACTGTTTGGCTTTGTAACGGCGGCTTAAGTATTCCACCCCGGCTGCCACCTGCTCGGCAATAGTCATTCCCGGTTGACAGTAAGGCGGTACAAAACTGTCGTTATTGCAATAAGTGCAGCCGCCGAACCCCTTACTGCCGTCCCGGTTGGGACAGGTAAATCCGGCATTTACCGAAACTTTCTGCAGTCTGCCATTAAACTTTTTGGTTAAAAAGTCTTTGTAGGAATTGTAAGGTCGTCGAGACCCCCAGGGATAAAGAATCTCGCGCCGGATTTTTGCTTCTGCCCGAATGTCAATCATAAAAGAACTTTCCACCTTTTTTGTGCCGGGGAATATAGATATTTTTTCGCAAGGAATCAAACGCTGGAGGCGATTCTTCCGGGAAGCTCTTCATTTGCCGGGAATGGGAATTCCGGACAGCTTTCTGTGGCAGGAGTGTTTCGGGAATTACGATTCCCGCCTGAAACGTTGGTATAGCACGTCGCTTGAACCTCGTAAGTCGTCAATCGTATATCGCCGATCGACAGTCTTTAGTGGTGATTTCCGATTGGCGATCGGCGAACTGCGATTTATGAAAGGGATATTTTATTGATCGTTCAGAGAAATCTAACTCCTGTTTGCTACTTCCCGGAAAAGGTCACCCGCTTCCCGATGGAACTTAATCCCAGCAGGGCATCCGCTGTGGAAAAGATTTCCGGTAAAAATTTCAATTCGGCGCGTGGGCCCTTTGCCTGGTCAATCAGTTTCTCGGCTATATGCAGGGCAACGGGCGCTTTGCGCTGAATGGTTTTCACCAACTGCTCCGCTTCCTCCGTCGGGAGGGTGGATTCCCTGATCTCATTGCTTAAAATCTGCTGTACCGTGTGACGATTAAAGAAGTCTGTTAGAGCTGCCCAGGGGGTGTTTTCCAGTGATTTCCGTGGAACGGGCTCCGGGATGGCAAATTCGCCCGCTTTCAACGCCAGAAAATCTTCCGGCTCCAATACTGCATCAATCAACCCGATTTCCAGCGCTGTGGACGCGGACAGCATTTTCCCGGTGTAAATCAGATATTTGGTCAATGCTTTGCCGATGCGTTGTTGCGTGCGAAATGTGCCGCCCAATCCCGGGTAAATCCCGATGCCGGTCTCCGGGTATGCCATGAGTGCTTTGGGAGACGCTACAATGACATCGGCGCACAATGCCAATTCCAATCCGCCGCCCAGCGCCAGACCATTTATCGCTGCCACCACCGTTTTGGGAGAGCGGTCTATCTGTTCATACAGGGTCTGCCCCTTCTCGGTAAATTCAACGATTCGATCTGTCCGGTTCTGTTTGATGTTATCCACAAAAAACTTGATATCCGCCCCGGCAACAAACGCTTTTCCACTGCCGGTTAGCAAAATGGTTTCCACGTTCGGGTCTGTTAGCGCCCGGTCAAATTGTTCCGATAACTGGGAAATCACTGTTTCATTGATGGCGTTTAAGTCCTCCGGGCGACGGATGGTAATTATGGCAACTTTGCCTTTTCTATCCAATTCCACAAACTGTAAGGTTCGGGAAGTACTGCTTATGGAATTCGGAACATTCACCTGGTAACGGTCAGCTACCTGGCGGATCAGGCGCGCCACTTCTTCATCGCCCTGCCGGTTCATCAGCTCAATCGGACCATACCGCCACCGCAAGCCAATTCGGGCACCCCGGTTGAGTTCCGTTGCCGAACAGACCTGCTCGTCCAGTATCTGGGCGCATACCAGGAAGACCGTGCCCAGCATCCGTTCCCGGATGGTGCGGGCGACCGTTTCATCCACATCTTCTACCGGCGTAGCGCCAATTTCCCAGGGTTGGTTGGCTTTTGCCTGTTTTTCCAGTAATCCTGCCACCCGGTAAAGAGGACCAAAGGATGACAGGGTCTTCTGGGCATGATAGGCGATGGGCACCCCTGTGGCGTTCATCAACGCAAAGGGACCCATCCCGATATGAAAGGTGTTCATGCAGACGGTGTCAATGGTCGCGGGGTCTGCCACGCCCTCTTCCAGAAGACGAACGGCTTCGTTCAGCCAGGGCACAAAGAAACGGTTCACCGCAAATCCGTATACATCTTTGCAGTATATTGGGTCTTTCCCGGTGAGTTCGGCAAAGCGGGAAGCGGTGGAAATAGTCTCAGAAGAAGTTTGTTTCCCGGGAATAATTTCCACCAGGCGATTCTTGGCAGCGTGGTAAAAATAGTGCATCCCGATAAAATTCTCCGGGTGACGATAAGTAGCTGCCAATTCGGTAATCGAAAATGAAGAGGTATTGGTTGCCAGAATGGTTTCCGGCGGGAGGATTTCGTTCAATTGCTCAAAGAGGGCGGATTTCGCCGGAAAGTCCTCGAATATCGCTTCTACTACCAGGTCGCAATCAGACAGCTCTTGCAGGGTATCGCTGCCCTGGATGCGGGAGAGGATCGCCTGGGTTTGTGCCTCGTTGAACAGCTTTCGTTGAACGGCTTCATGTAACGTGTTTTGAATGCCGGATATCCCTCGCTTCACAAAACCCATTTCCCGGTCAACCAGCACCACCGGGAAACCTTCTTGAGCAAATTTTTGTGCCAGGGCGGACCCCATGGTGCCGGCACCGACGACTCCTACTTTCCGAATGTGCTTCATGGTTTCATACTCCATTTTTTTCCGTCTGTTTTTTTTTAAACATTAATTCACATACACGGTGGATTCCCATGATTCCATTTCAAAAATCGGTATTTTAGGGATAAGCGCTTCCCCGCCGCCGCGCAGGCTGTACGGCGGAAAGGTGCGAAACATTAAGCGAACTTTAACCGCTAACACGCTTCCCGGTGGCGCAGTTACAGGTATTTGATAACTACCGGTTCGGGATTGAAAGGCGGGAATGCTGCCCATGGAAATCGAATCCGCGGTAAATACATTTGCCGGTTGACCATTGAGATACAGTGAACTCTGGAACATCACCAGGTCCGGGTCTCCGTTGGGATTCAGTTCGCTATGGCTATCCATCAAATCCCCATTGGCATCAAAGTAGCCGGATTTGTAGAGCGTATCACTTCCGCTGGTCACGGTGACTTCCAGCCACATCTGGCGCACAAACGTAACCGAGGAGGGGATGTCATGACCGGTGCGGTCATTTTTTACGCGGCATTTTAAATTGAGCGTGCCGTTTGCTGCCACGGTGTCCGGGGCGGTCACGGTCATGTCCACCGCATTTTGTAAAAGCTGTTCTATTCTTTGATGCTGCTCTGTCTGCCCGGGAAAATTGTCTAACAGGGCAATATCCACCCCGATAAAATCATGATGGTGTAAGTTCTCCCGCACCGGTCCGTTAAGCGCCGCCTGACCGGTATAGGTCTCCATGTGGCAGGTTTGACATTCCACCCCCATCGGGCTGTAGGGACTGTTTACCCATTCGGTAAAGGTGATTTCCGCCAGCAAGCCGTTTCGGTTGATTAAGTCATGGCAGGGCAGGCAGGCATCCGATTGATGGAACATCACATTATATGAAGAAGTGTGAAAAGAGTTGGCTGCCGGGTCTTCAATGGAGCCGAAGCGGTTACCACTTTTTACATCGTAATGGTATACCGTATTGGGATTTGCGGTTGGCGATGGCGCAGACATCAGATGGCACACATCGCAGGTAACCCCTTCCTTAATGAGCGGATCCGCATTCTCCTTGTCAACCTCAGCGGTTAATTCCCCGGTCAGCGTTCCGATGGGGCTGTGGCACTGCACACAGAAAGTGCCCAGGACGTCTGTGCCTACCTCGTTTCGAACTCCTTCCATCCAGAGCGTATTGACCGGGTCGATAAACGCATAAGCATGCATGGACCTTTGCCATTCGTTGTATTGATTGGGATGGCAGCCTTTGCAGGTTTCGGCGTTGGAGAAATCGCTGAGCTTCAGGGTGGGAGAAGCCGGGGGTTCTTCGGTTTTGGGCTGAGTGCTTTCTTTGTTGCAAGCGGGAAAGAAGAACAGAGCAGAAAAAATCACTGGTAAAAAGAAATAAAAATGAAGGGATGAAGGTATTTTTGATGTCATGGCATTTTCCTTTTTATAAGATTATGTGACCGGATAATGTGAGAACGAACCACGAAAAAAATGTTGTTGAGAAGCGTATTTTCCAACAGAGTGACGTTTCAAATAAATAATCTTTTATTTTATAACACTTTAAGTGCTTTAACAAAACTTTGGTTGACTGTCTCCACAGTTCATTCAACTCACCCCCTATTTCCCTCTTGTAAGAGAGGGGGATTAAGGGGGAGAGTTCAAAACGTTTCCAATTTTCACATAACCATTATTTACAGAGCTAAACCGTTAGCAGAAATCAAAAAGACAAGATAACTTAATTGAAACGGCAAGAGTGACCCTGTCTTCTGGCGGTAAGGATTATGAATTTGTCCACTGTGGTGTTCGCTTTTCGATGAACGCAGCAATTCCCTCATTGGCGTCGTGGGTTTCCATCAATTCTTCTACATAGAATTTTTCCAGAAGAGCAAGCCCGGTTTTCACGGTTTCATTAAATCCGTTCCGTGCAGCTTTAACTCCGAATCGAAGGGAAGATGCGCTTTTGGGCAGAATGTGCTGTTCGATGAAGTTCTCCACCCCGGCAGTCAATGATTCCGGGTCGGGAAACACATTGTTGAGCAACCCCAGGTTCTGGGCTTCCTGGGCGGAGACGGTTTTGCCGGTCAACAGCAATTCTTCCGCCCGGGCATAGCCGATTTTCAGCGGGAGCAGAACGGACGCCGGGGGAGGGAAGACGCCCAGAACAATCTCCGGCTGCCCCAGGCGAGCCCCTTGTTCGGCAAACAAAAAATTGCACATCAGCGCCAGCTCCAGCCCGCCCCCCAGGCAGAATCCGGAAATTTTCGCCAGAGCGGGGATGCTCAATTCAATCAACTCATAAAACACCTGGTGAAAACTTTTGAGCATCCCGGCAACGTGCTCCTTTTGGTGTTCTTCCACACTGGCGCCGTAAGAGAAATGATCACCAGCGCCTTCAAAGATGATCAACTTCAGGCTGTGGTTATCTTTAAAGTTGTGCAGCGTTTTGAGCAGTTCGCCCATCATCGTTCGGTCCAGCACATTCCCCTTCGGATGGTTCAGGGTGATCGTGGCGACAGCTTCCTGGTGTGAAAATGTGGTGAGAATTTTTTCCATTTTTTAATCCCTCTGTTGATGCTTTCAGAAATTGTTGACTTAGTAGTTCTGTTGTGACCCCACCGAAAAAATTTTTCATCCGGTATTCTTTTCTTGGCCGGAGCGAATGGAGGACATCATGCCATATCCCATGAGCAAATACCCCGGTATAAAAAGCCCCCACCAAAAATTACCCGGGGTAAATTCGAGAAAACCCGTTCTGCCGCTTTCAAGCAGCAGCGGGATGACCGGTTGAAAAAAAGACCCCAGCACCAGCAATGCACCAACCACAAAGATGGTTACCTGCCCCCGGGTTAATATTACCGGCCGGGAGGAGAGCAACACCCATCCTCCCCAGATGATAAAAAGAACGGAGATCAGCGCCGGGCAGATCCAGGGACCCAGCCAGACAATGGGAATTAAAAACAGGATATCCCATTCCAGCCAGGCAACCGGCCAACCGATGAGCACTTTTAACCAGATATAGTAAAACAAGTCCCATACGCCAAATAAAAACACGAAGGCGGCAAACGTACGGGTGGCATTTTTAGCGCTCACCAGCCGGGCAATGCTGTACATCATCACCACTGTGGCTGCTTCCCTGCCCAGTTCCACCGCCAGGTCAAAATTGGTGAATAATTTGGGCGGAAAGAGCTTCAGGATGTTTTCCGGGTAATACAGTTCCCGTAAATAAACCACGATGGCGGATTCCAGGTACGCCATGGCGATGGCAAACAGTGCTAACCAGAAAAGGGTGCGTTTCATCGGACCTCTACTCCTTGTATTGCGGGGAGATTTCCCGTATCAGTTCATCATTCCACTCATGCCCTTCGGCTAATAATTGGCGCAGGCGGATAAAATCCACCTCGCGGTTGCCTTTCGGTCCTTCATTGAACGCCCGGAAACCCGCTTTGGCTTCGGTCATCATATTTAATGCCAGCCAATCCCGATTGCTCTCTTTATTTTTATCCCAGTGCTCCAGTTTTTTCTTGCGGATGGAATTGATGGTCATGCTTAAACAGTTGGGGAAAGTGTACAACAGTTGGGTGGAGAGTTTTTCCACCGCTTTATCCAGCAGGGAGAGGTCTACTTCCCCGGATTTGAGAAGCTCCTTTGCCTGCTGACGCGCATCACCGGATTTGGGCATGCCGTAAATAATTTCCCCCCGCTCATTCACCCAACGATCGGTGTAAACCATGGGGTTGGGAATAAATTCCCCGTCTACCTTGAGCGCGGGTACGATTTCGGTTAATAAGCCGTAACGATATGCCAGATGTGCGCTCCAGGGTTCACAAACCGTGCAGGAATACATCGCTTGTTCAATGCCCACGAACAGGTGGAGGAAGTCTGTGGAGCCGCCCACCGGTGCGCTGCCGTGACGAGGACCAGCCTGACCGAAGCGGGCTAAATCCTGGGCAATGGAGAAATCGCATGCCATGCCGATTTCCTGCCCCCCGGCGATACGCATCCCGTTTACCCGATTGATCACCGGTTTGTCGCACATTAATATGGTGGAGACCATATCGTTGAAAAGCCGCATGTATTGCTTGTACTCCTGGGGATTCCCGGCGTAGTATTCGGCATATTCCTTGGTGTTGCCGCCGGTACAGAACGCCCGATTTCCCACCCCGGTAAACACCACCGCATTTACCGAGCGGTCATTGGATGCCTGGCGAAATGCCAGGATGACCTCTTTTACCATCCGGGTGGTATACGAATTTAACTGCTCCGGGTTGTTGAGGATAATCCAGGCGTCATAAATGCCTTCTACCGGGCGTCCATCCTGGTCATAACAGGGACGCTTTTCGTAAAGGATGCCGGTAAATTCCACGCTGGTGAGATCATGATCTTTCAGTTCTTTCATCATTCTTCCCTCTGAGTGTGTGTAACAGGTTTAATGGATGAACCCCCGCCCCGGCGTAAACCCCGGGGCTGAGTTCCACTAAACTTCGTTGTTCACCCCGATAAATCGGGGTGTTAATGAGAAGGTGCACGATTGTTTAATCAAAACTCCCTGTCCCCAGGGTCAATAACATTGCTCCATCCCGGAATAAACCCCGGGACTGTTCTCCTCAAAATTTAACTCGCTGCAGGAAGTGCCGGAAGAAAAGCAGGCATAACAGCGATGATGTTTGAGCATGATCCGAATTCGCATGGCTTCCCGCAGGGAGGACCCCAAATCGTAGTCCCGGTCATCATCCACCAGAGTGCAGGCATAAACGCGCATCCGACCGTCTTTTTTCAGCACCATTTTGCTGAAGTTGCACATGAATTCCGCCCGGCTCGCCGCAGTGTGGTACCGGGTCATGCAGTCTTCCGTGATATGGGGAACGGAGGGAGATTCACCCGGGGCGTATAAATTGGGGAAGACAATCATGGGTAAATCCTCCGGCAGCCCGACTGACCGGAAGAAAGGCCGGTAGGCGCGGTTTACTTCGCTGCGATTTTCCCCGGGCGTTTCCAGCCGGGCAACGGATACCGGAAAGCCGGATTGATGCAGTTGTGCCAGTGTTTCCAGGGCGCGCTGAAAATTCCCTTTCCCCCGGGCGGCATCATGCCGGGCAGGGTCCGGGTAATCCAGGCTGATGCGGAAGCGCAACGGATGGGGTTTGTGAGCCAGCGGCAGCACTTCTGCCATCCGCATTTGCAGTGGTTTGGTGCCGTTGGTTAACACCAGACAGGGGCGATGCTCCAGGGCGTAACCCAGTATCCGCACGATATCCCGGGTGGTAAACGGCTCTCCGCCGGTAAAGGAAAATTGTTCCACTCCCAGGGCGAGTGCTTCCTCGATAAACGGTCGGGCGTCTTGAAAGGTGAGAGGTTCAATACGCCGGTCGCCCGGGGCGGACCCTTCCAGGCAAAAGGGACATGACAGGTTGCAGATGGTTCCGGTATGGAACCAGAGTTCTTTTAAAAATTGCGGTTGAATATACCCCCGGGGCTGTCCCTCCGGGGTCAATAGCCAGTCCGGTCGATGGATATGGTGCATTAATACTCCTCCGGTACCAAAATGGTGCGTTTCAGATAACGATGGTTCAAAGTATCCTGAAATACCTCATTTATCCGGCTCAGCGGAAGCGTCTGGATAAACGGGGTGATGCGGATTTTTTCTTCCCCAATCAGTTTGACAATCTCCGGGTAAAGTTCCGCTTTGCAGCCCCAGGTGCCAATTGCTTTGGCATCAAACGCCATCAGGTTGCTCAGGCGAATTTCCACTTTATCCATGGTAAATCCCACCACGGAGAGAGTGCTGCCGAAGGTCAGGAGATTGAAAGCCAATTCCTGCCCGGGTTTGGTACCGGACATCTCGAATACCTTCCAGCCCACTGAGGGGGCGTTTAATTCCCGGGCAATTTCCCTGACCCGGGTTTTCACATGCTTCACATCCATCCCGCTGACATTGAGCGTGGCATCGATCCCCGCTGTTTTCACCAGGTCCAATTTTTCTTCGCTAATATCCAGCGCCAGAACGGTGGCACCTTTCACCCGGGCGATTTGCGCGCCGTAGGTGCCAATGCCGCCCACGCCGATGACGATGGCAAAATCTCCCGCCTGCAATTCCGATTTTTCCACCACCTGGTAGGGGGTTGAGACTGCATCGGCGACGACTGCCAGGTGCGAAAGGGGAAAGTGCTGCAACATGTCCTCCGGCACCGGGCAGAGAAATTTTGCCGGCACTTTCACGTGGGAGGCAAAACCGCCGTCGAAATCATTTCCGGGCATCAACTGGTTACGGCAGATGTTGCTGCGCCCCTGGCGGCAGAAATGGCATTCACCGCAGGGCAGTACCGCCGGCACTATCACCGGTTTGTCGATCCACTCATCTTCCCCGGCGACCACCACACCGCTGATTTCGTGCCCCAGGGTCAGGGGCAGTTCGTGGCGGGTCTTTACCCCGTCATGCCAGAAACTCAGGTCCGTGTGACAAACCCCGCAGCCGGCGACTTTTATGAGCACCTCTCCCGCTCCCGGTTCCGGCAGCGCCTTCTCCATTCGTTGGAACGGTTCGTTTACCTGGCTCATCTGCCAGCAATACATGTTTTCTTGTTTCATAAATCCCTCTCTTGCCTGTTTTGTGTAAAATAGAAAAATGGCAATGGCTTGGCATTATGAAAAAAAGTCATGATGAGTATTAAGTAAGCTCGAACTCACCCCCTATTTCCCCATCTCTTACAAGAGAGGGGGATTAAGGGGGAGAGTTTTTCGAACAATGGGAGAAACAATATAAATTTTTTTTCAAAGCGCTAACGGGTAACGAAAAATGAAACGTAAAAAGTAAAACGTGAAAAGTCTGCGATGCCTTTCACGTTTTACATACCTTTACTTCACACATCTTTAAACCAAATCATGCCACTACCACTCACCACTCACATTTTCAAACAAAACCGCGGTTCCCTGCCCGCCGCCGATACAGGCAGAGGCAATACCGTATTTAGCCCCGCGCAGGTTCATCTCCCGGGACAGGGTTAAAGACAACCGGGTGCCGGTAGCTGCCAGGGGATGCCCGATGGCGATTGCCCCGCCATTGACATTCAACCGCTCCCGGTCCAGACCCAGCTCTTTCTCACAGGCAATCACCTGGGCAGCAAACGCTTCGTTAATTTCAATTAAATCGATATCATTCAAACTCAACCCGGTCATTTCCAACAGCAGTCGGATTGCCGGTACCGGACCGATACCCATATACTTCGGGTCCACTCCGCAGGAAGCGGAAGCGACCACCCGGACGAGCGGTTTCAGATGGCGGGATTGGAGGAAACGGCGGTTTGCCACCACCACGGCAGCAGCGCCATCCACGATGCCGCTGGAATTCCCGGCGGTTTGCACACCCTCTTTTTCAAATACCGGCGGCAGTTTTGCCAGCGCTTCCAGGGTGGTGGGGCGAATATTCTCATCCCGGGCAAAATCGGTTACACCTTTTGGTAACCGCACTTTGCGCGGGGTTAACCCTTCTGCCTCAAAAACAGTGGCGTTCACCGGGGTCATCTCTGCTTTCACTGCCCCATCCTCTTTGACAAAAAAGCCTCTTTCTACCGCAGCGATTGCCCGGTCCTGGGAAAGCTTGCCAAACACATCCACCTCTTCCCGGCGGATGTTGTATTTTTTTGCCAGATTCTCGGCGGTGCGCCCCATCGGGTAACCGGCAGCGGTGTCATCCAGCGCTTCCCAGAGCATATCTTTGAATTCCACTCTCCCCAGGTTATACCCCATCCGGTTGCCAAAGCTTACCGTGGGCGCCAGGGACATGTTTTCGGTGCCGCAGCACAGGGCGCTGTCCGCTTTGCCTAATAGAATTTGCTCCGTGGCGGTAATGATGGTCTCAAATCCGGAAGCGCAGATACGCTGCACCATCAGTACCGGTATAGTCTGGGGAATGCCGCTGTAAAGGGAAATGTGCCTGCCAATAAAATAGGCATCGGTAGAGGCTTGCCCGATATTGGCAACGATGGTCTGGTCAATCTCGTCGGGTGAGACGCCTGCCTGCTGGAGAGCTGCCCGGCAGGCGTAAATTCCCAGGTCGGTGGGCGATACACGGGCAAGGGAGCCGCAAAATTTCCCGAACCCGGTGCGGGCGCCGTTTACCAGGTAAACATCATCATAGAGAATCCCGATCCCTTTGTTTTTGTCGTGATAGCCTTTCATAACTCTCACCTTTTTTTCTTTTTTTTCAACGGTAATAGAACTCACTGGGCATTTAGCCTACGCCGGGTAAAGACTTAAACTTTTGGAAATCAGGTAAAGGCTGAGGCGAAGTTTATCAATTCTTTCGCCTTATTCGGTAACCGCTGTCCCGTCTTTGATATCCGCCACCTTGTTTGCCTGAAGTTGAAAATGTTTCTGAGCCAGCAACGCCGCACCGAAAGAGACCACGTAAATCGGTTTGTCAATGATATGAACCGTTTGCTGAAATTTCTCTTCCAGCAAAGTTTTCAGGTACGGATGATAGGCTGCCACCCCGCCGATCAGGAAAATCGGAACGCTGGTGTCTACCCGTAATTTTCCCACCCGGTTGGCAATCGAAATGTAAATCCCCCGGGCAAGGTCTTCTTTGGCAACCCCGTTAAAGAGCCAGCCCATAATTTCCGTTTTGGCAAATACGGTGCAAAAGCTGTTAATCTCCTGAGGAGAATGAGATTTGGCAGCCAGGTTGCTCATCTGGGAAATATCCAATTCCGCCCGATCGGCAATTTCAGTGATAAACGCCCCGGTGCCGGCAGCACATTTGTCGTTCAGGTAGAAATTCTCCACATGATTGTTAGCGTCGCAACGAATCACTTTGATATCTTCCCCGCCAATGTCGATAATCGTCTTTTCGCCGGAATGGTAATGTGAGGCACCCACCGCGGCACAGTGAATCTCCGTTTTGATGATCTCCGCATCCGGGAAATGTTTCCTGCCATACCCGGTGGCACAGCTAAATTGGATATTGAAATCCGCGTGGATAGTGTGCATCACATGCTTCAGGGAGATGCGGTCCCGGTTCAGGGTTTTGAGCAGGGATTGAAACGCGACCGCACCGTCCTGGTCGATTACGGTAAACTTGGTGTACACCGATCCCAGGTCGATGCCTAAAAAATGATGCCCGTCTTTGCGATATGTCGGTCGTCCAACCGGGCGAGCCCCGCCAATACCGGCTTTCAATCCCGCTGAGCGTGACGCGGCATCGGGCATGATGTCCATAATGTTCTTCTGGGTAATCGCCTTCACCATATTGGTAAACGCCAGGTTCAACGGAGTACGGATGTAGTGTTTCCTGCCGTATTCCACGATTTTCCCGTTAAAATAATCAATCTCGGTGGGACGGTTGTTGATCAGGTCCACTGCCAGGGAGGGAAAATGGCTGCCTGCCCTTCGCAGGTAGCGCAAACAGCGGCGGATAAAATCATCTTCAAACTTGATCTTTTCCGCTTCCGCTACCTCGATGGCTTCCAGGATGATTTGCTCCACAATCTCCACGGTATCGGGGATTTCCATGGCTTCTTTCATGGTCAACCGACCGATGCCGCACAGGGCGCTTAACGAAGCATTCAGGATGGTCTTTACCCACACCTTGCGAATAATCTCGAACGAATCCACCATCTCTGTCTGTAACTTCACGTTGGTAAGCTGTTCGGCAAGCTCCAGGGCAATGTCGGTGCGGCTGTCATCAATGGAAGCAATATAATTGGGCGGATTGAAGAAATTCACTTTCACTACGTTCGGGGCATTGATGTTGCCGGCAAAATTGATCACCATCCGTAATGTGTTGGATTCCCCAAACACATCGATCAACATCTCTTCCACGTCTATGCCGTTTTGGGCGCTGACCACGCAGAGGTTTTCTTTTTCCAGGTCGGCTGCCTCGTTCAATGCCGCCGGGATATGGTGGGACTTCAGGGCAAAGATCAAAATCTCCGGTTCAAATTCCGCCAAATCCCCGATATCCGAATACACATCCTTAAAAAAGGTGTGTTTTTCAATAACCCCCTCCAGGCGCAATCCTTCCCGGCTGATCAGGTTCATTTTTATCTTGTCGTGGTCGCATATTGCCACCTCACTGCCGGATTCCTGGAAATGAACCGCCAGGATCATCCCCACCGGTCCCAATCCGACCACGGCAATTCTTTTCGGAGAAGTTTCCATGTTTTCTCCCGGTTTTGTTTTCCGTTCTCCTGTAAGGAATTTCCCTCCCCCATATTCAAGCCCCCTGGGTTCCATGGTTCGTCTGCAAGTGTAAAAGGTAATGCGTGGCGAGTATCTTCCTCCTCAACCTATTTACCCTTTACCTGCAAGCCCTGTCAAAATAAATTTTGACGCTCCGTTCTTTACGCCATCTGCCTCTGTCAAAATGAATTTTGATGCTCCGTTCTTTACACCATCTGCTTCTGTCAAAATAAATTTTGACGCTCTGTTCTTTACGCCATCTGCTTCTGTCAAAATAAATTTTGATGCTCCGTTCTTTACACCATCTGCCTCTGTCAAAATGAATTTTGACGCTCCGTTCTTTACACCAACTCCTTATGACTTTCGATTTGCTCGAT
>CAYYGL010000078.1:0-1767 GCA_964471235.1 uncultured Calditrichaceae bacterium
GGGGCGGTCGCCGCCGTTCCCTAAAGAATAGGACTCAAACTGCCCGGCATCGATACGGTAATTCTCCACCCGGACTTCGGTTCCGAACGCCACGCTTAAGGATTTTACTGCGCCCTTGGTATCTATTTCTCGTTGTAGGTCAAGATTTCCGGTGTATTGACGGAAACTCAACGTTCCGGCGTCAAACGAAACCGGGCTGCTTTCCCCAATCGAAGCATTGATCGAATTTTCGATATTAAATGTGAAAGCATTACCGCCGCGGGTGATGCTTCCATCAATAATCCATCCTTTGTGAATCCCTTTCAATCCCAGGGTGATGGCATCATCACGGATTTTGGAATGGATTTCCGGCAGAAAGCCGTTGGGATAGACATTCAGGTTCACCCGGGCTTCCGAGTTGGGAAGACGGTAGAAGCCGGTGGCAAAGCCATCGCGATAGGTTAACCCGCCAAAAGCGTAAAATTCGGCGTTACCAGTTAAAGGCACAGATGAATTAAAGAAGATTGTTCCGACACGGGCTTTGGATTGACCGGTCTTCATGGCAAAGTCATCCCGGGTTAAGCCGCGTTTGGCTAATTCCTGATCATCCGGTAAAAATGTTCTGGTTTTGCCGTCCAGGAAAAAGGTACCGCCCTGTCCATCGCCGGTGAAAATGGTGCCGGTCCAGGTGGTGGAACGGTTGGTTCGACCCCGGTCCAGGTATTCACCGGTGATATTAAAATACCCATTCTTACCAATCTTGAAACCGTAATTGGCATCGAGGGTGTAAGTTTTGCCGTCAGTATTATCATAGCTAACTTTGGATAGCCCGGTGGCCGCCTGAATATCACTGGATAAATTAATATCCTTGCGGAACAGCACGTTGTTAGCACCCGTGCTGGCATTAACCACCAGTTTTCCGGTATTTTGTTTTAAAACAATATTAATTACCCCGGCAATAGCATCCGAACCATATTGTGCCGATGCACCGTCACGCAATACTTCCACTCGTGATATAGCAGACTTGGGGATGGCATTGAGGTCCACTCCTACTGTTCCCCGACCAAATGTGCCATTAACGTGCACCAGGGCACTGGTATGCCGACGTTTGCCATTAATTAACACCAGAACCTGATCCGGTCCTAACCCCCGCAAACTGGCAGGGTTAATATGGTCTGTTCCGTCGGAAATGGTTTGATGGGAAGCATTAAAGGAGGGCACCAGATCTCGCAGCACCTGGTTGAGTTCCACCTGGGGAGATTCACGCACTTCCACTTCGGAAATCACATCTACCGGTACCGGCGTTTCCACTGCTGTTCGCTGGGCACGTGACCCGATTATGACGATCGTTTCCCCGAATTCTGCAAGACTTTCTGAGAGCTGAAGTGCCACCCGGGTCGTTTGACCGGCGGTAATAGACACGCTTGTTTCCTTGGTTGCATATCCGACAAACGTTACCTGAAGAGTGTAGCTGCCTGCCGGAGCATCAAACGTAAAAGTTCCGTCAACGTCGGTGCTGGCACCAAGGAACGTACCTTTCAATAAAACGTTTGCCCCGGGTAATGGTTCTCCGGTTTTTGCATCAGTCACTTTGCCGGCAACTGTGCCCATTTCCTGGGCAAGCAGAGGAATGCTAAAACAAAACAAAGTGATCAGCAAAAAAGAAAGCCATTTCCCGCTATGCTGAAACCTCTGATCTTCCCTTACTCCATTCACACGACGGTAACTGAAAAAAAGATTCATACAGACCTCCTGATGATTTGGTGAAAATACAAAAATAAATTTTCC
>CAYYGL010000078.1:1777-21265 GCA_964471235.1 uncultured Calditrichaceae bacterium
CAAATTGTTCGGAGTTTATATACAACTTACCGACCTATAAATTATTCTATAGACGGTGGGGAAAATGATCTTCGTGAAGAAGGCTAAAAGTGAAGAAGATCTCGTTGTACTCTGAACAATTACGTAATTTTACGTTCGGAACATATTCATTTTTTCCACAAAAAACAAGAGTTCAGTGGAAAAATTATAAAAAATTAATAATCACCGAACGGGTAATTGCGCTTATACGAAATTTACGTAAAATCATTTTAACTTTTTCTAATGTTGATAGCGTCCATCTCTTCACGATCATCTCTACATCAGTGGTGAATAATTCAAGGGAAAATTTGTTGATTTAAATCATCTTTATAAAAATCAATTGAGTTTAAAATTATATTCACAATGTTTAACCGGAGGAGATTCAGATTTCCAAAATGGGATAGGTGGCGAGTTCTGTTCATATAATTTTTGTTCCTGCAGTATTACCCCCTTTAGCACTCACCAAACAATGTCTGACCTATCTCCCCGATTCATCGTGTTTTTTCGTAATTATTAAGAGCGCTTAATTAATAAAAAAGCGGCAATATGTTACGTAACTATTCTTACAATTTTTACAAATTATTTTTCCGGCGCCCCTATTGGACTTATTTGAATATATTATTTTTGAAATTTTTCATCGCTTCTGCCGCCATTATCCTTTCCCTTACGTTACTTTCCATCCGTTTTGTGAACCGGATTCCGGAACATCGCATTCGTTTTCAAGCAAAGCAAATTTATGTTGCCCATTTAATTAAGCAATACCAACAATTCCCTGTAGCAAACCCCATCCTCCCTCACACACCAGATGCTGTTTCGGTAAAACCTTCCAAAATTCTTCCAGTGAGAATGTCGGACAAACCTGCGAGTATTGCTGAATTTATTGAACAAAGTATTGAAAAGGTCGACGCCGCTTTGTGGGCGGAAACGAACAGGGAATTAACCGTTCAACAACCCGAAACCGATAGCACATGGGGAGCTTTATTAAACTCGTCTTCAGCGACCCGGTTAAAGGTACGGAACGCGATTGAGAATGTTGTAGCACCGGCAATAGAGACTCCGCTGCCGGATCCATTAACAGCCGACGGATATCAGGGGAGACGTCAGGCTTATCAGAACGGATTGGAGATGTTTGTAGCCGAGAGCCGGGAGGAAGTTGCCCTGCCAAAGGTAAGTTTTACTGATTTTCAAATTCTTCAAGGAACCCGGAATGAAGAAAAGACGATAGCCATAGCCAATGAGAACAAACAATTTGTGCGACAATGTATTGAAAAATTAACCCGGAATGATCCCGGAATAAAAGGACATATCATCATCCGCTTCACCATTCACCCGGAAGGGTATGTCATTCCGGAAAGTGTGAAGATCCTGCAATCGAATATCCAGGACGATCGGGTTTTAAGATGTATCAAGCGAAATATCCGGCGTTGGAAAAACTTCCCCCGGGTGGCGTATGAAAAAGGAATATATTCTCTTACCCAGAAATATATATTTTAGCAATTTATCGTTGCATTTTTCACCGTCGTCGCTCCATCCCGTAATTCCGTTCTTTTCCATTTAAAATGCCGCTGCCAGATAATCCCTGGACTGAAGAGCATTAAGTTTGTCCTCAAATTCCAGGATAATGCCCTCAATTTTGGGACGAGTTTTTAAAATGAAAGGTAAAATTTTATTGTAAGGAATAACCCCCTGTCCAAGAGCGATAAAATCACGACGGCGTTGTTCACGGGACGCAGTGTCAATCAAATGGAGCAGAACCGGTAATTGACGATTCCCAAAATAATTGAAGATTTGGTAGCACCATTGTACCCCTTCGGAAATGGTGAAATCGAGAGTTTGATGAAAAATCCGGGGAATATCAAAAACCGGGCGAAGGTGAATCTGTGACAAATTGAGCAGGGTAAACAATGCCAGAAATTTTTTTAGATTTTTTTCAGCGGCTGTTTTACCCCTTTCCTGGAAGTAATTCTCCAGATAAATCGTTACTTCCACAGAGCTCAACTTCCCTTCCAAAGTATTTACCAGTCGGTCAATGTCCATCCGCTCATCAAAATGAATGATAAAGTTGGGTTGATTGACTTTTTGCAAAAAGTCAAAAAGTTTTGATTGATATTCACTCTCAATAAATTCTTCGTTTAGTAGTCCTTCTGCATGGTAATAAACTTTTTTAAAAAGCGTTTCGTTTGCCAGGATGCTCGATAATTTTCGGGGCTGATCCAGCAGTGCCCGGGAAAGATAAATCTGGATGATCTCAAATCGGCTTTGGGTGGCAAATTGGATGGTATCAATCGGGTCAAAATCGAAATTAAGGGAAATAGAATTAGCGACACCGATGGGAATATGATTCATCTTGGATATCCTTTGGGTTTGATGATTCTCCGGTTTTCTCTTCTTCCATTAGCGCTTCAAATACCAATTGGGTGCTCCGGAAACGTTATTGCGTAAAAGATGAGCAATAGGTACGAAAAATTAATATTTTTTTCCAGAGGAATTTCATGAAATCTGAAAAAATCTGCGAACGACTTGTTTGAAAGCGGGACCGGAGGGAGATGTCTCTTTAAAAATCGGGTAAGAATAGAAAAAAGATGATAAGGATATGGATTTATTCTCAAATAGTTGGTACTTTGTTGTCAAACGGTTGTGATTGTTCTTATAAACCTTAGGATAAGAGTTTTCCGATGCCCAGGTTTATCATGTTCCTGTTTTTTCCGTTTCTGCTATATCTGCTATATTGGAATGGCGAGCCTGCCGAACACCCCCAACACGACCCCTTTGCCCGATTGCGGGAACGGATGGTGGTAACCCAAATCGAGAACCGGGGGGTTGCCAATCCGGCCGTATTGAGAGCAATGCGAAAAGTGCCCCGTCATCTGTTTGTACCGAAAAACGATGTTGATGAAGCCTATCAGGACCACCCGGTTCCCATTGGTTACGGACAGACCATTTCGCAGCCCTATATTGTGGCATATATGACGGATGTGATTGATCCACATCCTCACTTTAAAGTGCTGGAGATAGGAACCGGTTCCGGTTACCAGGCAGCCGTTTTGGCAGAAATTGTAGATTCGGTCTTTACCATGGAGATTATTCCCCCGTTGGGCAAAGCCGCTCAAAAACGCTTGCAAAAGCTGGGATATCGAAATGTTCAGGTGAAAATTGCCGATGGCTATTACGGCTGGCGGGAACATGCTCCATTTGATGCCATTGTAGTAACCGCCGCTGCGGAATACATCCCCCCGCCATTGCTACAGCAATTGAAAGAAGGAGGCAAAATGGTTATTCCGGTCGGCTCTCCATTCTTCACCCAAACGCTGATGTTAGTGCAAAAAAAAGCCGGGAAGATAACCACCCAGAGCTTGATGCCGGTGCGGTTTGTGCCTTTTCAACGGAAACCCGAAAAATAATTGTGGTGGGATGAAATGCATATTTTCAATCTGTTATTGGCATTATTATGGAATAGAATGGGAATAAAGTCCCTGAAAATTCTTTGACACCCTTTGATTTCAATGCTCCTGTTTATTACATTTTTAATGGGATGTGGGTAGAATAAATGTGCTCAAACTTTAAGTTGGTTTTTAACCGGTAATTCAATTGTAAAGGCATCGTGAACGATGTTCCGTAATATCTTACCTCTTTCTTGTGGTTTCATACCGAAAATACGCTTCGATTTCCACCACCTCCCTCCTTTATCCTTGAGAGTTGAATATCGATACTTTCTTAAACAACGATAGATTCATTCATCCAAACAAGAAGGAATTTCCCATGCAGGTAAGAAGATGGTTTGTGGTTTTGGTTGTTTTGGTAATCAGTTCAGGGATCCAACCTTCCGTATTTGCCCAATCACACAACAAATTTAGCCCTGGACTCCGCCGGGTGGTGGATAACCGCCCAACCTCGCCGGTTCTTTGTTGGATTTATTTTACCGACAAAGGGGATGACATTGCTCAGAAGCTAAAAACTGTGGAGGCGAATCTCAATGCCCATGCCTACCAGCGGCGCTTGCGGAATCGAACTCCCGGGAATCTGGTGGATTATTATGATGTTCCTCTGAAATCCGAATATGTTCAGGAGGTTGCTGCTCACGTCATCCGGGTGCGGCATAAATCCCGCTGGCTAAATGCCGTTTCTGTGGAGGCAACGCCGCCGCAATTGAACGAATTGGCTACGTTCCCGTTTGTGCGGAAGTTAGACCTGGTATTTACTGCCACTGCACCGTTACCCATTGAGGTCAACCCGGCGCCGGTAGTGACGCCATACCAAAAGCCCGGCGAAGTGCATTCGTTTACCTACGGACCTTCCTTTGATCAGGATAATCAAATCAATGTGATTTTACTGCATGATATGGGACTGAGCGGTGCAGGGGTTGTCATTGCCATGTTAGATGCCGGGTTTAACAATTTGCAGCATGAAGCTTTTCAACAGTTAACTATTTTGCACACCTGGGATTTTGTGAATGGTGACAGCAATGTCTCTGATGAACCCGGTCAAATGGGGAATGGAAACCATGGCACTTATACGTTGAGTACCTTAGGGGGGTTTAAGGAAGGTCAATTAATTGGTCCTGCCTTTGGAGCCAGTTTTTTACTGGCAAAAACCGAGAATACCGATTCGGAACGCCATATTGAGGAAGACAACTGGGTTGCCGGTGCGGAATGGGCAGACAGCCTCGGCGCCGATATCATCAGCAGCTCCCTGGGGTATCTGAATTTTGATCCCGGGGAAGGAGATTATACCTGGCAGGATATGGACGGTAATACCACTATTGTAACCATCGGGGCGGACATTGCTGCCAGCCGGGGAATCCTGGTGGTGAATTCCGCCGGTAATGAAGGTCCAGCATCCCCACCGGAAAACACCCTGGTGGCGCCGGCAGATGGTGACAGCGTTTTAGCTGTGGGGGCGGTTAATGCCGGCGGTCTCCGGGCTTCTTTTAGTTCCATGGGACCGACTGCAGACGGACGCATTAAACCGGATGTGATGGCACGCGGTGTTGCCACCTACTGCGCCAGTCCCAATCAACCTGATGGATATGTGACGGTCAGCGGCACTTCGTTATCCTGCCCGTTGGCTGCCGGGGCTGCAGCATTGGTCTTACAGGCAAATCCCAGTATCACAAATATGCAAATTATCGATGCGCTTCATCAAACGGCAAGTCAGGCAAATAACCCGGATAATCAATTTGGCTGGGGCATCATCAACGCTTACGATGCAGCGACCCTGTTTAGCGGCTTACCCGGTGAAGATAATATTCCAACGTCCTTAGAACTTTACCCGGTGTATCCCAATCCGTTTAATGCCACCACCACCATCCGTTTTTTTCTTCCCGAGACATCCACCTTTCGGGTCGATCTCTATAACCTGCGCGGACAGCGGGTCACCACACTTCGCGAGGGCATGGAAAGTGGTTTTGATATTTTCCGTTGGGATGCCAGTGCTTATCCATCCGGTGTTTATTTCATTGTTTTATCGGCTAATGGCAGGCAAAAAGCCCAAAAAGCGGTACTGGTCAAATAAGGGAACACCGGTGGAATTTACCGAATCGGGAATGTACTCTCTGGTGAACAAGTTTACTCGTTGCCAGACAGGATTCTCCGCAGTGAAATATATGGGTATGGGGTCACTTCTTTTTTGTTAAGAACCCGTTCTTTTGTAACCATTCCCGGGCTAAAAAGCGGGGGCGCACCAGTTCCACATCGTGCCGGTAGTTCATTTCCGTGATATCTTCGGCAGTTATTTTGGCAGCAATGCGGTTTAGGATCGTTGCAATTTGCGGATAACGCTTCAGGGTGGATTGTCGATAAGTAGGGGTGGGATTATACACCGGGAAAAAATGCCGGTCGTCCTCAAGGCGGATCAAATCGAATGCTGCAATACGCCCGTCAGTACTGTAGCCAATGGCAGCATCAATACTTCCCTGCTGCAGGGTCTGGTAGACCAGCCCGGCATCCAACTGACGTACCTGAAAAGAAGGAAGCCCGTAAATTCCATAAGCTCTTTGCAGACCGATCAACCCATCTTGTCGTGCGGCAAATTCGGGATCGCTGCCAAATAAAACCGCGTTGCCATGCTGGATGTAGACTGCAAGGTCGCTAATCGAATGCAAATGCAACGCCTGTGCCTGTTTCCGCTGCATCATGACCGTATAGGTATTGTTGATGCCGGACCAGGGAGATAGCCAGATGATTCCGTGTGTTTTGGCATCCCGGGTACGAACCGTGTGGTATGCGCGGTCGGCATTGGACAGAATACCAGGATCGGTTATCCCCATAAAATTAACCAGGGCGGTTCCGGTATATTCGATGTAGCCGTCAATTTCACCATAGAGCAAAGCCCGGCGGACAATTAATGTGGGTCCTGTTTCGATTCGATCTTCTACCTTCAATCCGGCATTTTCCAACGCCAAAAGTTGGATATAACCCAGGATCGCGCCTTCGGTATCCATTTTTGAACCGATCACAATCACATTCTCCGGATTGGGGACACAGGAGGTCACGATTCCGATAACAGCCGCTAAAATTAACCCAATAAATACCTTGAATGTCATAGGATTGGATTTCATTGCTGCCCTCTAATGCCCGGTGCACTGAGTTGATGCTCCAACAAAGCGAAGAAGCCGTCTATTAAAATCGCCAGCAGGGCAGTGGGAATGGCGCCCGCTAATAGAAGGGGAAGATTTCCGGTAGAAATTCCCTGAAAAATGAGAGTACCCAGGCATTCTGCACCGATTGTTGCTGCCAAAGCCGCGGTACCGACGTTGATAACAATGGCTGTGCGAATACCGGCAAAGATGGTGGGAATTGCCAGAGGCAGTTCAATATGAAACAGGATTTGATGAGGTGCCATCCCCATTCCCCGGGCAGCCCGGATAACGGCAGGATCAACCCCCTCAAGTCCTACGATAGTATTGCTTAACACCGGCAGAATAGAGTAGAGCACCAGGGCAAGAATCGCCGGCGCCCAGCCGATTCCCAACTCAATAATTGCCAACAGCGCACTGGCAAGCCCGATGACTGCCAGGCTTGGAATCGTCTGGAATACATTGGCTGTTGACAGAATCGTACCACTGTGAATCCGCCATCCGGGTCGAGTAACAAAAATTCCGGCTGGCAATGCAATTGCAATGGCAATTCCACCACTGACAAAGACTATCCCGAGATGCAGGAGGCTTAAGCGAAAAACGAATTGCCAGTTCCCACTGATATAGGAGAAAAAGTCTGCCATTGTTCAACCCGCATATATGTTGGAATCATCAACGCTTTTGTAGCGGCACATCAACGGTTCAAAATATCCAAACGAAAGATAAACTCAAGGAATCGGATTTCCAAGCTACGAACATCCCCTTCATGAGGGATGGGTGTTTGAAAGCAGGCTTTGTGAAGATATCGAAACTCCGCTGCTAAAATGTTCTCTTTACACGATCAAAAAAAATAGATAAATTTTATTTGTGCAAGGTATAAAGAAAGCACCGGATTTGACCAAACGGAGAGACAAAGATGGTAGAAGTTTTCGAATCTATCCACAAAGTACGTTCGTATGAATGTGATTTGTACGGTCATGTGAACAATGCCGTTTACCTCCATTATCTGGAATTTGCCCGAATGGAGGTTCTGGAACACAAGGGTATCACCCTGGATGGTTTAAAGGAATCCGGATTTTTGATTGTGATACAGAGAATCGAAATTGAATATAAATTTCCAGCCGTAGCCCTTGACCGGCTCCGCATCATAACAACCATGGATAAGGTGTTAAATACCAGCGGTGTTTTTCATCAACAAATTTGGCGAATAGAAGATGAGAAAGAAATTGCCGATGCTTATGTCACCTGGGTTGTGGTCGATTTAACCGGGCGCCCGGTAAGAATGCCGCGGGTATTAAAGGATGCTTTCGGAATATAAAAGAGGAGCGATACGAGTGAATTCCGTATATACTCACCGGGTGGCGGTGAACGCCTATTTGCTAAAAGGAGATAAATTCTTATTATTGAAACGAAACAATCCGCCCCGCTTATGGGCACCCCCCGGAGGACGGTTATTGAAAGATGAAGACCCCCGAAGCGGGTTGCACCGGGAAGTGAAGGAAGAAACCAATCTTGATATTACGATTATTGCACCGGTGAATACCTGGTTTGGCGAGTTCTCCGGAAATCAATATCTGCTGTCAATCGATTTCTTGGCGGTTGTGAAATCCGGGGAAATCGCCCTCTCTGATGAACATAGTGCCTATCGATGGCTAACCCTTTCGGATTTAATAAAAGGGAGCCCTGTTTTATTAGATTCCCCAATCGGATTTCAGGTGTCTGATTTCCAAAAAGCCCACCGGGTTGCCCGATGCTGGCAGGTGATTGGGTAGGGAAAGCACTTGCACACGCCGTCGAGTCAATTCCCAATCACCGCTTACCGAGTGTCCCATAAAGTGCACCAATCCTCTCCCAATCCGTACACATTCATCAATTGTTTTCACTGTTTTTCAATTAACCATTTGATGCTGAGAAAATAATTATCCGGCTTTGTAAACACCGGAGTAGGGGGGAAGCGATTAATGGGATGACCCCGAAAAAAAAATAAAAAAATATTAAGAAAATTACTATTTTATCGACTCTTTAAGTAAGAATAGTGTACAGTTTCTCAACAGTTTTTTGAAAGAAATTATCGAGATTTTCGCCAATGCATCTAAGAAAAAAATACGATCAGTAGAAAAAGAGTTGATAAAAGTGGGCAAAAAAGCTGTAACTAAATTTTATTTTCGTAGTATAAGAAATGGCATTATTGTTGCAGGTTCTTGGGAGAAAAGGGGGTAAACATGATGCGACCATCTGAAAATTTAAAAAAGATTTTTAAATTTCGAGAAAAAAAATCGAAAGAATTTAAGAGAAATATTTCTTACTCCGAGGCTGTAGCCTTGTGGTTGACAGAGAATACCCAAAACAATTCGTCTCAAAAGCCGCAGAAATAATTGACAGAATGAGAAAATGATAAACCAAGGTAGGGGTAAAGTTATGGAATTTGGAAATGACTATTTTGATTCGCAATTGGAAGAAATTCAAAAATTATACAATAGCTTATCCGATAAGGAAAGAGAAAATATTACTGTTCGGGATGCGATTATCAGTTGGTTTGCAGAAGGTCATGCGGAGCGATTTCGGGAAGAATTTCTGAAAAAGCAGTCCGTGGCAATGTAGCGTCTGTAAACTTTGTTATCCTTTTTTTCCTATCAATTGGATAATTAGGTTACGATGTCTCGGGCGATTATCAAAATCCACCAATATCACCTGCTGCCAGGTGCCCAAACTCAAGCGTTTGTTTACAAAAGGGATGGTGAGGGATGGTTTTAATAAAGCAGCCCTCACATGTGCATACCCATTCCCATCATGCCACCTTTCATTATGATGGTATTTGATATTCATTGGTATCCATTTTTCAAAAAACTCCTTCAAGTCTTTTATTAGCCCCCCCTCATATTCAACGGTAGTCAAACCGGCGGTGGAACCGGGCACAAACACCAGTAAATTCCCTTCATCCAGACCGCTTTTACTAAGCGTTTGTTGTAACTCTCCGGTAATATCGATGATATCGGTAAATCCCCTGGTGGATAAAGAGAGTGTTTCGGTTGTGATGGTCATGATGACTTCCTCTCCAGAAGTGTTTTTAAATCATGAGATGCGTTAGTCGGTATGTCCTGACAATAAAAGACAAATCCTTTCTGTATCAGCTTTTTAAAAAATTCAACCTCGTGCTTATCCAAAAATAAGTACGACAAATACTCCTCCCGACCCTCGCTGTAATGGATTCCGCCAACATTAACCCTTTGCGGCGGCAGCCCGTAGTTTGCCATTGTTAAAATGTCATCCACAGTTTTAATCAATATTAAGCTGGTATCTTTCCCTTTCTGGTGCTGAATGATGTAATTGACTGTCTCGTTCAGGGGTAATACCAGAGTTTCAATTTTATCCGGCGCTGCCATCATTAGGAGTTCCTTTTCCCAATCATTTTTTGCAATTTGATCGTTACCGACAATAATATGCTTAATGGGGTAAAAAGAACTCCACCCCACTAATACCTGCCCGTGAATTAATCGATCATCTATTCGGATAATAATGGATGGATGCGACATGAGACCTTCCTTTTTTGTTTCCGTTTGAGATGGTTGTAGTTCCCGAGGGCGGTTCGAGTATGGGAATTTACTTCGGATGAAAAGTAGATTCCATTAACCGTACAGCAATAGAATTTTCAAGAATGTCATTTACTGCTCGTCTGTAACGGCAGAATAAAATGAAACGTCACTCCACCGATGTCATTGTTTTCCGCCCAAATTTTCCCCCCATGTGCTTTGACAATTATTTTACAAATATATAATCCCAAACCGGTTCCTTTTACCGTTTCCCGATCATCGCCCCTGAACGACCGAATAAAAATCTTTTTGAGTTTTTCCTCCGGTATCCCGCCGCCATTGTCTATAATGGAAAAGAGTCCAAATTTTTTAGAATGCCGGGAGGCTTTTATTTGGATGTGGGCATTCTCCGGACAGTATTTGATGGCATTCTCAATCAGGTTAGTGAAGATGCGTTGAATTTGATAGGTATCTCCAATCAGGCGAGGGAGGTCGGCAGGGATATCCTTGGTAATTTTGATGTTTTTACTATCTGCCTGCACCCATAGTCCAACCAACGCCTGGTCTAACACCTTGTTTATCGGGAACACCTCCTCATCCAGGGTAAACGTATATTGCTCGTTTTTATAAACTTCATTGATGTCTTCCAGCATATCTAAAATTTGGTCCCCTAAATTCATTGCCTTTTCCAGAAAATTGAGCTGTCCCTCGTTTAGTTTACCAAAGGTCTGGTTTAATAACAGGTCGATGTAGGCAATCAGGCTATTCAGGGGAGAACGAACATCATGAATCAGCATTGCCGCCAGTTCGGTTCGGGTTTTTGCCCGCTTAAACGATTCCCCAATGTTGTAAAAAAATGACGCCAGTTCAATTTCCTGCCCCCGGGACGTTGCAAAAAACAGGTTTCCGTTAAGAGACGGTAAATGGGGTGGAGATTTGCCAAAATTGATAACAATGGTGTGGGGGCTGAAGTTGTTTAAAAAATCGGATAACCCCTGATAATCAAATGTGCCTTCCGGGTTATCGATACAGCATAAATCGATATGGTAGCGTTCCGGTGCGGCTTTCCACTCTTTAAAATTAGGGAGTTTAAAAACCTTAAAGCGGCTTTTTTTCAAGAGTTCAGAATACGTTTGGACAAAAGAATTCCGCTCGGAAATGATCAGCGCTGTATTTTTAATTTTCATAAGATAGCGTTGTCTATTTGCCTTTGAACATGGGTTTTCGCTTGTTTAAAAAAGCAGAGGTGCCTTCTCTCATGTCTTCTGTTTCGCATGATTTTCCAAATAGACGCGCTTCTATTGCCAGGGCGGAATCCATGTCCGTATCCATTCCTCGGTACACGGCTTCCAGGATATATTGTAGAGCGAGGGGGGCTTTTTGACTCAAAGCAGATGCCAGTGTCGCGGCACGTTCCATTAATTGCTCGCTTTCGACCACTTCTGAGACCAATCCCAACTGAAGTGCTTTTTCGGCTGAAATCATCTCCCCGCTGCTCAGGAGATAAATCGCGTTGGATAACCCGATTAAGCGGGGGAGCCTTTGGGTACCGCCGTAACCCGGGATGATCCCTAAATTGATTTCCGGTTGCCCGAATCGCGCATGACTGGAAGCGATGCGGATATGACAGGACATGGCTAACTCGCAGCCTCCACCCAGGGCAAACCCATTCACTGCAGCAATAACCGGCTTTGTCATCGTTTCTATGAACCGAAATACCTTTTGACCGCGGGTAGCAAAAGCTTCTCCGCTGGATTGATCCAAGCGGGTAATCTCGGAGATATCGGCACCGGCAACGAAGGCCTTTTGTCCGGCGCCGGTTAGAACAATCGCCCGGATGGCACTGTCCTCATTTAACTTGTGCATGGTGGTATCCAGTGATTCAATCGTGGCGATATTCAAAGCGTTCAATTTTTCCGGCCGGTTGATGGTGACGATAGCGATCGGTTCTCTTCGTTCCACGATGATGTTTGAGGCGTCCATTGGATTCTCTCCATTCTCGAATGTTGTGTTTCTCAAATCTCTAAACAATTTCCAGAAAGCTTTGCGCACCTAAAATAAAACGGTGAGTGTTGGGTTTTTCATCTCCCTTTACAATCTCTACTTCGCTGCCCAAAATACTGCTTTCGATCCGGATACCCACGTCAATTATCCGGCAATGGTCCATCACAATGCTAAATTCAATCTCACTGTTATGGATGGATGAATGATGGTAGATGGAAGTGTACGGCCCGATGTAACTGTTGACGATTTCAGTGTCTTCCCCGATTATTACCGGACCCCTCACATGACTGTTAATTATTTTTGCCCCTTTTTCCAGAATGATTTTCCCGGTTACCTTGGATTTGTCGTCAATTTCCCCGGCGATTAATTCCGGCAAATTTTCCAATACCAATTGGTTAGCTTCCAACAAATCATACGGTTTACCGGTATCCTTCCACCAGCCCGTTATTTCAGAATAGGTGATGGTGTAACCGTTGTCAAGCAAATATTGATGGGCGTCGGAAATTTCCAATTCCCCGCGAGCACTCGGTTGAATGGAATTTACCGCCTCAAAAATAGCGGAATCGTACACATAAATGCCGGCAACGGCGAATTCGCTTTTGGGATGAGCAGGTTTTTCTTCTATCCGAACAATTTTGTTTCCCTGTAACTCCGGGACTCCAAACCGGGAGGGGTCTTTCACCTTTGCCAGGGTTAAGTGGCAATTGCTTTGGGTTTCCTGAAAGCGATCAATAAATCGTTTCACCCCCCCTACCACCATGTTATCGCCCAGGTAAAAAATAAACGGATCATCTTGAATAAAATCCCGGGAAATTTTGACAACATGTGCCAGCCCTAAAGGCGCTTCCTGGGGGATGTAGGTAATCCGGGCATTCCATTGTTCCCCCGATCCAATCTGCCTCTGAACTTCCCTGTCATCCGCATTCACCACAATCCCGATTTCTGTAATCCCGGCTTCCACTACCGCTTCAATTGCGTAGTGCAAAATGGGCTTGTTGGCAATCGGAATCAAATGCTTGTTCTGGGTATGAGTGATCGGTCTTAACCGGGTACCTCTACCGCCACTGGTAATCAATGCTTTCATAATCTGCTTCTCAGATTTAGTGAAGTAATAATCTTGAATTTAAAGAACCGATTTCTTGCATGTGAACGACTGATATTATCGACTCCATCAAAAAAAACTTTTTACGAAATAAATTTAGGTAAAATCACATTTCTATGCAATAAACAATGATGTTACCTGGTAGCGTTGTAACGTTAACATACAATACGGACGATTCTATCGAAAAGCCAGGGGGTAAACGACTAACTAACATTTCTCACGTTGAACCGGTGAATTTGTTATTCAAAGGGAAGAAGGAAAACATTTCATAAATTCTTGTCTTGAAAGATTTATAACTACCTGCTCTCTGTCCGCTCACTCCCTCGAACTCACCCCTTCTTTCCGCCTCTCTTCATGGAGTTTGAATAATTAATCGGGCTATTTTTAATGCTCGCAACGGAGCGTCAAAACAAGTTTTGACGATCCGTTGTAAACGTAGGAGCGACAAAATTTATTTTGTCGGTGGCACGGTTATTTAATCAAACTTCATCGAGAGGGGGATGAAAGGGGGAGAGTTCAACAGGCAGCCTCAGAAAAAATTATCAAAATTTCTACAATACCACCGGAATTTTTTGGACTGGAACCCTAAAAACTATCATTGTACCCTGTGAGTAAAAAAGAACAATCATTGTTGAAGCGAGAAATGTTTGGACTAATTTATTTTTTTCTTGATCCTGGAATTGGAACGACTATATTTTAGCACTCCAAAATAGAGAGTGCTAAATTTAGTTATTAAATGTTTTATAAACAGTAAATTAATGGAGGTTGTTATGAAAGTAAAACCCTTAGCAGATCGTGTTCTGGTGAAGCCTTTGGAAGAAGAAGATAAAACCCCGGGTGGGATTATCCTTCCGGAAACCGCCAAAGAAAAACCGATGCGCGGGAAAATCATAGCGGTTGGCAACGGTCGGGTTGATGATCGGGGTGAACGTGTGAAGATGGAGGTGAAGGAAGGAGATGTGGTTTTGTATGGCAAATATTCCGGTACCGAAATTAAAATTGACGGCGAGGAATATTTGATTATGCGGGAAAGTGATATTTTAGCTATTGTTCAATAACCCATCGAAAAAAAGGAAAGGAGAATAAAATGGCAAAACATATTGAATACAATACCGAGGCACGCAGTAAGCTGAAAAGCGGTGTTGATCAATTAGCCGAAGCAGTAAAGGTAACCCTTGGTCCCAAGGGGCGTAATGTGGTTATCGAAAAGAAATTTGGTGCCCCGACGGTAACCAAGGACGGCGTAACGGTTGCCAAGGAAATCGAATTAGCAGATGCTATTGAGAACATGGGCGCCCAGATGGTAAAAGAAGTGGCTTCCAAGACCAGCGATGATGCCGGTGACGGAACCACCACGGCAACCGTTTTAGCCCAGGCGATTTTTAACGAGGGTTTGAAAAATGTAACTGCCGGTGCCAATGCCACTGAAATCAAACGCGGCATTGATGAAGCCGTTAAGGTGGTGGTAGAAGAATTGAAGAAAATGAGTCGTCCGATTGAAGGCAAAAAGGAAATTGCCCAAGTTGGCGCGATCTCAGCAAATAATGACATGACAATCGGCGAATTGATTGCCGATGCCATGGAAAAAGTGGGGAAAGATGGCGTGATCACCGTGGAAGAAGCCAAATCTACCGAAACCTATCATGAGGTGGTGGAAGGGATGCAGTTCGATCGCGGTTATATCTCTCCTTATTTTGTAACAGATCCGGAAAACATGGAAGCTGTTCTGGAAGATGCTCTCCTGTTGATTCATGATAAGAAAATTTCCAGCATGAAAGACCTGTTACCGGTATTGGAAAAAGTAGCCCAAACCGGCAAACCCCTGTTGATAATTGCCGAAGACGTGGAAGGTGAAGCACTGGCAACATTGGTGGTCAACAAATTGCGGGGTACCTTAAAAGTGGCAGCGGTTAAAGCCCCCGGGTTTGGCGATCGTCGGAAAGCCATGCTGGAAGATATTGCCATTTTGACCGGTGGTCGGGTGATTAGCGAAGAAGCCGGTTTTAAACTGGAAAATACGGTGTTGAGCGATTTGGGGACCGCCAAGCGCATTGTGATTGACAAAGATAACACCACCATTGTAGAAGGCGGCGGCAAATCCGAAGATATTAAAGGCCGTATCAACCAAATCCGGAAACAGATTGAAGTGACCACCTCCGATTATGACCGTGAAAAGCTCCAGGAACGATTAGCCAAGTTGGCCGGCGGTGTGGCGGTGCTGAAGATTGGAGCGGCTACCGAAGTGGAAATGAAAGAGAAAAAAGCCCGTGTGGAAGACGCCTTGCATGCCACCCGGGCAGCGGTTGAAGAAGGAATTATCCCTGGCGGTGGCGTGGCTTTCTTGCGAACCCTTTCCCGTTTGGAAAAAATGGAATTGGAAGGCGATATGCAAATCGGTGTAAACATTGTGCGCCGTGCCCTGGAAGAACCGATTCGTCAAATCGTCTTTAACGCCGGACTGGAAGGCGCTGTGATTGTGCAACGGGTAAAAGAAGCCAAGGACAATTTCGGTTTTAATGCCGCCAGTGAAAAATATGAAGATGATATGGTGAAAGCCGGGATTATTGACCCGACTAAAGTTGCTCGTGCTGCTATAGAAAATGCCAGTTCAGTTGCCGGATTATTGCTGATGACCGAAGCCGTGGTCTCCGAAATTCCGGAAAAAGAAGAACCGGCACCCGCACCCGGTGGCATGGGCGGCGGTATGGGTGGCATGTATTAATCCACCTGCATTTTTATACCCCCTCTTTCAAAGGCTCCCTCTTTTGGGAGCCTTTGTCGTTTTGGAGCTAAATAAACACGAACGTGATTGCATTGGTAGATTGAAGCATTTGCGGTAAGCGGCTTAACAGTGCTACCGGCTCCACCTGGAACCAGCGGGTAGAACTTTCCCGGCACTACCCGGGGGATGGGATAGATAAAGGAGTATCCTCAAAGGAATGAAAAATTCGCATCAACCATCTTCAAATTCGGGAGCAGCATCGGAAATGCAGCTTTTGTTAAAAAAGAGATAAAGCTGCTTGATGTGGTGATCCAGCGGGGATACAGACGGTCGCAACGGAGACGGTTTTTTCGGGCGGGCTTCTGAACCGTTTCCGGGGGAAAGACGACAATGGCGGTAGGATGATCTTTGGAAGCCATATTTGCTTCAGTGGCTTTTTAAAAGAGCGAGAATTTCACATACCTTCCGGGATGCCGTTTCATGTCGGTGCTGAGAGAATCTAAAGAGGCCGTGAGATTTACCAGGTTGTCATAAAATTTCCGGTCTTTTAGCATTCTTGCTGCGGTGCCGCCATGCTGTAACCGATAGAGCAGGGAATCGGTTTTCACCGAAATACCCCGGATGCGGGGGTAAAAAGTAGAATCGGCAAGTAACTGGGCAAAGGTGCCCTTGCCATTGTGCAGACTGTCTAACACGGCATGAAAATGCTCGGAGCTTTTCTGCAGATTAACAAACAGAGTGGTATCTTGTAAAAATCTACCCACATTTCCTTTTCCGCGAGCAATCATAGTGGTCGTGCTGCGCAGATTTTCCACTACCTGCATAAAGCTGTGCTGTACTTGCTTATCCACCATCAGTTTTCCAACCACCCCTTTCCCTTCCAGGGCAAGGGTCGTCATGGAATCGGTATTTGCCAACACACTACGTAGTTCCCGGATGACATCAGCGGCATTTGCAAACACCACATTGGCATCGGGGCTGGGTTGAGCAGGGATATAACTGCCGGTTTGTAAAGAAGGTTCGTTCAGATCGCCCAGGGTAATATCCACATACTTATCCCCCAGAATTCCCATGGTTTTGACCATGGCAGTAGAGCTTGTGGTGATCCGGTTAGCATATTTTTTATCAATTTTCAGTTCCACCCGGATGCCCTGTCTGCCCTCCTGCTCCATAAATTTCATTTCTCCCACCACGCCGACCTTCAGCCCGGAGAGGGTGATAAAGGCACCCGGCAACAGGCCTTCCACATTGGGTAAGAACATGTAAACGGAGTATTTATCCTCAAAATACTTCTGGTTGGAGGCGATGATGTAGAAAATGAATGTGGCTAAAAAAACCGCCAGAACAACCATCAAAATCACACTGACGGTCGTATTTCTATTCTTTTGTGCAAATGCCATATTTTACAGTTCCGTTTCCTCAGACTGCTAACAATCGCTGGTAAGAAGGTTCCTCATACCATTCGTGGATATCCAGTACCGGAGCGCCGTCATAGGCAACTGTACCGTCTTTCAGCATTATCATCCGTTGAACGGCATCCATAAAATAATGCACTTCATGGGTGACCACCAACGAGGTAATATTGAATTGATTTCGGAGGTTATCGACCAGTTCCACCACCCGACGTGCAGAGACGGGGTCTAAGCCGGCTGTTGGTTCATCATAAAGCATCCCACTGGGATTTGCCACCACAGCTCGTGCCACCGCAACCCGTTTTTTCATACCGCCGCTTAACTGCGCCGGGTAATAGTGTAAAAATTTATCCAGCCCCAAAAATTCCAGCGTTTCCCAAACGCGCCTTTGAATCTCCTGCCCGGCTAACTTTAAATTTTCTTTCAGGAAGAAACCTACATTCTCTTCTACGGTTAAGGAATCGAACAACGCCCCTTCCTGAAACACAATCCCAAACCGTTGGCGGATTTTCATGAGCTGTTTTTCAGACATTTCAGCTATATTTTTGCCAAAGATGTAAATTGATCCGGAAGTTGGTTTGATGAGCCCCAGGATCAGCTTAAGGATGGTGCTTTTTCCGGCACCGCTGTTCCCAACCAGCATAACAGATTCACCTTCCTCAATGGAAAAGGAAAGATTTTCCAGAATCATACGGTCATTCAACATTAGCGAAACATTATCAAAGCAAATCATTTTTTTCTCCTCCAAGAAATAAAGCGAGTATTGCAACGTGTGATTTTTCCCCAACCTTCCCTGGTTTAACCAGTTATCTGAACATCCTACAGCAAAATACGGTCAATAAATACTGATTTTGTGTCGAAAAGTTCACAATTTAATAAAATGCTAATACCGTTTTGGTTAAAATGAAGTCCATGATGAGGACTCCCAATGAAGTTAACATGACCGTCCTGGTGGCAGCACGCCCCATTCCCACTGCTCCGCCGCTGATGTGGTAGCCAAAATATCCGCCGATTAAACCGATTAATAACCCATAAAATGGTGGTTTAATGACGCCAATCACCAGGTCTTTGAGGAGCAGCCCGGATTTAATGGAGAGCCAGAAGAAATCGGTATCCACACTCATCCATACGACCGATGCAAACCAGCCGGTGATGATGCCGAAAATATCGGCAATGATGGCTAACGGCAGCATCAGCATCACCATGGCGAAGATACGGGGTACAATCAGCCGTTTAATGGGGTCGGTGCCAAAGGCGCGCAGCGCATCTATCTGCTCGGTGAGCACCATATTGCCGATTTCCGAAACCATCTTGGCGCCGCTCCGCCCGGCTAACATTAAGCCGGTGATGGTCGGTCCCACTTCCCGGATGACAGAAATACCTACCAGCCTGCCCAGCATTAACTTGGCGCCAAACACCTCCAACTTGGTTCCCCATTCCAGTGCCAGCACCATGCTAATACTGGCAACCGCCGTCAACACCAGCGGAAGTGCCTGTACTCCCATGGAATACATCTGGGCGATGGTATCGGGATAATAACGGAAAGCCGCAGGTAGCCCCCGGAAAATCCGGTAAACAAATGTGAACCAGCGTTTTATCCCGTCCAGTGATGTCTGGAACTGTTTTTTCATCTATGGGTCACCCATATTTGCTGATTTAAGCCAGACAGCATGTAACCGCACCCTCCAAAAGACGGCAAATATAACCATTTAAAATCGAAAGCGCAAAACCTTGTTGTTTCTTTTGGTGATAAGCATTGAAAAAGATGGGGGAGAACCCTATGAATTGTATCCAACACATCATGCATACCACAATGGGCTTAAACAACATTGTGGGAAAGCAACTCTTTCAGGGATTTAAATTATTTTCCCCTTCCCTGTCCCCGGGTTCACTGGGCGGTGAACTCGGGGGTATGCAGTGAAACCGTTTCGCCCCGCCACGTAGTTTGGTTCATTAATACCCGACTTTTTTTGTTTGCCAATTCCGCTAATATGCCTTAAAATTAATCAAACATTTCTCACTTCAACTGTTGGTGAAAAGTTGTTGTTTTTATAGGGACGATGAACTTCAGGATAAACTAAGATGAATTTTCTTATTTGTAACTACCTGGATTATTTTACTACCGG
>CAYYGL010000079.1:0-5634 GCA_964471235.1 uncultured Calditrichaceae bacterium
TTGTTATACCGCAACGAACGCAACGTTCGCAACGAACAGATGTTTATCTCTTTCATGTTGCGGGGCGCCGTCGCGTATCCGCTTTCATCATTGCGGTAAAAAGACAAAAGACTTTTTTGCTAAATAATCATTTGAAAATGTTGAAATGTTCAACCCCTGCAGGGGGGGGATTGGGGTAAATTTCTGTCACGACAAATGTTGAATCCCTATTTCCGAAGGGGGCACTTCGTGACGGGATTCTCCTGCCAACACCGGAGGGGTTAAACATTTGTCGAATTGAATCTAAAACGTCATCGGAACACCGAAGGTGTTCAACATTATGGTTTTTGAAAAATTAACCGTGCCATAGAAAGCCAGGAAACCGTTCGCCAACGGCATCCCGCCACAACGTATCAAAACGTGATCCCCTCGGGAGTGTTCATGAATTACTATGGGTTCTCCAGTCAGGATATGTTTGGGATAAGTATTCAAATAAAAAAAATGTTGCATATACAACATTTTGTGATTATGTTTGAGACATGAAATACGAAATTCAACAATGTGTTGGTGCCAGACTGAGGCGGTTATCAAGAATTGTGGACAATTATTACAGAAAGAGTCTGGCAAATTTTGAGATTACGGAGAATCAAATGACGATTTTATTTGCCCTGAGTAAGATGGGTAGGGTGGAACAGGGTAAACTCGGTCGTTTCCTGGTATTGGAAAAATCTACGGTTAGTAGAAACTTAAAATTACTTGAAAAACAAGGCATAATCAGAAAAACCGGTCAATACAGGCCATGGATAGAATTGACCCCCAAAGGCAGGGAGTTGGTGCAAAATCTTATACCAATCTGGGAGAAGACGATGGATGAATTGGCTGCCAAGCTCGGGGATGATGGAATGAAACAAATTGAGGAATTGGAGAAAAAGTTAGGGTAAATTTTTTTATTTAAAAGTTGCATATACAACTTCAGGGGGTTTTATGATCAATTTAATTGAATTGTTTGAAACAAAAATGCTGAAACAAAATGCTCAGGCTGTAAAATATGTTAACGTGCATGGACTGCAGGGTGTACAGGGCGTTCTCAAAGAAATTAATGAACAAATAAACAGGGATTTCGGGCTGGTAGGCCCGTTTACATTATCCACTCCAAGTGCAAGGGTGCATGCCGTAAGGTGGGCAATTGCACGAGAGGTATTCGTTGTTGAAACCAATGTAAAAAGGGCTACTAAAGAAATCGTTGCGGCAGCGATTGCCCAAATAAATAAGTGCCCATACTGTGAAGATGTACACAGAACCTCTATCGCGAGTTCGGGAGATGAGGATACTGCAAAAGCAATTGCAAACGAAACCTGGAAATCAATGGAGAATAAAAAAACAAAAGCGCTTATCGAATGGGCATTGAACACGAGAAATCCGGGAGCGGATATTGTCAGAAATCCCCCATTCTCCATCCATGAGGCGCCGGAAATAATCGGAACAGCACTCGTTTTTCATTCCACCAATCGACTTGTCAGCATATTCCTGGAGGACTCACCAGTACCGGGAGTCCTGGGAAAACCATTGGTAAAAAACTCGGCATTGTTCATCGCTTCCAAAACTTTCTTTAAAAGTATGGTATCAAAAAAAGCCGGAACCGGTGATTCCTTGAAGTTTATCGAAAACTACCCTGCATCTAAAAACGTAAGTTGGGCTAAATCTATTCCGGCTTATGTTCAGGCACTTACAGCGAATGAAATCCTTCTAAATAAAATTGAAGCGGAAGTGATCCCGTTTAGAACTGTCCAACTGTTTAAAGAATATATCAGCACCTGGCAAGGTGATGATATGCTGCTCGGAAGAGCCTGGTTATCCGAAATTTTGAGTGGTTTGGATGAAATCGAAAAACCTGTTGCCACACTCGTATTTCTGGCTGCTCTGGCACCATTCACGATTACGGAAGATGACATAAATAATTTTAGAAAGATAAACCCCGGGGATAAGGCGTTGATAGAAGTCTGCTTTTGGGCTATAGAAACGGCAACCAAACGAATAAGCGAATGGTTAGTTAATCCTTTTTTTTAAATATAGAATAACCGGAGAAATCATGACAAGATTAGAAAAACATCCGACTGTTCAAAAATACCGAAAAATGCAGGTCGAACCGGGAAAAAAGACTAAACTCCTGGATGCTGACGAACTAAGGAAGATTTTACTCGATTTTGGAGCTGATGATGCGGGGTTTGTCGAAATTGACCGCCCCGAAATTGCAGACCAAAAAGAAGATATTCTGGCTGCTTTTCCCAAAGCCAAAAGCCTGATTAGTTTTGTGTGCAAATTGAACCGGGAGTCAATCAGAACCCCTGCCCGGTCAATTTCAAATATAGAATTTCATCAAACGGGGGAGCAGGTTAATGAAATTGGACGAAACATTGTTCGATTTCTGGAAAACAAAGGAATAGGTGCTATAAACCTTGCCATGGGATTTCCGATGGAAATGGACAAGTTCCCAGAAAAGATCTGGGTCGTTTCTCATAAACCGGTAGCCGAGGCTGCCGGTCTTGGCGTAATGGGGATACACCGGAATATTATTCATCCAATATTCGGAAATTTCGTCTTATTGGGAACGATTGCTACCGAAGCGAAGATTAGCAGTTACGGTACCAGGATCGATTACAACCCCTGTCTGGAATGTAAATTGTGTGTTGCAACCTGCCCGGTTGGTGCAATCGGTTCAGACGGGTACTTTGATTTTTCAGCTTGTTACTACCACAATTACAGGGAGTTTATGGGCGGGTTTACGGATTGGATTGAAACCGTTGCCAATAGTAAAAATGCCATTCAGTACCGGAATAAAGTGAATGATAAAGAATCTGCTTCTATGTGGCAAAGTTTATCGTTCGGAGCAAATTACAAAGCCGCCTACTGTTTATCCGTCTGCCCTGCCGGGGAAGATGTGATCGGAAGCTACCTGGAAAATAAGAAAGAATATCTCGAAAAAATTGTAAAACCTCTCCAAAATAAAAAGGAACCGGTCTATGTGGTCCCTGAATCAGATGCTGAAACACATGTGCAAAAAAGGTTTCCCCATAAAACAGTCCGGAGAATCAAAGGAACTTTGAGGGCGGATTCAATTGATACGCTGTTAAAATCGCTGCCGTTGGTATTTCAACGAAATAAATCAACGGGATTGGATGCGGTTTATCATTTTACATTCACCGGTAAAGAACAGAGAGACGCCACAGTCATTATTCAAAACAGAACAATCTCAATCAAAGAAGGTCATGTTGGGAAAGGGGATTTCTTTATGGAAGCCGATAGCGAGACCTGGCTGAAGTTTTTGAAAAAAGAAAAAAGTATTGTTACCGCCCTGCTCAGCCGTAAGGTAAAGATCAGGGGGGCTCCCAAATTATTGTTAGCTTTCGGGAGATGTTTTCCATCCTAAGGATAATATATTCACCTGAAATGAGGTCTATATGATTTCAAACGTACCCGTTATCGTGTATCTAACCTTTTTTGCTGCCGTCACATTTTCATTACTCATGTTTTATTTTGCAAATCGCAAAAATGGTAAATTTATATTTGGTGTTGTTTTATGGGGATTCCTACAAAGCATTCTGGCAATTTCGGGGTTTTATCGTAACACAACAACCGTACCGCCACGGATCGTACTTTTACTCTTTCCACTCGTGTTCATCATCATTCTCTCCCTTTTTTCAATTAGGATGCAAATGTGGTTGGGGTCCCTTAATCTGAAACAACTCACCTATCTTCACTCGGCACGGATTCCTGTTGAATTGGTGTTATACTGGCTGTTTACAGCCGGATATGTGCCGGAACTCTTGACGTTTGAAGGTCGAAATTTTGATATTTTGGCAGGAATTTCCGCTCTTATTGTTGCCTTGATCGCTTTTAGAAAAAATCACATTAATAAACCGTTATTATGGGGCTGGAATATTCTGTCGATTGTTTTACTAACAAATGTTCTGATAAATGCAATTTTTTCAGTGCCGACTGTTTTTCAACAGTTTGGTTTTGAACAACCCAACATTGCCGTTTTGAACTTTCCGTTCATTCTTCTTCCCGGAATAATTGTGCCGTTAGTTTTAATTTCTAATATTGCCGGATTTGTTATATTGAGAAGTCATCAATCAGGTGCAGCACCACTGTAATACGAGCTGGGAAGTTCTGGAATAAATGAAACGTCATCCAGAAAACCACTGATACCAAACGGATTCTTAAATTCGATTCGCTTTTTCCTCCTTTTACCACTCCCCATACAATTTCTTCCCGGAAATCTTCCCGCTCAACGGACCGGCATGTTGTAGTTTGATTGCTGCCAGGTTGGCGCCGGCAAGCGCACAGGTAGGTGGGGTGTTGCCGTCCAGGTAGGCGGTGAGGAAGCCTGCCCAGAAGGCATCACCGGCGCCGGTGGCATCCACTACTTTTACCGGGCGCGCCGGCTGCTCATGCCGCTGTTTCCCGTGGTCCCAGGACACCAGGCTGCCCTGCTCGCCGCGGGTTAAACAAACTAACTCCGCTCCCCATTCGTGAAAAACCGAAATCACATTTTCGTCGCTAATCTCGGGGTCATCAAACAAGCGGGCGATATCATCCCGGCTGAGCTTGACCAGCGCCCCAGGGGAACAGTAATTGGCAATCACCAGTTGCGCTGCCTGGCGGTTGCTCCAGATTTTCGGTGAGTAGTTCACATCAATGCTGAGCTGACAGCCGAACCGTTTGGCACGCCGGGCGCCGTCCAGGATGCTCTCCTGTGCCGGGTGGCGGCTCAGGGCAAAACAGGTGGTATGGTAGAGAGAACTTCGCTCCAATAAGTCATCGGGAATATGTTCCGGCAGGATCATCCGGTCTGCCATCCGATAGGCGATAAAATCGGGCGTTCCGGCGGTTTTGCCTATCAGTATCAGAGTGGTGGGCTTATCCGCCACGGTTACCATGTAATCGGAGATTACCCCGCTTTCGGCAAGGCTCTGCCGCAGGAAGGCGCCCATGCCGTCATCTCCCACGCAGGCAATTAAAGCAGTGCGGTTGCCGGTACGAGCCATATTAGCGGCAAGATTCGCCGGACTGCCGCCCGGGTAACAATGGAAATCCCTTGCTTCGCTCAAATCGTTACACTCTTCGTGACTGATCAAATCCACCAACAATTCTCCCACGGCAAGCAAATCAATTTCCCGCCGCCGGCGAGAAGCGGCAGACGATTGTTTTGGGGACATAACTTCTCCGCTTTTATGGGTTGCCCGAAAGCGCTGGCCTACGGGCTTGCGCCTGAAAATTCGTTTACCGGCAATCGTTTGTCATGAAAGAAATGCTGCCATACCGATTGAATCGTTACTCCGCTGAATGTACCCCCGGAAACGGAAAAGTCAAAATTGAAAATCGAAAATGTCGGTTTTGGAACGTTTGTGCTGCCTATTGCGTTTTAGGAAAATTGTCCACGAATTACTCGAATAGTCACGAATTGTTTCCCCCCTATTCCATCACTCGACTATCCTTCGTGAAAATTCGTGAAATTCGTGGATCGAATCTAATCCACGAATTACTCGAAAGGTCAGGAATTGTTTCCCCCCCTATTCCATCACTCGACTATCCTTCGTGAAAATTCGTGAAATTCGTGGATCGAATCTAATCCACGAATTACTCGAAAGGTCA
>CAYYGL010000079.1:5734-11256 GCA_964471235.1 uncultured Calditrichaceae bacterium
GAGAATTCGTGAAATTCGTGGATCGAATCTAATCCACGAATTACTCGAAAGGTCACGAATTGTTTCCCCCCTATTCCATCACTCGACTATCCTTCGTGAGAATTCGTGAAATTCGTGGATCGAATCTAATCCACGAATTACTCGAAAGGTCACGAATTGTTTCCCCCCTATTCCATCACTCGACTATCCTTCGTGAGAATTCGTGAAATTCGTGGATCGATGATCTTCCCCCTAACCCAGGTAGTCTCCCGGATTTTAATATTGGCTTGCGTTGTTCCCTGTCGTGAATTATGCTTGGATGGGGAAGAAAGGGCTGAGGCGAAAGCCGTGGTTGAGGGAGAGGAGATGCCGGATTTTTCGTCTATCAATTGGTACAATCGCCTTATAGTTGAATATACCGGATGGAAGGGCATTAAAATGCGGGATTAAGATCAGAATTTTGTGTACATTTTCAAGGGGGTGTAAGGCCTTTGGTACCCGCGAGCTTATGTTGTTTGAAAAATTAACTGTACCATAAACAAGGGTATAATGGTTAATATCCTGGAGCCCACAACTCATAACATGATTTATACATCCTTTACGAGGATGAGAAGGTTATCCTGGCATTGTTTTCTACAATAATGGAACATCTCCGATGTTCTCCCTTGTGAAAAACCTCGGAGAGGTTTGATTATTGTAGTAGGTAATGAATCGGTCCCGACTCCATTGAATCCTTGTGGAGGATTCACAAAAAAGTGTCACGGTTATTTTATCAAAATTTATCAGTTCGCGTTATAATCTCTATCCTTTATGGGAATATGAAGCAAAATGAATCAACCGGGAAAACGAATATTTTTCTTAATTGGGATTGTTGCCGTTGTATGGATAACATTCGCGGGGCAGTTAATGGCGGGTGAAGTTCGGGTCGCTGTGGCGAGCAACTTTAGCGAGGTTATCAAGGTTATCGCCGAACGGTTCGAAAAGAGCACCGGGCATCAGGTGATTTTGAGTTTCGGTTCCACCGGCAAGCATTATGCGCAGATCAAAAACGGCGCGCCGTACGATGTGTTCCTGGCAGCGGATGAGCTTCGACCCAAATTGCTGGAGCAGGAAGGCATCGCCTTGCCGGGCAGCCGCTTTACCTATGCAATCGGGAAATTGATCCTGTGGAGTCCCCGGAAAGGATATGTGGATTCTGCGGGGGCGGTACTGAAGCAAGGGACGTTTCGTTTCCTGGCGATTGCCAATCCCCGGTTGGCACCCTACGGCAAAGCTGCCCGGGAGGTTTTGCAGGCGCTGGGATTATGGAAAGCCCTGGGGAAACAGATGGTACGCGGGGAGAATATCGGGCAGGCGTTTCAGTACATCAAAAGCGGGAATGCTGAACTGGGATTTGTCGCCTACTCCCAGGTGAAAAAGCCCGGTCATCCCATTGCAGGCTCCTATTGGATGGTACCGCAGGAAATGTATACGCCCATCCGGCAGCAGGCAGTTTTATTAACAAAGAATGCCGCGGCGCATGCCTTTCTTTCCTTTGTGCGAAGCGATGCAGCGTTGGCGATCATTCAAAGCTACGGGTACGAGACGCCATGATATTAACCGATGCCGATTTCACTGCGCTCGTCATCACACTCAAGCTGGCGGGGCTTACCACATTGCTTCTGATTTTATTGGGCACCCCGGTAGCCTGGTGGCTGGCGCGTTCCCAATGGCGGTTGAAATTTATCGCTGAGGCGGTGGTTGCCCTGCCGCTGGTGTTGCCGCCCACGGTACTCGGCTTTTACCTACTGGTTGCCCTGGGCCCCCGGGGCATAGTGGGCGGGTTTATTGAGACCTTGGGTGGAAGCGCCCCGGCGTTTAGCTTTACCGGGCTGGTGATTGGCTCGGTGTTGTACTCCCTGCCTTTTGTTGTGCAGCCCCTGCAGGATGCCTTTGCCAACATCGGCACTCGTCCCCTGGAAGTGGCAGCAACCCTGCGCGCCTCACCCCTGGACCGCTTCTTTACGGTTGCCCTGCCTTTAGCCCGCCCGGGGTTCCTGACCGCTATCGTGTTGGGATTTGCCCATACGGTTGGGGAGTTCGGGGTGGTGTTGATGATCGGCGGCAATATTCCCGGCAAAACCCACGTGCTTTCCATCGCCATTTATGATCATGTGGAAGCGCTGGAATACGGACAGGCCCATTTGCTCTCCGGTGGATTGTTGCTGCTGTCATTTGTATTGTTGATGGCAGTCTATGCATTTAATCGTCGGTTTAAACTGGTGCGTCCATGAGCATCGAAGCACGATTTCATCTTCAAAAACAAGAATTTACCCTGGATATTGATCTGACTGTTCCGACCCGGGGAGTTCTTGCAGTTTTCGGGCCCTCCGGCTGTGGGAAAACGACTTTGCTGCGGGTCATTGCCGGTTTGGAACGGGTGCCCGGCGGGTATTTGAAAGTGGGGGAGATGGTCTGGCAGGCGGGCAATCGTTTTGTCCCCCCTCATAAGCGCTCCCTTGGCTATGTATTTCAGGAAGCCAGCCTCTTTCCACACCTGACCGTTCAGGGCAATCTGGAATATGGTATGAAACGGGTTCCGAAAGAGGAGCGCAAGGTCTCGCTGGATAGAGCGATTGAATTGTTGGGTATCGGGAGTTTGTTGGAGCGGCGGGCAGATCAGCTATCCGGCGGAGAACGTCAGCGGGTAGCGATTGCCCGGGCGCTGGCGGTAAGTCCCAGACTGCTGCTGTTGGATGAGCCGCTGGCAGCGCTGGATATGGCACGCAAGCGGGAAATTATGCCCTACCTGGAATCACTGCACGCTGAGTTAAAAATTCCGGTGATTTATGTCAGCCATGCCCCGGATGAGGTTGCCCGCCTGGCGGATTACCTGGTGCTGCTGGAAAGGGGAAAAATCCGGGCGAGCGGTGAAATTGCGGAGATGCTCACCCGGCTGGACCTTCCCCTTGCCCGTGGTGCTGACGCTGCCGCCATCGTGGAAACCAGGGTCGCCGGGCATGATGCGGAATATCATTTAACCCGCCTGGAGTTTTCGGGAGGAGAGATTATTGTTTCCCGGAAAAATTTGCCGGTGGGACACCCGGTGAGAGTGCGTATCGCTGCCCGGGATGTCAGCTTGACTCTGAAACGGCAATCCGGTACCAGCATTCTGAATATTTTCCCTGCCACGGTTACGGAATTGACCCCAACAGGAGAGTCAAAGATGACGGTGCGGTTGATGGTAGCGGGCGTGCCCCTGCTGTCACGAATTACCCGCCGCTCGGCGGCTGCGTTAGACTTAAAACCCGGAAAGGCGGTCTATGCCCAGGTGAAAAGTGTGGCGCTGTTGGCTTGAAGGGATGTACTGGACCACCGTTTTGAAAAATTTATCACGTATATAGGTTAGGCTATTAGACTGTAGACTTTTAGGTACCTATGCTCACGAACCCCGCATTGGCGGAACACCTGTGCACCTTGTTGGTTCAATTTTATTTTGTCCACGAATTTCCCTAATTGACACGAAACATTATAAAACGAAATTTAACCGACTCGAATACGATTCGGGCAAATTCGTGTGATTCGTGGATCAAATCCAATTTGCGGCAACCTGCTTCAAAGTTTTGCTGCCCCGAATATCCATTCCCCGGGAATTAATTGTTTTAAAGATTGGAGCAGCTTACTACCAAGCAATTGCACACCGACCTGGTAAGAGGCATTCATCCAGCCGAATCCTTCCCGGGTAATGTAATCAAACTCGGTACCCACGTTGCCGTATTCGGCAAAAACGTTGTGGGTACGATTTACCACATCATATTTTTCCGGGATGGTGCCGTTGTAGTCGGCGGCATTGCGGGTGATCATATCCAGCCAGCGGTAAGCAAGCCGCTGTGCTTCCGCCCGATAGCCGTAATTGAGCAATCCCTGCCAGAGCAGCATCTGGTGGGGCGCCCAGCCGTTGGGATAATCCCACTGTTTTGCCGGGCGTTGTGGGGTAATTTCTCCCCGGGATGTTAGGGTGGACGCCACAATCCCGCCCGGCGCTTCAAAAAGCGGAAGCGCTTTTTTTACCAATCGTTCTGCCTGCTCCCGGGATGCTAACGTTGCCCAGAGGGGGTAGAAAGTTGTGGCGCTCTGGTAGCCGGTTGGCTGCTTTTCCACAAAGTCATAATCGAAAAACATGCCCTCCGCCTCGTTCCAGAGCAGCCGGTTCATCAATTCCCGGCGTTTTTGGGCACGCTGTCGCCACATATCGCCCCGTTCCACGCTGCCGTCTTCCATCGGAAAAGCGTTCCCAAACCGTTTCTCGAGGGTTTCCGCTATGTCAATCTCATACTTATAGAGCAGGGAATTCAGATCCACGGTGTTGAGATGCGCTGCCCGGTTTTCCAGGCGGTAGCTGGTGTCATGACCGGATTCCCGCACGGCGCGATCATGCAGAAAATACTCTGCCAGTTCCGGCTCCTCGATTTCTCCGGCAATCATCGCTTGCGCATATTCCCGCACATCCATCCCGGCACGCTTCGCATACGGCGCCAGCACCGCATCGTAATGCCCCGGTTCGGTTTCCGGGGTGATGCCCAGCCCATAACCGTAATAGCGGCTTAACCCGGTTTCCGTCAGTCGCTCCCGGTTCATCCAGACGGTGTGGTATTCCCGGATGGCGATGCGAAACACCTCTGCCAGCCAGTCGCGGCTTTCTGCATTTTCGGGAAGGTGCGCATACACTGCCAGCGCCATGGAAGTCAGGAACGGCGGTTGGGAGCGGGTAAGGAAATAGCTGCGATTGGCATTGAGAATCTGTCCGTAATGGCGGATTTCATATACAAAGTTATCCACCATAGCTTTCGCCAGATCAACTCTGCCATCGATTAGCAGCCCTAACGCTTCAAAGTAACTATCCCAGCCGTACATTTCGTTAAATCGTCCCCCGGGGACCACAAAAGGGACGCCCTCCAGTTTACCCGGTGCAGTTTCTGTTAGCGCCAGGGTTAGAATACCCGGTTTAAGGTTGATGGAGCGAACATACTGTGGGGTGATGTTTTCCGGTAGCTTCACGACCTCCAGTCCCGGAACGATGCCTTTCTGGGCGGCTTCCCGGAAATATTGCAGTGCTCGCTGGTCATCGTGGGGCACATAGATGCGGGGAGTGTCTGTACCGGTTTTGCTGTCGCTGACCAACCGGGCTAACCCCTCGGCGTCAATGCGCCGGGTTAAGCCCTCCCAGAACACCTCCCGGATCATTCGGGAAATCCGTTCCACCGGGTTCTCGAAAATCTTATCGGAATTCAATGTAGCGGTCTCTGCACCGGATTCCTGCGCCAGCGCCAATTCCTGCAATAGGTTGGAAAGGTAGTAAGTGCCATGCACTTCGAATTTCTCCCCGGAAACGGTTTCCACCTTAAACCGCTTTTCACCGTGGTCGAGCACCGTGATCTGCCGGTCATTGTCGGTATCTTCCTGTGCCAGCAGGCGCTCCATGTTTTGGGAAATGTTAACCTTTATTTCCATGATGCTCCTTCCCAAATCGGTCGGTCAGTCTTTTATACGGTATCAGCATCAGT
>CAYYGL010000079.1:11266-21239 GCA_964471235.1 uncultured Calditrichaceae bacterium
TGGGGATTAGCGGGAAGAAGAAGGCATTGTGGGTGCTGAAACTGCGTGAGATGAAACCGACCACAAAAGACCCGGTGGTCCCGCCCAGGGCGGAGAAGATGATAATCAGCCCGGTCATGGGCGCATGCCTCGCCTTTTCCAGTTTGCTGAGAACGATTGAGACAATTGTTGGATAGATGGCACCGATGAAAAAGCCCATGACGGAAAACGTCCAGGCCAACGGCGGAACCCGGAACCAGCTATCGATGGAAGCAGTCTTCCAGCCCATTGTAGCAAGCAAAATGGTCAGGATGAGAGCGAAGGCGGCGCCCAGCGAGATCATTTGTGTGGGCAACCAGGGAAGACGGCGGGAAAGGAAGCCCATCACAAAGCGGCTGAGGGCGATGGAACCGGCATACACGCTCAGCATTCCTGCGGCGATAGGGGGACTCAGCCCGAAAATCCGTTCCTGAAAGGTGGGCAGCCAGGTACCGAAGCTCTGTTCGATCATCACATAGAACCAGGTGCATATTACAAATGTCCATACCATGGGAAATCTCAACAATTTCAACATTTCTAACAGGCCGGCCTGCTCCGGGTGGGCGGCCACCTCGCTTTCATCGAGTGGGGTGATGAGCAGCAACAGGAAGGCAAGGGAGCTTACCACGGCAATGATCCAGTAGGTTTCATACCAGGAGAATTTCATCCCCATCACCAGCGAGAAGAACAGCGGGCCCACCAGCGCGCCCACCTGGAAAACCCCCTCCAACAGGTTCATCAGGCTGGTATGTTCCCCCTGGTCGCGGGTGATAAGTCCTACCGTGGAGTAAACTGCGCCCTTGATCAACGCGAAGCTCACCCCGATGGTCATGTAGAGCACCGGTGTCACCCAGAAGCCGGTTATCAGCGCCACCAACATGCTGGCCAGTGTCACCGCTAACAGCCCAGCCAGCATGGAGCGCCGGTAGCCGAAACGGGGGATGTAGGAGGCCAGCAGAAAGGAAGCTACCGCAATCGAGAGGTCTTTGTAAGCCTCCAGGGAGGCGGCCATGGCCTCGGTGACGCCGTAGTCATCGATGACCCGCTTGATGACAATTCCCACCGTATTCAGCAGAATGGCGAACACAAAAAAATTCAGAAACAACGACAGGCGCACTCTCCAGGTGGACATTGATTGATTCTCCTTTGTATCAGGTGTTTGGTTTCAGTGATCAGTAAGTCAGTAAGCAGTAAGGTAATGGTGATGGATTCCTTTGGAATAAGCAGTAATTCCGTTGTAAGGCGGTTATGTTGTGTTGTTGATTGTTGATAAGTACCATTTCTCACTTCGAACCGGTGAATTTGCTATTCAAAGGGACTAAGGAAAATATTTCATAAATTCTTGTTTTGAAAGATTTATAACCATCTGTTTCTATCCGCTCATTCCCTCGAACTCACCCCTTCTTTCCCCCTCTTCCCGACGAATCGGGATCTTCGACTTCCAAGAGAGGTGCATGAAAGGGGGAGAGTTAAATATGCAGCCTCAGAAAAAATTATCAAAATTTCTACAACCCAACCGGAAATTTTGGACTGGAACCCTAAAAACTATCATTGGACCCTGTCAGTAAAAAGAGAACATTCATTGTTAAAGTGAGAAATGTTTGTTGTTAACCGTTTTTCCAAATTCACCGAAGTTAATTTGTCGATTTAAGAATGGTCGATTTCCGGGATATAAAGGCGTTTTCCATCCAGGTATTCCCGTAACATGACTACCGCTGCCGCGCTCCAACTCATTCGGGGGGTGCCGCCCGGTTCGCCGGTTAAGGCGTGCCCGTATTCATAAAATCCCCATTGACCATCCGCTTCTCCCTGGCGGTTTAGGTTGCACAGGGAGGACAACAGTACTTCTGCTGCGGCATTCTTCCCCGCTTCTTTCAATGCAAGCCCCCACCAGCCATTGACCATTGCCCAGATACCGCCGTTATGGTAGCAGTAGGGGGCATTGCGAAATCGATAGCGGTAGTTATTCTGTAATACCTGCCATTCCCAATTATGCGGTGTAATTGGTTCCCAGAATGCCGGAATTAACCCGTGGGCGGTTTGTTCACAAATCGATTCGGTATAGGCAAGGATGCTTTCCTGCTGTTCGTTCGTGTTGAGTCCCAGAAGGAAGGTGAGAGCATTGGCGAAAGCATCAAACCGATCAATATAGCCACCGGGGGTCAGGGATGCCATCCAGTAAGGCAAATCTCCTTTTTCACTGAGTACGCGTTTATATGCCGGGAGATGATATAAATCTTCCCTATCCCGATTTTGCGAGGATATCCAATAGTTCATCCGAATTCGTTCCCGCAGTTGCTCCGCCTGCCGGATAAAGTGTTCATTACCGGACGTCTTCCCATAACATCCAACCGCCCAGAGCCGCAATAGTTGGTCGTAGAGTACATAGCCATGGAGAATATATTCATCCGCCCAGTCTCCACCCAGGGGCACGTACACCAAACCTCGTTTATTGAATTCCCAGCAGTTTAATAATTGCAAACCGCTGAGGATTACCGGTTCCATCTGTTGGGCAAAAGCACGCTCCCCGGTCCGGTTTATATAATGACAAACTCCAATAATGAACCAGGGAATACTGTCCACCCTGCCGCTTAATGTGCCGTAGCTGATATTGGTTACTTTTCCACGGTTATCCAACCTGACATTGGATGGGATTTCTCCCCGGGGACCTGCGGCATTCGCCAGGGTGTACAGGGATTTTCCCAGGGTTTCGATCAACAGGGAATCCTCCGCCAGAATGCCCGCCAGACCGCAGATGACGCTGTCTCGTGCCCAAATTCGCCGGTAGTTGGTTTCATTCGTGAGACTCGCCAACATCCCATACTTGGTAGATGCCTGGTGCAATAATGTGAACGCCCGGGTGTATCCTTCCGACCAGAGATTATCCATAATGAATTACATATTATGATAAACATTTCGTTACAAAATTCGCCGGCACAAATCTACCAGAAAGAAATGACAACTGCTATGGTAAGTATCAACAATCCCAGGGAAAGAATGCGGTAGTTTTGGTACCAGGGATACTGGCGGAGTTCTTCGGTCTCTGCCTGGTAAAATTTCTTTGTCCAGATAAATGTTCTGATTTGTTCTTCTGCCGGCGGTGGGGCAGTTAAACTACCTCCAATCAATAAAATTACACTGGTTAAAAATAGAATGGGTGCAATGTAGAGAAAATGTATATTGGTCCAACCGAGAAATTCGTTACTAATAAAAAGAACCACTCCCAAAAAAACACCCCCTACCAGGGAAATGAATGCTCCCTGAGAATTGGCGCGCTTCCAGAAAGTGCCTACCAGGAACATGGCAACGACCGGCGGTACGGCATAGGAGAGCACTTTTTGCAGGTATTTGAAAAGGGACCCGAAGTTTTCGATTTGCGGTGCCCAAAAGGCTGAAAGCATCATGAAGATGAAGGTTACCCAACGTCCGGCGACCATCAATTGATGGGTGGTTAGCCTGGGGCGAAATTTGCGAATGAAGTCCATGGTGACCAGGGTCGATGCGGAATTGAGGGTGGAGTCAATTTGCGACATTAAGGCGGCAATAAATCCGGCAATTACCAGCCCCAGAAGTCCGGCGGGAAGCAGGTCAAAGATGAGGGTGGGATAAACCAGGTCTGCTTTGGGAAGGTTCGGATACAACAGGATTGCCATGGTGCCCGGCAGAACCATAATGTATAAAACCGGTATTTTTAATAATCCGGCGAATAAACTTCCCCATCTGCCATGATTGATGCTCTTGGCACTCAGCACTCGCTGTACCATAAATTGATTGGTACACCAAAAATAGAATCCCAACAACGGTACCCCGGTTAGCAGTCCGGGCCAGGGCACACCGGGGTCGCCGACCGGGCGCACCAGACTTAGCTTGTGATGCGGAACAGCAGCGGTAATGGCATCCCAACTGCCGATTTTCAAAAAGGCAACTACCGAGATAATGATTGAGCCAAGCAACAATAAGACGGTCTGAATGGCATCTGTATAAATTACGGCTGCCAATCCGCCCGCGATTGTGTATATGCCAGCTACGATTGCCAGTGCCAACACAATTTCGGTCATGGTGAAACCCGGAAATATCATTTTGATCAACAATCCCCCGGAATACAAACTGCCAGCCGTATCTACAACAATATTTAAAAAGAGGGTCAGTACCGAAAAATAATTGCGGGCGCGAGCGTCAAAGCGTTTTTCCAGGAATTCCGGCATGGTGTAAACTTTTGCCTGGAGAATGAAAGGAAGAAAAAAGATAGCAAAAAATACCAGAATGAAGGCTGCCATCCATTCGTAATTATATACCGAAATACCCGTGCTGTAAGCATCCCCGGCTAAACCGATTAAAGAGCTGCTGGAAATGTTGGAAGCAAATAGGGATAGCCCAATGAAGGGCCAGATCATGGTGCGACCGGCGAGAAAATAGTCTTCAGCAGTGTCGTGTTTTTTTCCCAGACGAAGCCCCAGCCACACCACAAATACGATATACAGACCAATTATGATTAAATCAATCGGTTGTAGATTGGGATGAATCTCAGGCATGTTCGTTCCTCATGAATGAATGGTGAAAGGCGCCAGTTAGCTATATCTTTAAGTGTGTTGATAAGATACATTTGAGTGTCAGAAATCTCAGGTAAATATGGACCGATACCAACGTGAGTTTATCCAGTCCTCCTGTAAGTGTTTGGTAAGGCGCTCCTGAGTTCCGGTCTAAAATTAAAGATTAAGGTAAATCGAGGAATTTTCCAAAAGGAAAAGACAACTTTTTTAGTTTTTGGAAGGTGGGTTAGCTGTTTATCAGCTTCATGTCACGTTCTGTGACTGTCTTCTGGAGTTTTAAAAGGAGTTTCACTTCTGAGGTGGTTTTAAATGGAACGGTCATGCAGGTGAACATGACCGTTCTGTGAAATCTGCGTTCTCAGCAAAATTCAGATTAGTCAATCCGGGTGATGGTCAGTCTGGCAACTGGTTCATCCCAGCCGTATACCATAGGGTCTAAATCACCAACTCCCTGGATACCACTATGATAATCGATTTCTTCATGAGTGGGTACCCGAACCAATGGGTTGCCGCAACAGGGACCGGGTATATGGGCGGTGGATTCTGTATTGCTCTCCGTTCCGGCATCAAAGGCATGCAGATAAACTACTTTTGACTGACCACGCGGTAAATTAATCCCATTAATTCCAGTAAATCCGTCATTGGTATTCACCAGCATGCAGATCAGGGAAAGTTTATGATATCCCCTTTTGGCTTCAATTGTAAAGCTTGCCGAACTACCGGGTAAGATGACCCCGGTACCTTCCACTACCCTAAAAACGTTCGGAGATTGATTCAGAAAAGTTACCATCGGTGCACTGACGGCATCTTCTGCGAGTTGCTGTAACTCATTTGAGGCAAATTCACCGACCTTGAAGATATGCAATCCCTCGGAATGGGTTGCCAATACCGGGGGCGAAAATGGCTGGCTGGCACCCGGTCCTGTGGCAGGGGATAAATTTTCCAAGACGATCTCAAATTGGGCTACCTGGGATGGATCCTCAGATGTCCGATTGAAACTGTTTACCGGATCGTTTGATATATTTTCGGTGGATACCGCAGATTTTTCAGCACAACTCCATAGTAGAGCCGTAGCAATGAACCAAACCGACAGCCATAATACTTTCTTCATGATAATACTCCTTATAAAATGAATAAAAGGGAATTAATTGTGCGGGAAAGATAGGGAATGAACTTCACAGGTTTTTCACAGGTTCTTTAAATAAAGTTAAAACTTGATAGTAGAGCGACTCTTCGAGTCGGTCCGGTAGAAGAGACTTGGTTAACCCCTTAAGTTCTGGTAATCGGGTATTCTGGTGGGTGCTGGAAATAAAAACAGAGTTGAAATATTCCCATCAATTCGGTAATTTGTGGAAAAAATAGATAGTGGAACGACTTTCCCAAGTCGGTAGTAAGCCGGCTCTCCGAGCCGTTGTGGTGGGTGATACGACTCTGAGAGTCGTTAGGTTATGAAAAAACAGATTAGAAGGTTGGAGCAACTCGCAGAGTTACTCTACTTGTCACGTATCAAAACATCTCTTTTTTGATACAACATGTTGTTCTATCGAAGAAATTTACCTCATCTGATTATCCCCGGCTATCCCTTCTTTATTACCACACGGTTGGTAGACAGCCTGTCACTTGAAAAACTGGCAGCTCTTCGTAAAGAGTTTCTGAAAGAGATGAAACGGATCCAACGGGTAGATAATCCGAAAAAGAAATTCAAACTGAAGCAAGAAATCCATCGAGCTTTCTTTTTAAAATACGATGCGCTGATACATGAAAATACAACCGGTCCCCAATGGCTTGCAGACGAACGGATTGCTCAAGTCGTTCATGATTCATTACACTGGGGAGATAAGCGACGTTATCACCTGATTGCGTTCACGATTTTACCAAATCATATTCATGCCGTGTTATTGCCGATTTGGGAAAACGAGGAGGAGAAATCACCTCGGGAACCCGACGAAAAAGATGTTTATTTCCTCGCCAAGATTATGGAAAGTCTGAAAAAATATACCGGCAGGATAGCAAACAAGATATTAGGTCGTAAAGGGCAATTCTGGCAGCATGAAAGTTATGATCACTTAATACGCAACAAATATGAATTGAAACGAGCGGTAAATTTTACCCTTAAGAACCCGGTGAAGGCCGGTTTGGTAATTCGTCCGGAGTTTTATCGCTGGAATTATGTCAACCGGGATTATTTATGAGGGTAATGGGTGATTTCTCGAATAGAAAAACAAGCGGCTCCGTGGAGCCGCCTGTTCGAGACGTTCAATAATGAGCATCGTTACTTGGGTAACGGCGAGTTCGGAGACTCGCCTTACTGACGACTCGGAGAGTCGTCCCACTCATCTTACCCGGTAAAATACAGCCACACCAACCCCACGATAGCTATCAATATGCCGGACAACAGAATATCTTTTCTTTTCCACACCGGATCGGATTGTGTCTTGCTGGCAGTCGAATAGGTAAGCCCCTCGACTTTCTCAGCGGGTGGAGGTGCGGTCAAAAGGCTGGCAATGATCAGAATTGCAGCGCACACCACAAAAAGGAATATTGCAAAATGTAAAAAATTGATTGTCGCGTAATCATATAGTAAACCGCTTAGATGTTCTTTGTTTAATTCGGCGAGTAATCTACCCATTCCCAGCACGAATCCGGTTAACAAGGATGCCATGGCGCCGGTGCCATTCAGCCGCTTCATAAAAATGCCCAGCAAAAACACCGCTGCGATGGGAGGAGAAATATACGCTTGTACGCTTTGCAGGTATTTATAAAGTTCTCCGGAAATATATTTCATGAAAGGAATCCAGAGTAAACCGAGAATCACCAAAAAACCGGTAGCAATTTGGCCAACCAGCACCAGTCTTTTTTCCTTAGCAGCGGGGTGAAGTTGTTTATAGATATCGATAGTAATCAACGTGGAGCAGGAATTAAACACTGCTGACAGGGAACTCATCAAGGCAGCCAACAAGCCTGCCAAAACCAGCCCCTTTATCCCGATAGGCAGCAGGGTGTCGATAAGGATTGGAAGTGCCTTATCCGCTTTATCCAAAGTAATTATCCCTTTTTGAGCCAGTGCATAAGCAATCACGCCGGGAATCACAAAAATAAACAGGGGTAATACCTTCAAATATCCGCCAAGGATGGTGCCCCGGCGAGCGTTATCAATATTTTTTGCCGAGAGCACTCGTTGTACAATAAACTGATCGGTGCACCAGTACCAGACGCCCAGAATGGGGGCGCCGAAGAGAATGCCGGTCCAGGGAAAATCCGGATGAGAAATCGGTTGCCACATATTAAAGAAGCTGCTTCCGGCGGTAGCATATAACTCTCCCCAACCACCGATTTTCCATAAACCAATGGCAGTCACCAACACCGACCCGCCGATTAAGACAAAAGTTTGCATAAACTCAGTAAACACCACAGCCCGTAATCCGCCGAAAACAGTATAAATACCGGTAGCGATTACTACAATAAAGGCGCCAACCCAAAAATTCATTCCCATGGATTCAAAAACGATCCCTCCGGCATAAATAGTAACCGAAATTTTGGTCAGCACATAACCGATAATAGATATCCAGGAAAGGTAAGCACGGGCGCCTTTGGAGTAGCGTCTTTCCAGAAACTCCGGCATGGTAAAAACGCCGCTTTTCAAGTAGAAAGGAACAAACACCCAGCCCAGGATCAGCAGGATAAGGGAGGCGAGAATCTCAAACTGTCCCACCGCAACGCCGCTATCCGCCCCGGTGCCGGCAAGCCCCACCAGGTGCTCGGAACCGATATTGGAAGCAAACAAGGAAGTCCCGATGACCACCCAGCCGATATTGCGATTAGCAAGAAAATAGCCGGCGGAGCTTTCTCGAACTGCTCCTCTGCGGGTTGACCAGATGGCGATACCAAACACTGCACCGAAATATCCTAAAATAATTACTAAATCAACAATCCCAACATTCAAGCCCATGTCTTTTCTCCGAGTTATGAGTTCATAAGTAACCCGTTGTCAAATTGGAATATTTAGGGACTTTTTTTACTCTTTATCCGCCGGGAGTACTTTGAAAGTAGACGTCAAGTTACCCACCGTGATTTTGAAATCTCCCGGTTCCACGGCATACTTTCCCTCGCGATCCCAGAAAGTAAAATCCGACTTATTCAGAGAAAATTCGACAGTGCGGCTTTCCCCGGGGCGAAGGAATATTCCGGTGAACCGTTTAAGTTGTTTAACCGGCGGCGACACCGACCGATAAAGATCGCTTAGATACAATTCCACAATTTCCCTTCCGGCTCTCTTTCCGGTATTCTTCACCGTCACCTTCACATTGACCGTCGCATTTGGGGGAATTTCGCCGGGTTCCGCTATCAAGTTGCTGTATTCATAAGTCGTATAACTTAGACCGTGACCAAACTTGTACAACGGATCCAATTTATTCGGATCATCCGTTTCGATTGGTTTGTGGTCATAAGTTACCAGGTCATTGGGATGGCGGGGATAAGTAATGGGGAGTTTTCCACAAGGATTAAAGTCGCCAAACAATACATCCGCAATAGCCCTGCCGCCTTCCGGTCCCGGCAAATATGCCATCAGAATTGCCCGGGATTGGTCAACTACCGGGGTAATGATACGGGGGCGTCCTTCCACCAGCACCAGCACCACCGGTGTACCGGTTTTCTGGATAGCTGCCACCAAATCCAACTGAGCCCGGGGAAGGTTCAAATCATGGATATTGCCGGGCGTTTCACAATAGGGCATTTCTCCGATACAGATAACAGCCGCTGCTGCATGCCCGGCAGCCGCCACCACCTGATCAATGTCAATGAGGGTATCAAACGTGGCACCGGGGAGATAGCTGACATTCTCCTTCCCGATTTTTCTTTGAATCGCCTCTAAAATAGTGGGTTTATTGGTTGGATACAACGCCTCCTCATTTCCCTGCCAGGTATATGTCCATCCGCCGTTTAACACAGAACGCAAATTGGCAGTGGGTCCGGTAACCAGAATTTTTTGATTCTTCCTCAATGGCAGAAAATTCGATTCATTTTTAAGAAGCGTCATTGCCTCCTGTGCCGCCTGGAGACTCACCGCAGCAGATTCCGCACTGCCCACCTTGCTTTTCATACGCTCGTCCGGATAAGGATTCTCAAACAGACCGAGTTCGAATTTAACCCGCAAAATTCGCCTGACCGCTTCATCAATGCGCGACTCGGGCACTTTGCCTTCTTTGACCAATTCCATTAGATCATGGTAAAAGCTAAAATCATACGGCACCATGCTCATATCCACCCCTGCCATCACTGCCATTCGAACGGCTTCTTTACGGGTGGAAGCTACCCGGTCGCGGGTATAAAGCCGATTGATATCTTTCCACTCACTGACCACGAAACCATTAAAACCCAGTTCATTGCGCAATAATTCGGTCAGA
>CAYYGL010000080.1:0-21153 GCA_964471235.1 uncultured Calditrichaceae bacterium
GTCGCTGCTGACTCCCACACCAACCCCGGAAATTTGGTATTCCACCACATGAGTGGAATTCCGGAAGTTGATATCGTTAAATTTAAAATCGAACCGGTCGTCGATAGAACCGAAGTAGAAATTTCCGCTAACTGCCAGCCCAAGCGCTTTTGCCGGCGCCCATACCAGACTCACCTGGGCTTTGCTGATGCTCCCTATAAACTGGCTGATCTGGGTAAAAGTTACCCCATCGGTTTCCACTTTCTGGGTGCCTTTAAAATCGATGACCGTGTAGGGTTTAAGGGTAACCCCGAAGACCCATTTCATTTTTTGAAGCGGCACCGCATTATTGACACCGGCAAAGTCCGCGGTGGACGTGGTAAAATTTAGCGATTGCACCTCACTGCGATATCTGAAGTAGGAAATTCCGATAGTTGTCCGGGTATCGCTGATGTAGCGCCACTGGGAGATCACATTGTTGTTCAGGGCGATGGAGTCGTTGGCAGCCATCCCAACCCCGCCCATACCCAATCCCCGGGTGCTGATCGTATACTGGCGAATTCCAAGCCCATTGGATTTGGAAGCAAAATAAGAACCCGCAGTCAGGTTGATGCTGCTGCTTGCCAGAATTCCCAATACTACACAAAATTTCCATATATTCATCATACTCTGTCCTTCATTAAAAATAGCGAATTAGAGTCGTTCGTCAGGTAACTTCAGAGATTGAATAATTAACCGGGGTCTTTTAGCCGGATCGGAATCGTTATAGCGAAAGAAGGTGAACCGGGAGAGAAATTGATTGGCATTTTTAAAATCGATGTAAAAACCCTGGTAAAGGTCCGGGGTATTCAGCATGTTCTGAACAAATAAGCGCGCCAGTTGCTGGCGGTCCCCGGCAGTGGACACCTGGAGCAGAGACGAGTCGCTGTTAAAGTGGGAAAAATCCACCAGACGGGTTTCCTGCCCCACAAATGTGGAATCAACTGTGATATTGCTGTCGGTTATGGAACTGGTGAGGGGGAGGATTTCCAGGTTGGCTTTAAAATCCCGATTCAACAGGGTGTTATTCCAATCAATGCCCATTTCCAGATTTACCGATTCAATAATGATACCCTCCGGGTAAATCTGTTTGAGGGTGTCCAGGTTAAAGCGGAGCAGTGTTGCCCGGGGGCGCAAAGTGGTAACCTGATTTCTGCCCGGGACGGGCTGAAAATCTCCTTCGAACAGGAAGGCATCACTGATGGCTAACAGAGAATCCACCATAACGCTGTCAGTGGAATCCCGATACTGGATAAACAGAAAAGGACCAATGTTATTAGAAGAGTTTCGTGCCTGAAATTCCTTGACAAAGTTTGCAGAAGAGAAATCCAGCGCCATCCCGAAATTATCCACCCCGGAGGAGGTATCCGCCCAGTTATTTACCCGGGTCATTCCGGAAGAATTAAAATGAAAGAACACCGTGTCGTTTCTGCCGGTCGTAACAGTCATCTCACCCATCGGATCGCTGAAATCCACATTACTGTTGTAATCCTTCCAGACTTCCGAGGTATCGGCAATCCAGCTTTGGAGAATCGGGTAGCCGGTAGCAGTGAATTCGACGGGCATTTCCCCGCTGGCTTCCAGGGTGGTAAAGCGAATCCAGGCGGAGTCAATTGTTGTGACGGCTGCCGGAAAACCGGCAAATCTCATAATAATGCGAAATTTGAACCCGGCAAGCTCTCCGAGCAACAGCCGTTGGGATGCCAGGGTGGTGATGATCCGCGGCACCTGAAAAGTGGTGTCTACAGTAGCATACAGGGTATCCTGCACCAGGGTTGCCTGTTCCAGGGGGAGTTCTACCGGGTTTTCCTCGCAGCTCCATAGCCATAGCAGTGTCACTATCAGAAACGTTCCCAATCCAACCTTCATCATAATCGAGACCTTGTTCATTGGTTGCAGCGCGTTAAATTCTTAAGCTTTTGAAAACCAAAAAGAAAATTTAACCATAAACCGTAGATTTTCCAAAATAGATAAAATTTCGTCTGGTACGCCAAACATCCCGGCGATTTCAGATAGATGCCGGGCTAAAAAGTATATTGCCCGATTTTCTGCCCCATCCAAAGAACCGCCGGGCAACGTAAGGAAGATATACCATTCATTCCGTTCCAGGTTCCCCGAAAATTATTACCTGCTGTTATGACTCCTTAAGATAATATACCCGGGAAGGGGGAATAATGGCATCAAAGATATCTTCATTGTGGGATATCAGGAGGATAGCTTTGCCTTCCTGTTGCTTTTGTTGCAGCATTCCCAGCACCTTTTGAATGCTTTCAAAATCTAATCCATTCAATGGTTCATCCAGAATCAGGATATCGGTGTCCAGCATGAGTGTGCGCAGCAGGTTTAAGCGCTGCTTTTGACCACCGCTCAGGTAGGCGACCTTTTTTTTCAAAAATCCTTCGGAAACCGGGGGATCGAACAATTCTTCCAGGTATGTTCGGATGGAACCGTTGTTCAACTTATGCCGAAACGGCAGCCCGCCAAACACTTCCCGCACCGTGGCATTCAGGTTCAATGCCTCATCGGCATGTTGAAACACCAGCCCCGCTTTCTTCCCCCAGATATGTCTTTTCCAATATCCCGGGGAGGTAAGCTCATTGATCTGATGCTCCATAATCCGCAACGAAAGCCCCTGGCAGGGAATTAAACCCATCATGATTTTTGCCAGGGTGGTTTTTCCGATTCCGCTGGCTGCTTTCAGATATACCATCTCCCCGCGGTGAAGCTGTAAGGGACAGGGGGCACCTCCATTCTCCTGGCGGGAAATCACCATGGTTTTTCCGAACACCCGGTACCCGCTTTGCAGGGAGAGCAGGGGTTCGCTTGTGCCGCCTGTCTGCACACCGGTATGTTTTGCCGATTTCAACCAGTTGAGATATAACCGGGGGGCAAAATCCCGCAGCAGCAGTTGATCCGTCTCCAGTGCAAGTTCCCGATATACTATGCTGGAACGCAGCTCCGGGTATTTCTCATGCACCTCTCCAATCATGGAATAATCATGGGTAATTACCAGGGCGGTAAAAGGGATTTGCTGAAAATCGGACAGCAGCAATTGCAAAAACCGGTTGCGGAAATGGTTGTCCAGACTGCCGGAGGGTTCGTCAAAAATAAAAATGGCTTCCGGTGGAACCGTGTTTGATTTTCGCAGGAGGTTGATTTTTTTAAACGCCATAGCGAGCAGAATGCGTTGTTTTTCCCCGCCGCTGGGACGATACGGCTTGGGATAAACCGATAATATCCGGCGAAAAATTGCATCATGAGTGGTATCCCAGAGATATCGCAAAATTTCTTTCTCACCGGGCGCCCGGTGCAGGCTCCCTTCTTTTAATTGACCGGAAAGGGTGATTAACGGATTCAAATGGGTGGATGGTTCCTGAAAAACAAAAAATCCATGTTGCCGGAGCTTGCGGGTGAAGTGTGACCCCAGGTATTGCTCATAAGTCATCCCATTGATGTGAATGTCCAGCGAATCCGAATCCAGCAAACCGTAAATGGCTTTGGAGATGATGGTTTTACCAATCCCCGATTCACCGAACAAAAACGTGATTTTCTGCCCCGCTATCTCAAAGCGGTCGATTGCCACAATCGTGCGTCTGTTTTTGGAAATGTGTATATTGAAAGTAAAATTCGTCATCTTGCTATTTCCAGGGTCTTCATTCCGAGCCTTTTCCGAAAGCCGTTCAAAATATCATCCAACCGCTCAAAGCGCAAGCGCTGATTGAGGTTCTTCTGATGTCTGCTGATTGGTTTTGCACTATCAGAACCATAAATGTTTTTTTCATTCTGATTCAAAATGTTCTTCTGCTATATTGCATTCCTATATTAAGGAAGGCTACCAACGTATTGGGAACATTTCTGCGTAAGCAGTTCGAAGAAATTAACGAAACAATATCCACCCCAATCACATGTGTACTTTCTGCCATCAAAGAACCGTTTCGATTGCCGTTTAATCGGAATGAAAAGGAGACGTGAATGCGAGGCCTGTTTACCATAGAGATAGCCCTGCCGGTGCGAATTACCATCGCCCTGGGAACAGTCTACCTGATCTGGGGGTCCACCTATCTGGCAATTCGTTTTGCCATTGATAGCATTCCGCCATATTTGATGGCGGGAAGTCGTTTCTTAATCGCCGGGCTGGTTGCCTATCTATTGGTTCGGGGCAAAGGGACGCCGCCGCCCCGGAGAACGCATTGGATCGGTGCATTTATCGTCGGTGGGTTGATGCTGTTAGGCGGCAATGGCAGTGTGGTATGGGCAGAGCAGCGGGTTCCCTCGGGGATAGCAGCATTAATTGTGGCAACCGTTCCCCTTTGGATTGTATTGTTGGATTGGCTCTGGCATGGCGGCGCCCGCCCCGGTATTCGGGTAGTCACCGGACTGGTGCTGGGTTTTTCAGGAATGTGCCTCCTGATCACTCAGGGAGATTTCACCCAATTCAGTCACATTGATCCCATAGGCGCCGGGGCGCTGGTTCTGGCTTCGCTTTCCTGGGCAATCGGTTCCCTCTATTCCCGGCATGCCCATTTACCCCCATCCCCATTCATGGCTATCGCCATGCAAATGTTAGCGGGTGGGATTTTGCTGACGTTCACAGGCACTATCAACGGAGAATGGTCCCGATTGAATATGGGAACAATCTCCCTGCAATCCTGGGTCTCGTGGGGATACTTGATTATCTTCGGCGCCCTGCTTGGATTTACTGCCTACATCTGGCTGCTGCGGGTTGCCCCGGCATCACGAGTGGCAACTTATGCTTATGTCAATCCGGTTATTGCCGTATTTCTGGGATGGATGTTTGCAGATGAAATCGTTACAATACAAACCATGTTTGCCAGCCTCGTTATTATCACCGCAGTGGTTTTAATAACCTCGGAAAAAATTAAGAAAACGCAGTTAGTAATAGAAGTCGACCCCGAATCTGCGGCAGCCTCTGAACAACCCTGCCAGCAGAAAGGCGACTCGATGAAGAGGGTGGTTACGGTATACACACCGGATTGAAACAGGTGACCAAGGGAATTTCATTTGACTTGCTTTTCAAAATCGAATCACTTATATTTGGCTGCATTTTGAAGGCATGGTAAAAAAACTTCCAATTTCCTCTCCCTCCTCATGAAGTGAGTGAGGCATCTCTTGAAATCAAATCAAACCCAAAAATTCCAAATAAATAAATAAATAAACAACAGAATTAAGATGAGGAACTGAAACAATGTTAGACTTAGACTCTCTTAAAAGTCTAAAAATCTCCGAATTAAACCAGGTTGCTCAGGAGTTGGGCATCCAGGGAACTTCAGGGTTGAAGAAACAGGAGTTGATTTTTAAGATTTTAGAAGAACAAACCGCCCAGGAAGGGCTAATTTTTTCCAAGGGAGTATTAGAGGTGTTGCCGGATGGATACGGCTTTTTGCGCTCTCCCAAATTTAACTACTTGCCCGGTCCCGATGACATATACGTGTCACCTTCGCAAATCAAACGATTTGACTTACGCACCGGCGATACGGTTTCCGGGCAAATTCGCCCGCCCAAGGACAATGAGCGATTTTTTGCCCTGCTGCGGGTAGAGGCAGTGAATTTTGAGAGCCCGGAAAAGAAAAAGGAAATTACCCTCTTTGATAACCTGACCCCGATTTACCCGGTGGAGCGGTTGGACCTGGAGGTCAGTCCCCGGGAATACACCATGCGAATCATGAATCTGCTGACGCCCATCGGTAAAGGGCAGCGTGGATTGATCGTGTCACCGCCCCGCGCTGGTAAAACGGTAATTTTGCAAAAAATCGCCAATTCCATCACCTCTAATCACCCCGAGGTAATCCCGATTGTTCTGTTAATTGATGAACGCCCGGAAGAAGTGACGGACATGGAGCGCAACGTCAAGGCCGAGGTAATTTCTTCCACCTTTGATGAACCACCGGAACGACACGTGCAGGTTGCCGACATGGTACTGGAGAAAGCCAAGCGCCTGGTGGAGTACCGCAAAGATGTGGTGATTTTGTTGGACAGCATTACCCGTCTGGCACGCGCCCATAATACCGTGGTGCCGCACAGCGGTAAAATTCTCTCCGGTGGTGTGGACTCCAACGCCCTGCATCGTCCGAAACGCTTCTTCGGCGCCGCCCGGAATATCGAAGAAGGCGGCAGTTTGACCATCATTGCCACCGCCCTGGTGCAAACCGGCTCCCGAATGGATGAGGTGATCTTCGAAGAATTTAAGGGAACCGGCAATATGGAAATTGTGCTGGACCGCCGGTTGGCAGACCGCCGAATCTTCCCGGCTATCGACATCAACAGCTCCGGAACCCGGAAAGAAGAACTGCTGCTGAGCAAAAAGGAACTCTCCCGGGTCTGGGTGTTGCGGAAACTGCTGAACGAGATGAATCCTATCGAAGCAATGGAATTTTTGCTGAACAAGATGCGCAACACCAAGAGCAATGATGATTTTCTTGACAGCATGAGTTCCTGACCGGGGCTGCCTTGCAGAGCAGCAACATTATCGATCCGTGCGGTGCTTGATGCTCCTCCGGAATTTGTTCTCCGGTTATTGAGCCTGGGTAAGAAGTGGCAATTGAACGAATAATTGCCTGCTTGCTTTTTGCTGTTGGAGTATATACATTTATAAGTTTTTGAATGATATGAGATAGATCGTTGACGTGAGAAAGGAGTTAACATGAAAGAAGGCATTCATCCGAAATATAAAACGACCAAAGTGACCTGTGCCTGTGGCAATACGTTTGTCACCCGTTCCACAGTGGATGAATTACATGTGGAAATTTGTTCGGAGTGTCATCCGTTTTTTACCGGGAAGCAAAAACTGGTCGACTCCGCCGGTCGTGTGGAAAAATTCCTGAAAAAATATGGCGACCGCCGGTAGCTACACTTTCGGAACAACTTTAAAAAACGGAATGCCAGAAACAGGGGTATTCCGTTTTTTGTTTCCGGAAGTTACCATTTTCATTTTACAGGGAGTTACAAGTGAGTGAACAAAACGGGAAATATATCATAGAGGAAGAAAAAATTATGCCCATTGGCGGGCAGGCAGTTATTGAAGGGGTGATGATGCGTTCCCCGGAGCGATTAGCCACCGCAGTGCGCCGCGCCAATGGTGAGGTGGAAATTAAAATCCAGGAATTTCAATCGCTGATTCAGCGGAAAAAATGGCTGAACATCCCCATCTTACGCGGGGCGGTCACCTTAATCGAGGTGATGATCCTGGGCATTAAGCATTTGAATTTTTCGGCGGATGTGGCGGTTAAAGACGCCAAACGTGCCGAACAGGAAGGCAAACCGAAGGCTAAGCAGAAAAAATCTCAAAAAGCAAATCCGGAAGGGATGAGTAATTTTTCCGCTTTTATCTCGGTTTCCATCGCTCTGACCATTGGGGTGGCGCTTTTTTTTGCTTCCCCGCTTTACATTACCACCAGGCTGTTCAATATCGAAAAAGATGCCTTCGCATTTAACCTGGTCGCCGGAATTATCCGCATCAGCTTTTTCCTGGGGTATATCTATTTAATCTCGTTAATGAAAGATGTGAAACGCCTTTTTCAATACCATGGGGCGGAACATAAAACCATCTATGCCTTTGAGAAGGGATAGGAGCTAACCGTGAACAACGTCCGCATCCAGGGTCGGCTGCATCCCCGTTGCGGCACCAGTTTCCTGGTGATGGTCATGCTGGTCTCCCTGCTCTTTTTTGCGGTGTTGGACTCTTTTGTAATTTTGTGGCACGGTGATATCAACCTGTTCATTCGGTTGGCTACCCATTTACCGCTGGTACCGTTGGTCGGCGGTTTGTCCTATGAATTTATCAAAGCATCCGCCAAATACCCGGATCACCCGATTGTAAAGGTGTTAATCGCCCCCGGGTTAGCCTTGCAGCGAATCACCACCCGGGAACCGGATGACAGCATGATGGAAATCGGGATCATTGCCTTAAAAGCGGCACGCAATGAACCGTATGAACACTTATTACCCCAGACGCAGTCGCTAAGCGAAGTCTCGTAAAGTAGCTCTCAGTAGTCAGCTATCAGGTACCAACTCACGGCTGATAGCCGGAAGCTGACGGCTGAAAGCTAAAAATATCAGGTCAATGTTCAAAATCAGATTTTTAAACACTATCCGGTTATGTTAGACAAACTAAAAGACATCGAAGAAAAATTCGAGCAGATATCCCGGCAAATGGCAGACCCGGTTATTGCCGCAGACCATGAGAAATATACCGCCCTGGCGCGCGAGTATTCGGAATTGGAAGTGATCGTCAAGAAATACCGGGAGTTGCGGGAAGTGCTGAGCCGGATAGAAGACACCCGGGAACTCATCAACGAGGCGGACGACGACGAATTTCGGGAACTGGCAAAGGAAGAGTTAACCGAGTTGGAAAAGCAGGAGATCACCCTGACGGAGGAATTACAGCGGTTACTGGTTCCGCCGGATCCCAATGACAATAAAAACATCATCATGGAAATCCGTGCCGGTACCGGCGGCAACGAAGCCGCAATTTTTGCCGGGGACCTCTATCGCATGTATATCAAATATTGTGAGAAACAGGGCTGGAAGACAGAGGTGCTGAGCGCCAACACCGGCGAACAGGGCGGCTTTAAGGAAATTATTTTTTCCATCATCGGTAAAGGCGCTTACGGGCGTTTAAAGTACGAAAGCGGGGTTCACCGGGTACAGCGGGTGCCGGAGACCGAATCCCAGGGGCGCATTCACACCTCGGCGGCTTCCGTAGCCGTGCTCCCGGAAGTGGATGATGTGGAAGTGGAAATTAACCCCAACGACATTCGGATTGATGTGTTTCGAGCCTCCGGTCACGGCGGCCAGCATGTGAATACCACCGACTCCGCGGTGCGGATTGTGCACCTTCCTACCGGCATCACCGTTTCCTGCCAGGATGAAAAATCCCAGCTCAAGAATAAAAACAAAGCCATGAAGGTGCTGAAAGCCCGGTTGTATGACCTGGAACTGCGCAAACAACAGGAAGAACTTTCCAGTCAACGGCGCAATATGATCCGCAGCGGCGACCGGAGCGAAAAAATCCGCACTTACAATTTTCCCCAGGGGCGGGTAACGGATCATCGCATCAACCTGACCCTCTACCGGCTGGAAGAAATTATGGAGGGCGACCTGGATATGCTGATTGACCAAATCCAGATTGCCGATCAGGCAGAACGTTTGAAGGAAAGCGAGCCATTGCAAGCGAATGGATAAACCCTGGACAGTTCAAGACATCCTCACCTGGACGATTCACTATTTTCAATCCCAACAAATACCGGACGCCCGCTTGAGTGCGGAACTGCTGTTAGCCCGGGTGCTGAAGTGTACCCGGATTGAATTATACCTGCAATTCGAGCGGATTCTAACCGCTGAAGAACGCCGCGCGTATCGGGAATTGATCCATCGGCGGGCTGCCCGGGAGCCGGTGCAGTATATCCTGGGTGAAACCGAGTTTATGGGCATACCAATCCGGGTTACACCGGCCGTATTAATTCCCCGCCCGGAAACGGAGATGTTAGTTGATAGCGTGATTGAATATGCCCGGGAAGCCGCTTGCCCGCTGAGGATACTGGATATTGGCACTGGCAGCGGCTGCATTGCCATTGCCCTGGCGAAAATGATCCCCGAAGCGATGGTAACAGCGATTGACATCAGCAACGAGGCGCTGGAAATTGCCGTAGCAAATGCCCGGCTGAATAACGCTGAGGTGACATTCCTTGCCGGTGATATTTTTCAAATCTACCGGGAATTGCCCCGACCGCTGGATATCGTGGTCAGTAATCCGCCCTATATCTCGCAAGATGATTGGGAACAGCTCCAACCGGAGGTAAAAAATTATGAACCGGCATCCGCCCTGCAAGGGGGAGACGACGGCATGGATTTTTACCGCCGCCTGGCAAAGGTCGTTCAGGAATTGTTAGCCCCACAGGGAGCACTATTTTTGGAAACCGGGTATAATCAAGCCCGGGCAGTAGCGGAACTGTTCGAAGCAATAAACTTTCAGACTCTCATTCGCCCGGATTTAAATCAGATCGAGCGGGTGGTAATTGCCCGACGAGGGAAAGTGGAGGGGGATAAGGGATAGGGTATAAGGTAGTAAAGATAATAGGGGGTGAGGAAGGGAGAATGGGTGAAAAGATGGGCAGAATCGACTATTAACTAAAAGGAACAGGGAACAGAGACCTACTAACGTAGCAATGGTACAACTACAGAAAGAACGATATGAAACAGAAGACGAACAAGAAACAAAGAAATCCGTTTGAAAACAAAATTCTGGAATTTTTAAAGAGGAAGCGTGGCAAATCTTATAAGCGGAAAGAAATTTCCCGGGCGTTGAATGTTAACAAATCCGATTATTACCTTTTCCGGGAGGCGGTGGAGAATCTGCTGCGTTCCGGAAAAATTGCCCGTTTAAAGGGCGGCAAATTGACCGTGGCAGCCTCTCTGCAAAAAATCCAGGGGAAGCTGCAAATGACCCGCAAAGGGTTTGCCTTTGTCACCGACGAGCGCACCGAAGAAGACATCTTTATTTCCGCTCAGAATTTAAACACCGCTTTGGATGAAGACCTGGTGGAAGTGCAGCTTTTTGGTGTTTCCCGCGGGAAAAATAAAGAAGGCAGGGTACTGAGGGTGCTGGAACGTTCCCGCACCCGGTTTGTGGGTACATATCACAAAAGTGAATACTACGGTTTTGTGGTGCCGGATAATCCTAAAGTCTATCGCGATTTTTACATCCCCGAGAAAAAGACCGGCGGTGCCAGGAACGGGCAAAAGGTGGTGGTGGAATTGGAAAAATGGGACTCGTCCATGCTTAACCCGGAAGGGCGAATCGTGGAGATAATCGGCTTTCCGGATCAACCCGGGGTAGATGTTTCCTCGGTGGCGATTAGCCACGGGTTGCCGTTGAGTTTTCCGCAGAAGGTGGAAAAGGAAGCCCGGCAGGTGGAACTTCGGATAACCCCGGAAGAGTTGGCGCAGCGGCTGGATTTACGGGAGGAGATGATTTTTACGGTGGATCCGGAAGATGCCAAGGATTTTGACGACGCCATCTCCCTGAACATTTTAGAAAACGGCAACTTCCGGCTCGGGGTTCATATCGCCGATGTTAGTTTTTTTGTACAGGAAGATAGCGTGGTGGATCGGGAAGCCCTGAAACGAGGCACCAGCGTTTACCTGGTAGACCGGGTGATCCCCATGCTGCCGGAACATCTTTCCAACAAATTGTGCAGCCTCCAGCCCAATGAGGATCGCTTAACTTATAGCTGCATCATGGAAATCTCCCCCACCGGAGAAGTGGTTACATATAACATTCGCAAGTCGATCATCCACAGCAAACGCCGCTTTACTTACCAGGAAGTTCAGGCGATCATTGATGATCAACACAGTGAGGACCCCCTGGCGCCGGTGCTTCGGGAAATGCACCGCCTCAGTCGAATTTTGCGGGAGCGGCGCCTTGCCCGCGGCAGCATCGATTTTGATACCCCGGAAGTTAAATTTATCCTGAATGAACAGGGATTTCCGGTTGACATCATCCCCATCGAACGACTGCACAGCCATGAGATGATAGAAGAATTCATGCTGATGGCAAATCAAACCGTTTGCAAATATGTATTGGATATTGCCGGCAATCGGAAACCCAACCCCTTCATTTACCGGGTGCATGAGCGACCGGACAAAGAAAAATTACAGAAGTTTCAGGATTTTTTAAATGCCCTGGGCTATAAAATCCGCTTGCGATCCAACATGACACCAATGGATTTTCAGAAGGTGTTAAAGCAAATCGAAGGCGATAAGGATGAGTTGCTGGTCAAGGAAGTGGCACTCCGCACCATGATGAAGGCAAATTATTCGCCCCAAAACATCGGTCACTTCGGGCTGGCATTCGATTACTATACCCATTTTACCTCCCCCATTCGCCGCTATCCCGATTTGGAAGTACACCGGTTACTGAAAGAATATGAAAAACCGATTCCCCGGAAACGGCGTCAGGAACTGGAAAAGAAGATTAAAAAAATCTGTGAAGTCTCCTCGGAACGAGAGCGAGTGGCGCTGAACGCCGAACGGGAAAGCGTACGGATTAAACAGATTGAATGGATTACTCAGCACCAGGATGAAATTTTTGAGGGGCTGATTTCCGGGGTCACAGCTTTCGGCATTTTTGTAGAAACCGTGCCCTATTTAATCGAAGGGCTGATCCGCATCGAAAATCTGGCGGATGATTATTACATCTATGATGAAAAAACCTATTCGTTGATCGGAAAGGATTCCGGGCGGGTGCTGCGGCTGGGAGACCCGGTACGGGTAAAAGTCACCAACGTCAATCAGGAACGGAATGAGGTGGACTTTGCCCTGGTGGAAGAGAATTAAACACCGTCCAATCATGCCGGAGGTAGCGGTGTGAAAGTGATGGGTCTGTACCGAATTTCAAAAAATCAGCAGCACCGTTTCGGGGTAGCACCTCATCACCGGGAACAAGACTCTTTTTGCTATATTCTGTTGCCCCCGGCGCTCCCGAATGTTCTCCATATTTTGGAACTACTCAGGTAGATAAGAGCACAAAACCGGTTCCGAAAAAGATGATTGATGAGAGGAGTCTCCGGATTGTAACATTTTAAATTTACCTTACTTTGATTCCGGAAAGTGCCGTTTTACCGCGACGGTCCCCGCCGCAGCGGGGCATGGTCGCAAAGTTAGAGTCTGCTCAAGACGTTGCGTTCGCTACGGTTAAGCAAACCACGGTAAGCCATTGCTCTGGCATCTAAACAACCCGAGTAGTTGCCATATCTTAACTCTTTGTAAATTGGCTTACATATTTCCAACCGTTCCGGAAATAAGTTTATACTTCGTATTGAAGGAACCTCTGGAGCATAACATCGGGGAACAGCAAAGTTGAGAATCACTCCACATAGCACCATTCAACGGGCACTGATTCTGTTTACCAGCCATCCGGATAAGGAGGCGGAACGGAAACAGGTAGGGGCAACCGTTGAGGACACCCGGCAAATTTACCGGGCACTGATAAGCGATATTCTCAGGAAGATCGACAGCGCCCAACAGGAGTGCAACTTTGACCTGATCATCGCCTCTGATGCCGCCGACCTGCCCAATCTCCGCCAGGCAAATGCGATTCTACCCCGGCCAATTGAGTTTCAATTTATCGAGCATCAGCACCATACCTTCCAGGATAAATTTAACCGGGCGTTGCAAACTGCCTTTTCACAAGACTATGAGCAGGTGGTGATTATTGGCAACGACACCCCGGATCTCACCCCGGAAATGCTGGAAAACGCTTTCCGGCAACTCCATACTCACCAAGCCGTGGTAGGACCTGCCCCGGACGGCGGCTTTTACCTCCTCGGTCTTTGCCGGTTTCAACCTGAATTGTTCAATGGCATCCGCTGGTGCAGCGGACAGGTATTGACCCAATTGTTAAAAAATCTTCGCTATCAGAATATTTCCCACACCCTGTTAATACCCCTGGCAGATATTGATTCCCATGCGGAACTAATGACATGGATATACCAACAGACTGGAGATATCCCTCTATTATACCTGTTGCTAAGTGCATTATTGCGGCACTGCCCGCCCTGTTTTGATTACACTCATCCCTTTCTCACTCAGCGCCACCGTACCCGGCGGATCTGGCAGAAACCTCCTCCCCGGAAGGAAATCAGGGTGTCAGGGTTTTGGGCTATCCGGTAGAGTTACCCATCGGGAATTTTCTTACGACCTTTTCTCACGACTCTGCATCCTGAGCATCATCATTTAATAAATCCCAAAAAATTAAGTGAGACGTTGCCCTGTACCGGAAATGCAGCAGCATTATCCGCACAGGGACGGCACGTACTAAAACGATGCTATCCGCGTCTGTAACAGACGAAAAGGAGTAAGAAATGTCTGGAAATGCATTACCACGCAAGATCATGATTCTGGGTGCCGGTCCGATAGGCTTGGAAACAGCTCTCTATGCCAGTCAATTGGGATACGATGTGCAGGTATTGGAAAAAGGCGAACCGGGAAATCACATCCGCCAGTGGGGGCATGTGCGCCTGTTTTCCCCATTTTCCATGAACCACACTCCCCTGGGAAAACGGGTGGTGGAATCCCTGGGAGTGGAGATGCCGGGCGGAGATGAGTATATCACCGGAAGGCATTACGTGGAAGTGTATGTGAAACCCCTGGCGAATTCCCCCCAACTGAAACCGCTGATTCGTACCCACACCAGGGTGCTGGCAGTGGGCAGGCGCCATATCCTGAAAAACGAACATATTGGCAATGGGCATCGCATTCGGGAGCCGTTTAAGATTCTGGTTAGAGACTGGCACGGGAAAGAGGAATACCTGTATTCGGATATCGTCATTGATTGCACCGGAAGCTACAGTGAGCCCAATTGGTTGGGAGACGGCGGCATACCGGCGATTGGCGAAACGGAAAACCGGCATCGTATTCAATACTGGCTGGATAACATCAACGGGGAATCGCGGCGGAAGTACCTGGGAAAGACCACCCTGCTGGTTGGCGGTGGTCATAGTGCCGCAAACTCGATGGTTGCCTTTGCTTCCCTGTTCGAAGAAACACCCGGCACACAGGTGGTCTGGCTGACCCGCCAGGGGGGTGAGACACCCTTGAAAGCTGTGGAAAACGATCCCTTAGCCGAACGGGATCGGATCGTACGGGAAGCCAATGCCCTGGTGACCCATCCCAATGTGGAATGGCTGAAAGAAGCGATAGTGGAAGCGGTGGCGTTCGACCCGGGTGATCAAAAGTTTCGGGTGACGGTAAATCGCAACGGCGATTCCCGGGAGATCGTTGTGGATCACATAATTGCCAACGTGGGATTTTCACCGGACAATCATCTTTACCAGGAATTGCAGGTGCACGAATGTTACGCCTCCCGGGCGCCCATGAAATTAGCGGCAGCATTGCTCAGCGAAGATTCATCGGCAGACTGTCTTACCCAATCCGGCAAAGGACCGGAAGTGCTGAAAAATCCGGAGCCCAATTTCTATATCCTGGGCATGAAAAGTTATGGGAAGAATACCAACTTCCTGCTGCGGGTGGGATACGAGCAGATTCGGGACGTGTTTCAACTCATCACCGGAGAGGAGACGTTGGATTTATATGGCAAGGCAACGGCTGAGGCAAAGGAAACGGGGGAAATTTAAAAACGGAGATGATATGTATTATGGGATATGATATCCCATCGCGTTGCGAAACTCCTCCGTAACGGATAGAGAAACTTCGTTTCCTATAATTATAGGAGAACCGGGTAAGGAAATTCTCAAAACAGAGTTTTGAATCCGTTGCGTCACCAAACCGGAGTCCGGTGACGAGGGAAAACACCTCACCCTCTGCCTGAACTTACGTCTGAACAATCAAACAAAAAGAAAAAAAACAACCATGCAACAATCCTTCATGGAAACATCAACAAAGCACCCGGAACTTTACCTGGATGCGCTGGACAACCTCTGGTTTCAGGTGAGCGGAACATTGTGCAACATCGCCTGCAACCACTGCTTCATCAGTTGCAGCCCTCGCAATCACAGCTTCGAATTCATGACCCTGCATCAGGTGCGGGGATACATCGAAGAATCGATAGAGATGGGAGTGAAGGAATATTACTTCACCGGGGGCGAGCCTTTTATGAACCGGGAGATTCTCGATATGCTGGAACTGGCGCTGCAATATGGCCCGGTTACCGTGCTCAGCAATGGAATGTTAATTAAGGAAAAAATTGCCCGGCGATTGCAGGAACTGGCAGAGAACAGCATCTATTCCCTGGAAATCCGCATCAGCATCGACGGCTACACCGAGGAGATGAACGACGCTATCCGCGGCAAAGGCGTTTTCCAAAAAGCGATGGCTGGAGTGAAGCGGCTCTATGAGCATGGGTTTCTGCCCATCATCACCATCACCAAAACCTGGGAGGATTCCCGGGATGAGGCGGTGTTGCAGGGATTCATCACCACCCTGAAAGGGCACGGCTATATGCGCCCGCGGATTAAAATTCTTCCCTCCTTGAAAATTGGAAAAGAAGCGGAGCGCACCCACGGTTACCGGGAATACGAACAGGTGACCGAGGAAATGCTCCGGGATTACGATTGCAGCCAGTTGATTTGCTCCAACAGCCGTATTGCTACTAACCGCGGGGTTTGGGTATGTCCGATATTGATCGAATCTCCCCATGCCCGGCTGGGTAATACCCTAAAAGAAGCCACCCGGGGATATGAGTTGAAAGATCAAGCCTGTTATACTTGCTATCTCTACGGTGCAATCTGTTCCAATTTTAGCTCCGGAGGGAAAAGTGAAGCGTGAAGTGTAACGAGTAACCAGTAACAAAATACTCGTCACTCATCACTCGTTACTCGTTTATTCATAGCCTTCTATTTGCCAATGCAAAAACCACGGATTTAACCAGAGGCTTATTAACATGACCTACACCAAAATTGCCCTGATCGGCGGAATTTATAACAACTACCTCGCATTGCAAGAAACCCTGAAAGATGCCCGACAACGGGGTGCGGAGGCAATTTTCTGCCTGGGGGATTTGGGGGCTTTCGGACCCCATCCCAACCGCACCTGTGAAATCCTGCGGGAACACCAGATTCCCGTGGTGCAGGGGAACTATGACAACTCCATTGGCAACGACAAAAATGACTGCCAGTGCGGTTATACCGACCCCCGCGATAACTACTTTGCCAAAATTAGTTATGATTACACCTATGCCAATACTGACGCTGAGCATAAACGCTGGATGAAAGATTTGCCTCCAGAAATTCGCCTCCGGATAGGCAACTACCGGGTGCTGCTCTGTCATGGGTCCCCCCGCAAAATGAATGAATTTTTGTGGGAATCCACCACCCCTACCCATTTTCTGGAAAAGCTCTGCCGGGATTATGAGGCGGACATCATCTGCGCCACCCATACCGGCATTCACTGGCAGCGAGAACTGCCCGGGGATAAATTTTTCGCCAATGTGGGGGTGATAGGTCGCCCGGAAAACGACGGTAACACCAATGTGGGATACATGATGCTGGAAGTGACGGATAAGCCCCGTTTCAGCTATATCCCAATCGAATATGATTACCGGCGGTTAGCAAATGAGATGCGGGAGGAAGGCTTGCCAGAGGAGTTTGTGGAAACCATCCTCACCGGCTGGTGGACTACCTGTCTGGAGATATTGCCGGGAAAGGAGCGCATCCGGGGGATGTATTGAGTACAGCCAATGGAAAAGGGAACACTCAATAAATCCGTATTCCATGTTGTGTATTCTGTTAAATTTTTAACAACTGGAGATTTGAATGATACTCATTATCTTTCTGATCATTGCCACGATATTTGTGGCGTATGCCAACGGCGCCAATGATAATTTTAAAGGAGTGGCGACGCTGTTCGGAAGTCGAAGCGCCACCTATAGAAACGCCCTCGCCTGGGCAACGGTAACCACCCTTGCCGGGGGCGTCGCTTCCATTTTTTTCGCCGAAACGCTGGTGCAACGCTTTAGCGGTAAGGGGTTGGTGCCCGATGCTCTCACCGCTGCCCCGGAATTTCTGTTAGCCGTGGCTTTCGGTGCGGCACTGACGGTAATTCTGGCAACCGTCACCGGATTTCCCATCTCTACCACCCATAGTTTAACCGGTGCCCTGGTGGGCGCCGGGATAATGGCAGTAGGGAGTGAGGTGAACTTTGCGATATTGGGGAGTAAATTTTTTCTTCCCCTGCTATTCAGTCCCGTGCTGGCAGCCCTGCTTGCCGGGGGAAAATACCGGGGATGCCGCTGGCTGCGCATCCGCTGGGGTATCACTCACGACAGTGCGGTTTATTTTCATCCCCCCGGGCAATCACCCGGCACCATGTCCCGGGTGAGCAATCTACCATCCCCTCACGCTCACCATGCATTTCCCGGAAGCGAAACCGCAGCCGTTACTTACCAGGGAACCCTGTTGGGCATCAATGCGCAGCGGTTTCTCGATGTGGCACATTACCTGAGTGCCGGAATGGTCAGCTTTGCCCGGGGATTGAATGACACCCCCAAAATTGTAGCGCTGCTCATCGGGGTAAAAGCGTTGGGTATGGAACACGGGATGCTGTTGGTGGTCATCGCCATGGCAGCCGGGGGCATCCTGAACGCCCGCCGGGTTGCCCGAACCATGAGTCATGACATTACCCGGATGAATCCCGGGCAGGGGTTTGCTGCCAATGTGATTACCGGCATCCTGGTGATCTTTGCCAGTCGCCTGGGATTGCCGGTCTCCACCACTCACGTTTCGGTCGGCTCGCTAATGGGGGTAGGTGCCTTATCCGGCAATATCAACCGCAAGGTGAGCGGTCAGGTTTTCCTCTCCTGGATACTCACCCTGCCCATCGCAGCACTGTTAGCGGCATCCATATACGGGTTGATCACTCTTTAACTGGGTAACAAAACCGGAAGAACGTTTCACTGAGATCATGGTAGATTTTCAAAATCTGAAAAAAGCAAACAAAGACCAAAAACAACAACCCAATCAAAGGAGCAACATCATGTCTGCAAAAACAAACGGGAACGCCGCCCACGAGGTGGTACAGGAATATTACGGAAAGGAAATTCAATCCACCCGGGATTTAAAAACCAGCGCCTGCTGCACTACGGAGGATTTCCCGCTGGCGCATCGCAAAATTTTAAGTGAGATTGATGAGGAAATTCTGGACAAATTTTACGGCTGCGGGTCACCCATTCCCCCGGCGTTGGAAGGCAAAACCGTGCTGGATCTGGGCTGCGGCACCGGGAGAGATGTCTATCTTGCCGCTAAACTGGTCGGGGAAAACGGCTACGTCATCGGGGTGGATATGACCGAGGAGCAACTGTCTATTGCCCGAAAGCACATTGACAACCAGATGAAGCGCTTCGGGTTCAGTAAACCCAATGTGGATTTTCGCAAGGGGTACATCGAGGATTTGCACTCCGTGGGGATTGAAGACAACTCTGTGGAGGTGGTCATTTCCAACTGCGTCATCAATCTTTCTCCCGATAAAGAAAAGGTCTTTTCGGAGATCTTCCGGGTGCTGAAGCCGGGTGGAGAGTTGTATTTCTCGGATGTCTTTTCCGGAAGGCGTATTCCTCCCCATTTAAAAGATGACCCGGTGCTCTATGGTGAATGCCTCTCCGGGGCACTTTACATCGAAGATTTTCGGCGGATGTTGCACAGCCTGGGAATTGCGGATTACCGGGTGGTAACCAGTCGAAAAATGAGCATAGACGATCCCGAAATAGATGCCAAAATCGGGATGATAGATTTTTACTCCATGACCATCCGGGCATTCAAGCTGGATACCCTGGAAGACATCTGCGAGGATTATGGTCAAATTGCCATCTACAACGGTAGTATCCCCGATGCGCCTCATCAATTTGTGCTGGATGATCATCATACGTTTATCACCGGCAAACCCCTGTTGGTTTGTGGCAACACGGCATCCATGCTGCAAGAGACCCGCTTCAGTGAATATTTCACCATCATCGGGGACCGTACCACCCATTTCGGGCCGTTCGATTGCAAACCACTCACTTCGGATATTTCTTCCAATGAAAGCAACCTGAGCAGTTGTGGGTGCTGAGGCAGAGGGATTGAAAGCCCTCGCCTCAGCATGGTTCGTTAAATACCTTATTGATTACCGGATATGTAAAATAACGTCAGTTCGACATAAGAAAAATAGAACGCTGATGGACCCGGATGACCCGGATTTTCGCAGATTTTTTGAATATGATGACCAATCCTCCTTGTAATTCAGCGTTATCTGTTTCATCTGTGTTCTATTTCAAGTGACGTCGAACTCACGTTAAAGAAGAAGCGAATGGACTCAATCCAATACAGTGACTTTTGTTGCCACGGTTCCATAGACGAGTAAAATTACATAACTTTATTCACAGCTTTGCGGATTGCCTCCTCACTGAGGAGATGACCGTCGAGTTTGGCTTTCAGATTCCCCGCCGCATCGTAAATTACCAAACCATGGGTATCGAAACCCAGTTGGCTGATTTCTTTTTGGCTTTCGGGTGAAAAGGCATTCCGTACCTCGCATTTCAGTGCCCCGTTATATTCTTTTTCCAGACCATTCACGATGGTCGTAATTTTGGCGCAAAATTGTCAGCCAGGCATGGCGTAAAACACCAGGTGCCCTTTGGGTTGCGCAGGTTGAGCATCCTCAGTTTTGCTATTCTTGCCGTCACTGCTGCAGGAGATGAACAGCCAGCTTAAAACCGATAGTGCCAGAACCATCCCTCCCATATATTTCTTCTTCCACTCGATTTTCATTTTACATACCTCCATTATAGATCGTGAAAAATTATCGCGGGTCTTTTAGAAAGCCCCTTTTTAAATGATGTATTTGGTAAGATAAAGATAAGGGAAAGGGGGGCATCTTCCAAGATTTTTAAACAAAGGGGAATTTTTTTTGAATTTCCAAAAACACTGGCAATCAGGACGATTTGGGGCAAAATCATCCACCAGCGTTAAATAATGATTCACCAACATTAGACATTACTACTCACGGTTCGGTTAATTTTTTGCTGGTTTGAAATTTTCCAGCGCAGTTTTCATTTGGGATACATCCGTTTAACCGTGATTGCGAGAAATTGCCCCTGTGCTAAAATGTTAGGAGTGCTGCCGTCGAACTTTATTTCGATTTCGCCACGTGTTAGTGGGGGTAATTTTATGGCGCTTCACCACCTCCACTCTTTCACGTGGAGAACTGCAACTCATACAGATAACGGTAGCGTTCCGAGGTGGTGAGTAGTTCGTGGTGGGAACCTTCATCGACAATGCGCCCTTCTTCCAGAACGACAATTCGATCCGCATGGATGATCGAGGAGAGGCGATGGGCAATGATCACGACGGTGCGGTCTTTCATCAGGTTTTCCACGGCTTCCTGTATCTGAAATTCCGATTCGGAATCCAGCGAAGAGGTGGCTTCATCAAAAATCAGGATGGGTGGATTTTTCAGAATAGCACGCGCGATGGAAATCCGCTGCCGCTGCCCACCGGATAAACGCATTCCCCGCTCCCCAATCACCGTATCAAATCCTTCCGGCAATTCCATTATAAATTCATAGGCATTTGCCAGCCGGGCAGCATGTTCTATTTCATCCCGGGAATAATTGTGCATTCCATAGGC
>CAYYGL010000081.1:0-21095 GCA_964471235.1 uncultured Calditrichaceae bacterium
CGCGGCGGGAGGAATGCCGCCACGAAGTGGCTCCGTTGGAGGAATCTTCTAACATACAATTTGTCATGCGCCCCTTCCCGGTTTTGTCAATAATCCTCTACTTCTATTTTTCTACGTTCCGGAGTTAGCGGAGAAGCACCATTTTGTGTGTGGCAACAAAACCCTTCCCGGTGGTCAGCCGGTAAAAATACACCCCGCTGGCAACCGGGCGACCGGCGTTGTTGGTAGCGTCCCACGGTACTTCATAGTTCCCCGGTGTCAACTGCTTGTTCAGTAACGTTTTAATCTCTTTTCCCAACAAATCATAAATCTTTAATTCAACCAATCCGAATTCCGTGATCCGAAATCGTAAAGTCGTGTTTGGATTAAAGGGATTGGGGTAATTTTGCAGCAATCGGACCGATTGAGGTGTCTTTCCTTTAGGACCGGTCCTCACCCCGGTAGGTGAATAGAATTCATCTGCCCCACAATCGACAACCGCATTATTCAGCCGGTTTTCCCCGTCCATATCCTGTTCATCCGCCGCGGGAATATACGTCGGATCACCGGCATCCCGGCAGGGACTGGTGGATTGGAGATGTAAATCCGGATCGGGCAGGGTGGGGGAGACAAATTGCGGATCGACAAATTGGGAATGAAGGTCCTGCCCGGTAGCGGAACGATAGTTTTCAAATCCGGTATAGGTGTCATTATTGTTGTAGCTGAAGACAGCCTGGGTGGGATCGCCGGAGAGTGACCACCAGGTATTATAATCCAATTGCGGTGGGGCGGGGGAATTAAAGGCATCATGATACATCATTTCGTTTGATCCGGCAAAAAAGATGTTGCTATGGAATCTGCATCCCCGGGTATAAGAAATATAAATTTCAGCCAGGCTATTTCCGGTATTGTTATGATATAGAGTATTACCGGTAAAGGTGCAATTTACCACCATCCCGGTATTGGGAAAATCATAGCCGCCGCAAGCCAAACCGGCGCTGCTGTTGTTGTAGATCAGATTATTCCGTACCGTGATGTTTCGGGCAATTGCCGCCGGCTGCTCCGCACCCACTTCAATTCCGTATTGCCCCTCGTAACAAACGTTATTCTCAATGATGATATCCCGGGCGCCGTCCACATAAATATTCCCTGCCTCGGCATAGGGGGAATTGTTATGAGAACACACATTTCTTTTCACCACACCCTGGCGGGCAAAGTCAAAGGTCGAGTCCGGGCAGTCGCCGTAACCGCCGATCATGGCTATTCCGATATTGGTATTGTCATGCACCAGGCAATCGGAAATCTCAAACCCCGCCACATTCCCCACCAGGGAAATGCTTTCCGAAAATCCGGTTCGGTTGTTGAGTAATTCACAGCGGATAATTTGAACATTTTGGATCGGGGCAGTTGGGTTTGTGCCCACAATTAACAGCGGGCTGGAATTGGTAGTGTCATTGACAGGCGGATAGGGATCGGGTGAAAAATCGATCTCGCTCAATTGACATTCGATGAGGGATATGCCTTCCCCGGCGCCAACAATATAAATGCCAATGCCATAGTTGATCTTGTGGTTGGTAATATGCAAGCCTTGCAGGGTAATAAAACTTTTGTTGGCAATCTCAATCATGCTTTCGCCGGTCAGCCCTGCGCCATCGAGTATAACCGAATCCTGCTGGTAATTGCGAATGGTGATACGTTGTGCGGCTGTACCTGATGCGGAGAGAGAAACCTGTTCATTGTATGTTCCGGCTAAGATGTTTAACGTGTCCCCGGGTGATAGCTGATCTGCGCCGTATTGAACCGTTCGCCAGGGCTGCGAGAAAGTTCCGGGGTTGTTGTCATCTCCGGTTGTGGAAACAAAATAGTTGTTCTGGGAATATGCTGCAATGGTGAACAGTAAAGCAAAAAACAAAATAAGAATTCGTGACATACACTCTCCTTCTTTTCTTTGGTAGCAAATCCTGAAACGGGATAATTCTTTCCGGTATTAGAAAGGCAGGAATGCCTGGTAGCGTCTTCCCTGCCAGCCGGATTTTACCGGAGCAAGATCATCTTTTTTGTTTGAACAAAATGGTCATTTATTTTGAGACGGTACAGGTACACCCCGCTGGCAACCGGAACGCCGTTATCGTCGCTGCCATCCCATTTTACGGTATAGGTACCCGGCACCATGTTTTTCTTTACCAGCGTTTTTACCTCCTGACCCAGTATATCAAATATTTTCAATTCCACCAATCCGCCTGCCCCGTTGGGGGCATCCGGCCCGCTCCCCCGGGGAATCCGAAATCTCAAATTGGTCTCCGGATTAAAGGGATTGGGAAAATTTTGCTCAAGTTGAAAAGTTACCGGGGCTATGGAATGCTCGTCAATGCCGGTCACCGGGATAATATTTTCATACAGAAGGTCCGGCAGCCCGACGCCAACGGTCTCGGGAGCTACAGAGATGAAAATATCCCAATCGGAATCTTGTTCCATATCTCCCGGCGCGCAGGATGCATTAAAATCGATGATTGGCGGCAGGTGTTGGGATTGGTCGGAGAAATTACCCTGTTCGTTAAAATACAGAACATCCGGCGCCGGTCCGCCCGGGAGCACGTTGATCATGAACATGTCGTTAAAGCCGTTTCGGTCAAAATCGATAAACTCGGCATCATTATTCCACAGGTAGGTTTCCGCCGGAAGACGATTTGCGGTTTCATCACTGAACACCCCGCTGCCGTCGTTCAGATATAATACATTTAATGCCTCCCCGCTGTTAAATCCAATATTAATCGAATACAACTCCGGTGCCCCGTCGTTGTTGAGATCGGCAACTTTTAGCAGCTTACTCACCCGGTGATAGTCCGGCATTCGGGCAGCGGTCTCGTCCGTAAAGGTGCCGTCCGGTTGCTGGATGAAAACGGCATTGCGCCCGGATAAAGTATCGATGGGATTCCCATTGGGGTCAGTGATAATCAAATCGCCCAACGAGGCAATGGCGATGTCTGTTAACGAATCGCCGTTCACATCACATAACCGGGCATCAACAGCGTTATATTGGCTGGGGGGAAGCAAGGATGAGTGATCGGTAAAATGCCCGCTGCCGTCATTGAACAGGATATGCAAAGCAGTCTGGAGTGACGGTGCAAAGGGATCGAGCAGGAGTGTGAGCACAATATCCGGGTAAGGGTCGGAATTGATATATCCCCAATCGGCTTTCAGGGAAGCGGTGGGAAGGGTCGGCAGGTAACCACCGCCGGCGTCAATGAAAAACCCCTGCCCGTCATTCAATAACAACCGATCCCCATTTTGAATATTACCCGTGGAATCGTTTGCCGCAAAATAGATGTCCCGGTCGCCGTCGCCATCCACATCCAGCGTCATCACATCATTCACATACAAACTGAGCGAAGGGAAGCGGGCAGTGGTTTCGTTCAGGAAATGCCCGCTGCTGTCATTTTCGAACAGTTGCGGCTGGGCAGGAGACATAACGGCGTTGATTCCGGAGATGATATCCGGGAAAGAGTCCCCGGTGACGTCAACGAAATCGGTAAACGCTGCCGGTAGAGAATCGCCCGGGAGACGGTTGGAGGCGTCTTGAAAGAAGAGCTCTGCCCCCGGGGAATTGGTAGCCGCCGGGGATGAAGGTGTCAGACGGAAGAAATAGAATCCGGCTGGGAGGTAGGGCAGGGCACCGAACACTTTTTCGGCTGGAATATGGGAAACCGATTGATTCAACTGCACCGTCTTGAACAGAAGTTTTGCTCCGGTGTGGGTATACAGGGTAACATCGTAAGTTCCCGGTGCTATGGCACGGGACAGTTTTAAACTGTATGTTGTGAGATTATCCTGGATAAGGTGGTTGAGGTAAATCATTTGCCCCCCGGGGGAATGGGGAATAATCCTTATGGGGGTTTCCATTGCTTGGGCAAAAAGGTGACCACGGTACATGAAAACTCCCGTTACAATGAAAATCAACAACAGGCTATGGAAATAACGTTTCATAATATCCTCCTCCACGGTAGAGAAATGAGACTGATGGAAAATTTTTTCAACCACCTGAATGGTTACGAATTATCCGGGTGGTGAGAATTTAAGCCAATGAAACATTTACATCAATAATTATGCCACGGTGAATTTGTTAGCCGGATACCGAATGGGCCGGTATTTAACGGGCAGGGGGTAACTGCACCGGTGAGTGGTCTTTCGGAAATTGGTTGTTAGCTCAGAATTTCGAAGCGGATGAGACATTTGCTTTCTCAATCGTAAATCGTTTGGTGCGCTATGTATTTTACCAGTGATAAACGAATGATTGGCGATTTCCGATTTACCTTCTGCGAAATTGGGTGGCACCCATCACTCCTATCCTTCTTCCATTTCCTTCTTTACCCAATTTTTAGTTTGGAATTTGTGGGGGAAGACTCCTTATATTTATGCCCGGAACCCAAACGGGAGCGATACCGATGAACGAACGCGCCACCAACAAATCCATACACGGACATACCCTCTTCTGGATACTTGTGCTGATTATCCTGCCGCTCCTCTTCACCCGCCAGGGAATTGATCCGCTGATGATACCGCGGATGCTCCTCCTGAGCCTTGTTTTGTCTGGCAGCCTTGTGTTTCTGGTCTTCTCGGAAATAAAGCATCCGGGCAGATATGACGTCCGGGTACTGGCACAGAAAATTTTCCCGATTTTCGCAGCTTACTTTGTGGTAAACCTAATCTCCCTGTCTGTTGCCGTTAACCGGGCAGAAGCGGTTTTTGAATTGAGTAAACTTTTCCTGAAACTGGGCTTCCTGGGGATTGCAACCGTCTTATTGACCCGCCGAACAACGGATATCCAGATCATCCTCCGCAGTGCCATTGTTGCGGCGCTCCTGTTGGCTCTCCCGGCTATCGGTCAATACCTCAACCTGATTCCACCGTTCTTTCCCAATGTTTCCATTGTATCCGCCACCATGGTCAATAAAAACCTGCTCACGTCTTACCTGGCGCTTTCCGTGCCATTTCTTCTCTACGGTGTGTTGCAAAGCAAAGGGTGGTGGAGCGTGCTGAGCATGCTTGCCCTGATGACTGCCAGCTTTCTAATTACCAATCTCCAGACCCGCTCCGTCTGGGTGGCGGTTACCGCTTCTGTGGTCGCCACGATGATCCTTTATCTAAAATACCGCCGTTTCCTGCAAATTCCCGCCAAACTGCTCGTTTTCTATCAAAAACGTTTCTTTTATGTGTTCAATATCTTATTAATTGTCGTTGCCCTGACGCTGCTCGTGCGTTTTGCTTATCCGCCACAGCATCCAAAGATCAAAAAAGAAACGACCGGTGCTCTGACGCGTATGACCTCCGTAGAAGTAAGGCTGGCACTCTGGCAAAAAACGCTCCGGATGATAGGAGACTACCCCCTGACAGGTGTAGGTGCCGGTAACTGGAAAATTTTTATTCCCCACTATGGTATGGGAGGGCTGCCATCCGAAAAGGGGGAACTGAATTATGTCCGTCCCCACAATGATTATCTCCGGGTGTTTTCCGAAACAGGAATTGGGGGATTTTTGTTGTTTCTCTCCCTGTTCGTCATTCAGTTTTATTACCTCTATCAATTGTTGAGGAAATCCAATCCTGCTGACAAATTGCTATTACTGCTTCTGGGATGGGGTCTTATAAGTTATCTGGTAATTGCCTTTTTTAGCTTTCCGGGAGAACGTCCGGCGCACACGGTTTTTCTGTTAACCCTGACAGCCATCATCACCAGCCGGTATCATCATTATTTTCCAAAGCAAAACGCCCCCAGACCGGCGTTGAACATTGCTGTGCTTGCTATCACCATTGCAGGATTGGCAGGGGTGATTTACACCGGGCTCATCCGGCTGCAATCGGAAGTCCATACGAAGGCAGGATTGAAATTTCAGCAGGAGCGGCAATGGCATGCCTCGATTCCGGAGTTAAGTGCAGCGCTTTCCCCCTTATCCAATTTGCATCCGGCCGGAACACCAATCGTTTTTTACCGGGGGCTGGCGTATGCCCGCCTGGACAGTCTCGATTTGGCACTGCGAGATTTTTTAGCGGCGCGGGCGGTGCATCCCTATCATATTCTGGTATTAAACAACCTGGCAGCCGCCTACCAGCGTCTTGAACAATCGGAACAAGCCATTGCGGTTTTGCAGGAGGCGCTCTCCATCGCACCGCACAATGAGGATGTGCTCCTGAACCTGAGTGCGGTGTATTATAAAACCGGCAAATATTCCCAGGCTTACCGGATTATTCAGCAATGCAATCCGGGATCACGAAATCCGAAAGTGCAGCAATTTCGCCGGGCAATTGAAAGAAAACTCAAAGAAATGGAAAAGAACGGCACAGCGGATCAGGATGCGGTAACAACACCGGGGCAGAGGTGAACGTTTTTGAAATCCTGGCAGGAAAGCAAGCCTGTTTATTTCCTCCCGGTGTACTCTTTGCCCCCCTTTTCCGATCACCGGATGAAACAATCCCCCTTTCTTCCCAATCCCCTTACCCCTACACCCTATCCCTCCTCCCCATTGCGGGCAATATGCACAATTGCATAAATGATAACGCCGGCACCTATCAGGGTGCGCCAATCGGGAATTTCGGAAAAGAATAGAATTCCCAGCAGGGTGGAGAACACCACTCCCACATAAGAGATGTTCATCACCCGGGCAGCCCGGTCCAGGTGGAGCGCCCGGGTCATAAACAACTGGGCGATGAAAGCACAGATGCCGATGCCGAGGAGCAATAGCCACTGCCAGCCGCCGGGCATCACAAAATGGAAGGCGGTGAGGGGAAAAGCAAGCACACTGGAAACCAGCGGGAAATACAAAACCACCGTCAGAGGATGATCGGTATGGCGGAGTTTACGCACCGTGTTGTATGCCAGGGCAGCGAAGAATGCGCCCCCTACCCCGATCAGCGCCGGGAAGAATTGCAGGGAGAAACCGGGGCGGACAATTAACAGCAATCCCAGGAATGCCAGAACGAAATACCCCCACTGGCGGCGGGTGCTTTTTTCGTTTAAGATTGGCTGGGCTAATAGCGCCGTAAACAGGGGGCTGGTATATTGCAGGGTGACCGAATCGGCAATGGGAATTTTGGTCAGGGTGAAAAAAAAGGCGGATAACCCGAAAAAGCCGAAGAAGCCCCTCAGCAGCAACAGTTTTTTGTTATTTCCCCACAGCGGAATCCCCTGCCGTTTCACCAGCCCCAGGGTGATGAGAAACACCAGCACGCTGCGGATAAAGACCATCTCCATCGGGGGAATGGAAACGCCGCCCGCTTTTACCATCACGGACATCAGGCTCAGGAAAAAAGCCGAGAGTACCATATATGCAGCCGCGGAAAGCTGTTTCATTGGCAGGATTGGGGGCTTCGTACCGATACTGATAATGTTGTCATTTTTTCTCCCAACACGGCATGCAGTTCATCACCGGGGTGGAGCTTGCCAACTCCCTGGGGAGTGCCGGTAAAAATAATGTCGCCGGGAGATAGGGTAAATATTGTTGATAAATAGGAGATCAATTCCGGGATGGGAAAGATCATCTCGCGGGTGTTTCCCTTTTGGCGGAGCGATCCGTTTATGAAAAGTTCAAAGGAGATGTTTGCAGGATCGGGAATTTGTGCCGGGTCCACAAACCGGCTGACCGGGGCAAAGGTGTCGAATCCTTTGGCAATCGTCCAGGGATGGGATTTCTCCTTTGCCTGCTGCTGAATATCCCGGGCGGTTACATCAATGCCCACCCCGTAGCCGGCGATATGGGCGATGGCATCCTCCCGGGCAATGTTCTTCCCTTCCCTGCCAATAAGTACCAACACCTCCACCTCATGATGCACCTCCCGGCTTACTGCCGGTAGTTCGATGGATTCCCGGTCATAAATAATACTGGAAGAAGGTTTCAGGAAAATGAGGGGGGATTTGGGCACCGGGTTGTTCAGTTCGGCAGCGTGTTCAATATAATTCCGCCCCACGCAAAAGATGGAATTCACCGAAAATTTTTCCGGCGAATCTTTAACATAGACATATTTCATTTCCGGACTCCTTGAAAAAGTTCACATTACCGGATTCAAAGGTTTAGATGTTACACGGTACGTTGAAATTCGAACTTTAGACCATAAACACCGAACCCCGCACCCTTCAAAACAACCCGGTTATTTTCCCGATAAACAGCACGTAAAAGAGGATGAACAGCCATCCTTCCCAACGGGAAACCTGTTTGTCCTGAGTGGTGGCGAAGAACATCAGGGAAGCGATGATCAGCACCGGCATCCCAATGGTAATGATAGATGGCGGTGCGGAGAGGGGAGCAATCACCCCGGGGATGCCCATCACTGCAAAGGTGTTAAAAATATTCGATCCCAGCACATTCCCCACCACCAGTTCGCCTTTACCGGAACGGGCAGCAACAATAGTGACTGCCATTTCCGGGAGTGAAGTGCCCAGGGCAACAGCCGTTACCGCCACCACTTCTTTTCCGGTATTCAGTAAATCCGCCAGGCGAATGACCGATTCCACAGTGTACTTGGCGCCCAGGAACACAAACACCGAGCTGATAATCAGGATAATCACCGGTTTGAGATGAAATTTCTCCGCGGCAGCACCGTTGTTGTTTTTGCGATGTTCCCGGGCGCTGCTGATATTATACCCGGTGAAAATTATCAATCCCCCCAAAAACAACAAGGCTTCCCAGAAAGTGAACTGCCCGTCCCACAAGGTCATGGTCAATAATAAAGCAGAGCCAATAAGAAGCGGTAGGTCCACATGAATTAGCTCGAAATCGAGATGCAATTTACCGGCAACAATTGCCCCGATGCCCAAGATTAGAAATATATTGGCAACGTTTGATCCCACCACATTACCGACGACTATTTCCGAGGCATTGGAGGTAACCGCCAGGATCGAAGAGATTAACTCCGGAAGCGAGGTGCCCACGGATACCACGGTCACCCCGATGATGAAAGGAGCGATTCCCAGCATCCGTCCGATATGGCTGGCGGAATCGGTGAAATACTGGGAAGCCTTTATTAATACGAACAGGCTGAGGATAAAGATGAGAGACCAGATCAGAATTGTAACCATTATCATCTTCCTTTGACAGAACCGGGAATATGTATCGAATAAGGGCAACTCTCCATCATGGAAAAAGAACCTGATAATGTAAATAGAAGCACTCCCAATACGAAACGGTAAAAAAAATGCTTTCCCTCAAAGGAGAGCGAGAACGGAATGATTCGGGAATGGCGGAGATGCCGGGGGGATTTGGTTGGTGAGGGAGTAGGGTGGTCTTGCGAAAATTTCCTGGGGGCTAAGTTGCACGAATGCCGTTTAACAAGCTGTCAATCAGGGTGCGGCTGACTTCTTTCCAATCCATTGCTGAAGGATCGGCAACGATTTGCAAAATTAAACCGTCAAAAACAGCAACAAGGGCAGCCGCCAATGAATCGGCATCCAACGCCCGAAATTGTCCCCGGGCTATCCCTTTCTGAATTATCTGTGCGACTTTGGTGCGCAGGGTAAAAAACATTTCCCGGAATGTAGACAATACTTCCGGTTCCCTGCCCAGGTGTCCCCAGAATTCCAACTCTATTCGCCACAAGGTTTGATAATTCAATACATACTCAATCGCGGTATCCGCCATGCGTTGAAATTGTTTGTAAGGGTCTTCTTCTTTTGCGGTTATCTCTTCCCAACCCCGGTAAATCATGGCAACGGTGTGTTTCAAAATAGCTGACAGGATTTCTTTTTTACTTTTAAAATAGTAATAAATTAATGCCTTGCTGAATGGCAATTCTGCGGTAATGTCGTCCATGGAGGTGGCATCGTATCCTTTACGGGAAAAGCATTTGATAGCCGCATCCATAATTTCCTGCCGCCGCTGTTCTTCTACTTTGGGTCTGGGACTCATTGGCTGCTCCTGGCGTGTTTATCCTCTCTTTAAATAACGTTTGCTAAAAAAACGACCCGGAACTCCGCGATTAATCTTTATCTGATGATACTTCAGGATGGTCCTGTGCCCGCTGTTAAGATTTATCATCTCAATGTGCCAGGCACGCCATTTGTTCGTATTATCGATTTCCCGGATCTCCCTGGCGTTGAGAGTCTTGAACAGCTTCCCTTTTTTATCGAAAAAATGTACCTGAACCAGGACAAAGTGATCTTTTGAAATCCAGAAAATTCGTTTTCCATAAGCACTCTTCTTTCTTTCATTCTTATTATTCGGGATTGCTTCCACCACATAACAGGGAATACTATCGATCACTTCTTCTCCGGTCAAGCGATAATTATATTGATCCATCTCTTCGCTTTTCAAATCCTGGTATGTAAAATCAGTGCCCACAAAATTATCGGACTTTTCCGCTGCGGAAATCCGTCGTATTCTTCGCAACGCCGGCAGGTATAGCCATTGTTCATCTTCCCGGTTATGATGTTCCAGGGTCAGCAATCCGGTGCCTTTAATATCCGGAGGAGACAGAAACCGGATCAGAATTTTTTTATCTCCCCGGTCGTCCGTCTGTTGATACTGCACAACCTTTCGAATCCGTTTTTTTCCTGTCTTTGAAATCAAGGTCATGGTCATTTCCGTATACTCATCCTGTGACTTCTGCTGCTGATCATTTTTTTGCACGATCGTTCGACCATCTAACGGCTGGGTGTGCAGCGAACTATGGATACCACCCAGTAAGAGCATTACAGAACATACGATGGAAAAAGATAAGGATTTCATGCTTCCCTCCTATGAATGTTCGGTGTCGAATTGCCATTTTTCTTCAAAACAAACCCCAGTAACGCCGGAAGCACTACCAGGTCGAATACCAGGGCTAATAATACCAGGAAAAACAGCAAAATTCCAAAGTTTACCACCGGATTAAAACTGGCAAATGCCAATACCAGAAAACCCAGGCTTAATACCAGGCTGGTAAAAATAATCGCTCGCCCGGTGGCTTTCATGGTGATGTGAATGCTGTTGGTGGGAGAATTTTCGTGCAGCTCTATTTTCAGGCGGGAAAGAAAATGAATGGTATCATCCACCACCAATCCCAGTGCCACGGCACCAATCATTACCGTCCCCACATCCAGATGAATGCCAAACAGGGGCATTAACGCCAGGGTCATTACGATTGGTAAAATATTGGGTATAATTGCCAGGAAGCCTAATTTGACGGAACGAAGCATGATAAAAATTACCAGAAAGACTATCACAAAAGCCAGTAAAAAGCTCTTCACCTGGCTGTCTAACAAATACCCTTCCATCCGGTGCATCAGGTAAACGATGCCGGTAGGCGTTACGACAGCGCTATTTTCAAAAACTTGATTGAGGTGCCGCTGGATGTCGGGCATTTGTTCGGAAAGCTGTTGGGAGCGGTTCATCTCTATCCGGGCGGTAATTCTTCCCCGGTCATAATCATCCGAAACCAGCTCCTGTAAATCTTCGCTTCCTTCCACCAGGAACAGTTGTTGAGTGATAACATGTTGGGAATCCGGTATGGTAAAAAACTTTTGGGCACCGCCCATAAAAGCGCGATTCAAGCTTTCCACCATGTTTGCCAGAGAATAAACCCCGGTGACGCCATCCAGACCTTTCAGATATTGTTGGAAACGAAGCATTCTGCGTAACAGAGCAGGGGTCTTCAGTGCGTCCGGTGTGCCGGCATCAACCAGAAATTCCAGGGAGGTGGTGCCCCCGATGTTATGATCGATCCACTCCACCTGACGGCGAACCGTATCGTCCTTGCGGAAGTAATCCATGCTGTTGGTGCCTACCTGGAGCTGAGACAACAGATAAAAAGCGGGAAGGGCAAGCAAAAAGGTGATGAACAGAATAATGAAGGAACGCCGTTTATTCCAGTTTCCCAGGTGAAAAAGCAGGCGAAAGATGATGCCTTGTTGAAATTGATTGCGAAATTTTTCGGAAGGATATGGCAGCCAGGAGAGCAGAACGGGCAGCAAAAAAACCGTGATGACAAAGGCGGAAGCCACCCCCATTGCCGCAATCAGCCCGAATTGGCGAATCGGTTTTAAATCTCCACTTAACAGGGAGAGTAATCCCAACACTGTGGTTAAGCTGGTCATCCAGCAGGGAGTCAGAATATTTATAAAAACGCGTTCAATGGTTGCCTGTTTAGCATCATGGCTAACTGCCGTCTCGTGAAAATAATCCGTAATCAAATGCATGGAGTCCGCAATGGCAACCCCCATCAGGAGCACCGGGATAATCGAAGAAATCACATTGATTTTGTATCCCAATACTCCCATAAAACCATACGTCCAGACCAGCGAAAGCAGCACTACCGATAGCGGCAGCCACACAAAGCGCAGTTGCCGAAACATGACATAAATGATCCCAATGATGACCAGCACCATTAAGGGAATTAAAATACTTTGATCACGTTTGTTATAGCGGAAGATAGCGTCATCCAGCACGGAAGTTCCGCCAATATAAAACTGCTTTCCGGTTTGCTTTTCCAACTGCTGCACCCGGGAACGAATTAGTTTCAGCAATTCAACCTTATAATCGAATTCCCCCACAATGTGGTCTATTTCTGCCACCACAGCAGTTTTTTTGGCATCACGGGAAAGCACGGTTCCGGTAATAAATGGGTCCTGAAACGCAACCCGAAGGAGATGTTCCTTCTGCTGAGGAGGAAGGGGATACTCATCGATCAACTCCCCGAAATGCACCATATCCGCTTCATTTGTCACCGTCTTTACCCGCAGCAAACTCAGCACCCGTCGAACATGGGGCATTTTGGCTATATCCAAAGTAAGCGTGTCGATTAATTCCAGTTCCGATTCGGAGAGAACATCGTCAGCCTGGTAAGCAATCGCGATGATTTCATCGCTGCCAAACACTTCCAAAAACCGGTTGTATGCCTGTAAATCTTTCTCCATAAAATAAATTTCGATGGAGTTGTCAAACTGCACGCTCCGGGCATACCAGCCCAGAACCATCGTAACAAGTAATAAACCGAACAGCACCCTGCCACGATGTCGGAGAATAAATCGTATCAGATTTGATTTCATCTTTCCCCCGGGAATTTTGTCAACCTTTGAGGCTGTGAATAGTTCGATGGTCTCCGTCTGTGGGCGGCACTTCTTGAGGAAAAATTACCCTAACCCCCCGTTTTCTCCGCATCCGGATTCGGATAGCGGAAGCGGGGAGATGTCATCCGGAGCAGCTTCGCAGGAGTCTATCCACATGTCGTAGCCGGAATTCATGATGCACTAATAATTTACTAACCGGTCAGTTATTAATCAACCGGTTTTTTATTTTTTGTAAAAAAATGTGAGGTCGATGTAACTTGAAAAAAAACACAGATGAAAGAGAAAACGCAGATTTACGACGGATGCCTGGTCATCCGGGTCCATCCGCGTTCTATTTTCTCATGTCGAACTGATGTTAAAAAAAGCGGGTGTACTCAGGCAATGTTCCTACCGGAGAAAAAATGTGCCGACATTCCACTCCCCATTCTGAGGAGCCGTTTCCCGAAAAGAAGGATGCCATTCCGGGGAAATAACTGTGGAGAAATGGAGGAAGCGGGCGAGGGGGTATCGAATGGCGTCCTGCACGGTTACGAAACCTCAACCAACTGCGGCAAAAATCGATCTAATTGTAACTCCCGGCTGCCGATAAACAGCACAGTGGCTCCGGGGGGCAGTTCGTCCGGCAGTAGTTTTTGAAGGGCGGAAACGTCCTTGCAGGTTCGAATTCTTTTTTTGGTATGATTCAACTGTTTTATCCCGCGGGCAATATATTTGGCAAACCGCCCCACGGTGATGACCGTATCGATTGGCAGGGCGGCGATATAATACCCCATCTTCAGGTGAGTTTCTTTCGGTTTGGGTCCCGGGTTACGGATATCGCCGATGACCAGGATAAGACGATTGGAGAAAGGTTTAAACTGTGCCAGGGATTCACATGCCTTGGTGACGGAATTGATGGTGGCATCATAGGTGTGGTCGAGAATAAACAAATTGTCTGTTCGAATCAGGTTACCCCGATGAGGTAGCAGTTCAAACCGGTTTTGAAGTGCTTCCTGAATGGTGGTAAAATCAATGTTAAAGATACGCGCCACGGCAATGGCTGCCAGGGCGTTATAGATCATTGCCGTGCTGTAAATTGGCAGATGAAATTGGTAATATCCGTTCACCGTAAAACGGATCCCCTTGGGACCGAGATGCTGAATGTGGTTGGCATTAAAGCGGGCATTTTTATTCAATCCGAATTTGATGATGTTGGGAGTCGGTGAAAAACGCGCCATGCCGCTTACCAATTCATCGTCAATGTTCAACACCGCATAACCATCCCGCGGCAGATTTCGCACCAGTTCCACTTTGGCGTCGGCAATCAAGTATTTATCTCCCATGGTTGCCAGATGTGCTTCCCCGATGTTGGTAATCACCGCGATATTCGGTTTTGCCACCTGAACTGCTCTTTCAAACTGTTCCGGCAGCACAATTCCCAGTTCCAGCAAAGCAATGTCATGGTCTTCGTTCATGCGCAGCAGGGTGGTGGTCACCCCGTCCTGGGTGTTGCAATCAAGGGGAGTTTCCAAAAGATGATAGGAAGTGGATAAAATAGAGCTAATCATCCGTTTGGTAGTTGTCTTACCGTCGGCGCCGGCAATTCCAATGACCGGGATATTGTATTGCTGACGCCGTTTTAGTATCTGCCGCAAATTCAACTCAACAATGTCCCGGGAGTCTTTGCTGGTTATCAGCGATAATTCATCGGAATACAGGTTCTCGGGCTTATTAGTCTTTTCCGGATTCATTTCTGTTCTTTTCTTCATCATCTCTGTTATCCCACCTTGTTAGCATCGACTCGGAATTTCTAACACATTATGCTTGCACCCAACAAGTCACTGCTCATTTACCTTAAACCGAACCCCGGAGGTTTACTCCCCTCCCATCCCTCCGGTTTTCCGGAAATGGAACGTTCCAGCAGTTCAGGAGCCACACCGTTACACAAAGTGAAGTTCCGGGATTGAATCAATGACCCCGTGATAAAACAAAAACTCATAATATTGTTTTAAACCCTCCCAGGTGTCCTGTTGCGGAAAGAAAGAAAAATGCTCATTTAACAAGTCAAAATAAACATCCCATCCGGGTTCTTTATCAACCGCATAATCTTTTGCAATGGTCATCAGGTTACGCATGCCCAGTTCCCGGGACAGTAAGAGAGATTCCACGAAATTGGTTTCATTTAGTTCCCGGGGGCAGGCAACAACCTGATGAATAAAATTGAGATCCGTTTTGTCGCACCAGTCTTCTACGATATCCAGGTAATTATCCGATTTGAAGTAGTTGTTCAGGGCTTCGTCCTTTTCCAGTAAACATGCCTGGTATAATTCAAGCATTGTATCCAGAGTTCCGTTTTCCGGGGGATAATACCAGTCGAGTTCCATTTCAAAATACTCTTTAAACAATAAATCCGTTAGCACCTGGTATTGGGAATCTTTCTGAAAGGCAGCCACCTGCTGGAAACGGCTCAGATTCGCCTGAAAAAACAGCAAGGCATATCGGGTGACGCCCCCACTCCAGACGGCAATCTCCTTTATTAATTTTAATTCAATACTATTGCGGGCGTAATCCAGGGCGGAAATAACCCCAACTTCTACCCGGCCTTCCAATAAGTGTTGGAGGTTTTGGGTGGTATCCTGCAATGTAAGGTGGATGCCCGGCTGGTAACCGGGCTGCAACATTCCGTAATGGAGGGGCTGCGATATAATTTCGTTTGTGGATGCAAAGTGTATCATTTTGGTCAACCCAATAAATTTGAGGGACGCATTTTGTTTATCGGCAGATATAGGTAGCAATCCGTTCCACGATTCGGTTCACTTTCATAATAAATGATGCCGTCGTTTTCTTTCACAATCTGGTAAACAATTGACAGCCCCAGTCCGGTGCCGTAGGGTTTGGTGGTGTAGAAAGGATTAAAAATATGCTCCAGGTTTTCCCGGGCAATTCCGCATCCATTATCTTTAATATGGATTTTAAGATGTGGTTCCGGTTTTAATAATGAATAATAACGGGCGTGAACCGCCGGTGCATGTTGGGCGTGGTCTTTGGGGTAAAACAAGTGGATATCAATGTCAATTTGCCCCTCTTCATGGATTGCTTCGATACTGTTGAGCAATAAATTGATCAGGACCTGCTGAAGTTGGGCGGGGTCCATAAAAACTTCCGGTAACTGGGGTTGAATATGGATGGATAATTTGATATTGTTTTCTTTCAACTTCCGGTGAATCAGACTGTAAACTTCTTTGACGATGGTGGGAATGTCACAAAACTGGCGATTGGGTTTGGAGGGGCGGGCATAGGAAAAGAGGGTGCGCAGCAGATCATCCAGCCGATTTACCAGACGCACAATTCGGCGTACATATTCATTCCGGGGGTCGTCTTCGCTTAATTCCTCCTCAAATGTCTGCGCCATTGCTTTAATGCCTGCCAGAGGATTCCGAATTTCATGGGCAATGCCGGATGCCATCATCCCCAGGGATGCCAGCCGGTCGACCCGCCGCATCTCTTCCTGCAAATCTTTAATATCCGTAATATCCTTTAACACAATGATGTAACCATCCTCTTGCTTCATTTTACCGGAGAATCGGTGCACCGTGAATCCGATCAATTTTTTCGTGCCGTCCGGTAGTTCGAATTCTATCTCCGGTCGGTCAATCGTTGTAGCGGGTATATCCGCGGTATTCAAAATATTTTCCAGAATGGTCTCATCTATCGCATCGGTTACCGGTTTATAGACGGCTTCCCGGGGGGTTACCCGCAGCAATTTGGCGGCGCTGACATTAATGTATTTAATATGATGCTCATCTCCAATAACCAATATCCCGAAATCCAATTGATTCATTACCTGGTCGAGAAACTCGAAGTAAAATTTCCAAATCTGACTATCCATTTGGTCGTTCACATTCTTCTCCAATGCTTTCAGGTAATAGAAATTGGAAAGCAGGTGGGAAATATGCTCAACCAGTGCATAATGGTATTCTGTGAAGGGAGTGTCATCGGATTTAATGACCATCAGGACCGATTTTACGACTTCTTGAACCGGGAGGGGGTATACAATAATCGACTTCACCAGCCCGGGAAGATGTTTGTTCAACCTCCCAATCAGGGGATTGCCGGGAGTAATTCGGTTGAGAGTGGTGGGTTTTTGCATACGAACCGCTTTTAATAAAATTGGCAAATCCGCAACCGGCAATGAGAGGCTTTGGAGATCATCTCCCCCCGGGTATTTCTGTTGCAGAATCAAATTTTCCCCTTTTTCAACATCAAATAGAAGTGCAAATTGGGCATCGCTCAATTCGGTAATTTTTTTTACCAGCAAATCGATGGTTTTACCGGTTTCTTCACCGGAGAGGACCGCTTTGTGGATGATTCGGTATAACTCGGTCAGTTCTTCGATGGTATCGGAGGAAGAGCGGATGACGGTGCCGGAATCAGATGATAACGGGGCTGACGGTTCCCCGGCTGGCTCGGGAATGGGATTGCTGATTTTCAACAGGTTTTGAACCCGCATCCGGGCATCAAGACGATCGAATGGCACCAGCAGGTAGTCATCCACTCCCATATCGACAAGACGGTAGCGTAAGCGGATTGGTTTCTCCGGCACCAGCGCCAACACCGGCACCCCCCGAAACTGAGGATTCTCTTTTAAAATAGTAAAAATTTGCTGGAATACTTCTTCCGGAAGTGGCAGGGTATCTATAATGAATAAATCAACCTCGTTGAATGGGAGAGGCTCCTGCGGCAGAGAGTCCACCGACAGAAAATCAAACTGGTAGTGAAGATTCCTTAAGGATTCCGTAAGGAAATGAAAATGTTTTTCCGCTTTACCCAATAAAACAATTTTTGAGGGCACAAAGAGAACTCCTTTACACTATCTGGAGAAGATCGATTTAAATTTTTCGTAATCCAGAATAACAATTTTTCCCTTTTCTTTTCTTAAGTAACCTTGCACCATCAAAGACTTGATAACCCGTGAGATTGTTTCCCGGCTGGTGCCTGCCATGTTGGCTAAGTCTTGTTGCAGCGGGAGTTCACTGATTTCCACCTGCCCCCTGCGGAACACCCCGGAATCTTCGGCAATTCTCAGCAATGTGCTGGCGACCCGCCCGGTGGCATCCTGAAGAGAGAGCGATTTGATGTGTTCATCGCTTTTGCGAATCCGCTGCGCCAATTCTTTTAGCAAGTTAATGGCAATTTGAGGATAATCCTTCAGCATCTGTAAAAAATCTTCCCGGCGAATCACCATCAACTCCGACTCATCAATAGCGGTTACATTGGCTGAACGGGTTTGCCCGTCTAACAGAGACATTTCTCCAAAAAAATCTCCTTCGCTCAAAATCGACAGAATCACTTCCCTGCCGTCATCGCTGATTCGGGATATTTTTACTCGGCCGGAAAGAATCACAAACATGGTGGAACCGATCTCTTCTTCGATGAGGATCAGGTTGTCCTTGTGATAGCGCTGTTTGCTTGCCACGTTGATGATTTTTTCCAACTCCTTTTCACTAAGTTCCGAAAATAAGGGAATGTGCTTTAACACTTCTGCATCCATACCTCACCTCATGTTTAATATTGAATGGTAAAATAGGATTCTTTCCTCATTTTATTATTTAAAATTCTGGCAATTTTATCAGCTTCCCCCCGGGTGTGGTAGCCCCCGATTACCACAATATAAAATTTCCTGTCGTTACGCAATTTTTCAATGATGTCAATATTGGAATATTGGGCAGAGAATTTTTTCAGAGCTTTTTGAGCATTCTCCCGGGTGCTGAACGCTCCAACCTGGACCCCAAATTGCTTCTGTTTTTTACCCTGCCACTGGAAAACAATTTCGTGTTCAAAGAAATTTTTGTCTTTCAGTATCCGGCTCGCCGTGCCATAGATTCCCCGGGCGGAATAATATTGGGATACCCGTTCCCGAATCACATCCTGTAACTCTCTATCCCGGGTGTTGGGGTAAATATGGATCATTGTCTGGATAGCTTTGTCGGCGTCCACTTCAAAAAGTGCGGTAACAAACTGCTTCCACTCCGGGGAGGAAATTTCATCGTTTTCGAAAAGCTGTTTGAGCAAATAAATCCGATGATGATTGTATAACTCACTGATATGTTGATCTCTTTGCGCGGATAAGGTTCCTGGTAAGAATAATAAAACCCCCAGGAACAGGTATCTTACACGAACGTATCTAATGATTTGCATTGGGGACATATCCATATCGGTTCTTTACTCAGATAATGACAATTACGGCAGCGGAAAGTTCGGTTATCCGGTTTGTTGTTTTGAAAAAATGTTAAGGCTTGAGAAGCAGCCTGTTTGTATTGTCCTTTATTAAACATGATAAAAATTTTCTGGCGTATTACCTCCGGGGCGGAAGGGAAATCGCCTTCCAGCCGAGCCAGAATATCCAGGGCGCTGTCGTAATCGCCCTTCTTATTATATATTTCGGCTAATGCCAGCCCGGGATTAAGCCCGTTTTTTCCGGAGACCATCATTTCATGGTATAAATTTTCCGCATCGGCAAACCGTCCCATTTCAAACCAGGCTTTTTCCAATTCCGGAAAAACAATATATCCCTTCTCCGGTATGGTGAAACAGAGTTTTTTCCAGTAATCTATCGCTTCTTCCAGGCGGCCCTCAGCCTGGTAAGACTTCCCAAGATAATAATAGGCAGCGGCACAATTACTATCTTTCTTCAGTGCTTCTTTAAAGCGGATGCGGGCTTCTTTTCCGGTGCCATTCTCCTGAATGGCTAACCCCTGAAACACAGAATACAGGGCAGCCCGTTTCCGATACTCGGGAGGAAGTTGTTTCAAATTATCGCTAACCAATTCAAGTGCCCTGTCCCATTGCTGTTGTTGCTCATAGAAAGAAATCAATTTTTGGATTACCGAGATATCAGGTTTTTTTTCCGTCTTCAATAGCTCCCGGGCTGTGGATACGGCTTTTTGAGTATCTCCGGCAAGTTCATAATCCACCAGAAGACTTTGGAGAATTCTTACCCGTTGGGTGGGGGTGAGGGAGCCCCGTAAGGTCAAATCTTTATGAATTCGAACCGCATTTTGGTAAAGACCGCGTTTCCTGAGCAGATCTCCCAGGCGAATGTAAGCATCGATGTTCTCGGAATCCTCCCGAACGGCATCTTTGTATTTTTGGATTGCCAGACGATCGTTCCCGTCAATGGTATACTCCAGGGCTTCCAGGTAGGCATTACCGATCGTTTTGCGTTTTTTCTGCCGGAACGAGTACCAGAACACTCCGCCCACGGCTGCAATCGCTAACAGGAAGATTATCGTTATCAATATGGAATTATCATTCATCTGTCATCCTTTAATGATTGCTCTTCGGAGGGAGGTTCTAAAGTAGGGGGTTCCGCTGCCAGCCCCTCATCCGGAATTTCGTCAATAGAAATGTTGCGTAAGTTTTCCAATTCATTCATTAGCTGTTTGTTTTTGTTCCGCAAGTTCCGCAGTTCCGATTGAGTTTGAATCAGAGAAAATGCCATAAACACCGCCCCTAAAACCGCCCCGACGGTTAGGGTAATGATTAACACCACCAGTAAAGGAACACTTGGGTTCTGGTACCCTAACAACTTAATTGCTACAGATTGCCCGCTGTTTTGGGTGAGGATATATAACGCCAGAATAAAGATCAACAGTTTCAGAAGGTTCAGAACAATTTTCATGGTAACTCCATAAGTTTGTATGAAGTTAATAATATTATATTAACAATTTATGAAAATCAAATTCTTTTTAACTTCATATTTACAACTTCTCGTGTGCAGGGAAGAAATGTAAAACAACACCGTCATATTGGCAGCCGAGAACAGTTCCGAAAAATCCGTAACCACTCACTGCTCATTTCAAAAAATCAAAACAAGTATTGCAAGTTAATGTTGGCGCTGGAGAAAAATTGTACCGTGTTGGAACGGGTCGCGGCTTCATCCCGGGAGAAGATGGTATTGGAATTCCGGGTGGGGGAGTAGTTAAAAAAGAGCAGCAGCCGCTTGCTGGCAGGATAGGTAATGGTGAGCCGTGGTGAGAGACTATGAAAAGTACGCCGTTTTTGGCGTATCAATTCCCCGGTAAGGGGGTCCGGGGAAAATATCCATTCT